>CAYYIW010000003.1:0-137369 GCA_964472085.1 uncultured Rikenellaceae bacterium | reverse complement strand
AGCAATCCCGTCGGTAACTTCGCTGCAAAGCAGCATTGGTTTTGCGGGGCTTGCAGGGTTACCCGTGGCAGGAAAGGGTCAGGTCGACTGATGGGAGATCAAGCCCGTCCTGGCATGGAAAAGCTGTTACTCTTGACCGCATTTCGCCAGATAGTACTGACCATCTTTAGCCGGGTGCAAGTGCTTGTCATTAAATTATATGAATGTTAAACCATCTTACTGGCCAAATGTGGTCAACTCCTCTTTTTTATGCACTTACTGCATAAAAACATATTTCATTGCATAAATTATTGTTGTATTGTGAATATATTGCATAATATCAAATATAAACAGCAATTTTATACATCAAAATCATGACCTTTCCACAATAGTAAATTTTTCACCAGAGTAACATTAAGTGATCATTTGGTAAAAAATATCCTATTCTCAAATCTCTTTTAGTGCCTGATTTTCCGAACAGTATTAACTGAATGCCCGGTTATTCCGGCATTTCGCCCTACAGATGGTCCGCTTTTATCAAGGAGACCGGAGATATTCCGATATTTGTTCATCAAAACTGAAGGATAAGGGTGGAAAATCCGGTTAAAGTGAGTACTTCCTTCCGGTAGAAATTTCGGACCGGATCTATACCTCTTCCCGAAAATTTTGGTCCCGCCTGGCTTATGGAGTTTGTGGGATACGTTTACAAAAAGGGCTGGCAATCTGAACGTTAAATATATCTAAAATTCTTTATCATAAATAATTTGTGTCACATTCGTCAAAAGCATATCTTTAATTATATTTTAAAACTATGGAGACTAATTCAAAATGCCCGCAATGTTCAAATGATAAATTTGAAGCAGTAAACGAAACCCCCGCAAATTCGATTTACGAACTTATCTTTATACGATGTACATCGTGTAAAATTGTTGTGGGTGTTTTAGATTACTACAATATTGGAACTTTGATCAACAAGCTCGCCACAAAATTAAAAATTGATCTTGATAAGTAATTAAGCTCTTGACAACGAATAAAAAAATAAATCAATTTATCCACCTCACAAAATCGTATTTCAGGTTATACTTTGGAATTGCGATATCAATTTTCCTATTTATACTATTTTATCAGCCATTCACGGCTGATAAGTTCGAATTTGAGAATAAACTTCTTTTTCTTGCCGGATTTGGTATAATTGTACTGATAGTTCTTATTGTCTTACAGATCATATTTCAAAGTACCCTCCTGTACAAAGAAAATGAAAATCGCAATAACTCAGTTTACATCTCTCTTTATTACTTTTTCCAGGTTGCCGCAACATCTCTTGCCTTTGTTTTTTATATCAGGTTTGTTGGACAGATAAATATTACCTTCATCATTGTTGTTAGGTTAGTTTTTATTAGTTTGAGTCTTCCGGTCGCAATTCATTTAAAATTCATGATAGAATCTCATCAGGTGAGGCTTAAAAAGCTTTTGCTCGATAATAGTACATTGCAAAGCAAACTAAAACAATTTTCAGAAAGTTATTCGAATAAGCATATTGAAATAATATCCGATAATGAATCGGATAATTTCAGAATCCAGGTATCTGAGATTGTATATGTTAAATCGGCCGATAATTATGTGGAAATAGGTTATCATGATGCTGGAACCGTAAATAAGAAAATGGTTAGAAGTACATTGAGAAATGTCGAGCAACAGCTTGCAGAATTCAATAATTTCATTCGTACTCACCGAACCAGCCTGGTGAATATTCAATACATCGATAAGCTGCATAAAAACTTCAATTCTTATTGGTTAAGCCTTGATAAGACCAAAGAGACCATTCCTGTATCAAGGCAATATCTAATGGCCGTGAAAGACCTGCTGTAGAGGTCCTGGGGCGAATAACACTCCCCAGGTATTAATGTTACACACCTGTTATTTTGCGATTTATCCCAATTGGATGGGTACTAATCCCTAAAATTTTTTATCGGCAGAAGGCTGAGCTACCTTTGCTTCAAAAAAAAATTTAACAGCTCGCAATACTATGAATATTTTATTGGTATACCCAAAATACCCAGATACTTACTGGAGTTTCAAACATGCTTTAAAGTTCATTTCAAAAAAAGCTGCTGTTCCTCCCCTGGGTCTTATTACTGTTTCAGCAATGTTGCCTGATAAATGGCAAAAGAAATTGGTGGATTTAAACATTGAAAAGCTTGAAGATAAAGACCTGAAATGGGCTGACTTTATCTTTTTAAGCGCTATGTATGTACAGAAAGATTCTGTGAATGAAATCCTGGACAAATGTCAAAATTATCCTGCTAAAATAGTTGCGGGCGGTCCGTTGTTTACGCAGGACTATGAAGACTATCCGCTAATTAACCATTTTATATTAAATGAAGCGGAGATCACCATGCCTGACTTTTTAAATGATTTCCAAACCGGTCATCTGAAAAGGATATACCGAACAAATCACTTTGCCGATTTATCACTTTCACCTGTTCCTGATTATCATCTGCTGAAAATGAATGATTATGCTTTTATGAACATGCAGGTATCGCGCGGATGCCCTTATAATTGCGATTTTTGTGAAATAACAGCCCTGCTTGGACACAAAGTCCGGATGAAAAGCAGTGAACAAGTGCAACATGAGCTTGATGCTTTATATAAACTGAAGTGGCGAGGGCCGGTTGCTGTTGTTGATGATAATTTTATAGGCAACAAAAAAGTTATTAAAAGCAGCATTTTGCCCGATATGATTACCTGGATGGAAACTCATAAGCATCCTTTCAAGTTTAATGCACAAACATCAATTAACCTGGCAGATGATTCACAGCTGCTGCAAATGATGCTCGGTGCAGGTTTTACTTCAACTTTTATTGGTATAGAAACCCCGGTTGAAGAATCGTTGCAGAATTGCCATAAAGTACAAAACGAAAACCGTGATCTATTGGAGAATGTAAAACTAATTCAAAAATCCGGATTGCAGGTTTCGGGAGGTTTTATTGTAGGATTCGATAGCGATACGGACAACGTATTTCAGCGGCAGGTTGATTTTATTCAAAAAAGTGGCATTGTCTCGGCCATGGTAGGTTTGTTGAATGCTCCAAAAAACACCAAATTGTACAGACAAATGGAGAAGGAAAACCGCTTAACGGTTGATGCAACCGGAAGCAACACTGACTTCACTATGAACTTTATACCAAAAATGAATCAACGGGAACTACTGGAAGGGTATCAACACATCATAAACAGCATTTATAATGATAAGCCTTATTACAAGAGAATCAGGGAGCTGTTAAAAACCTATAAACCCGTTAAAATTGGAAGCAACCAAATAGACTTTAGCCGTCTGAAAGCATTCATCAAGGCTAATTTCGTACTCGGCCTGGTAAGTAAAGGACGGTTTGAATACTGGAAATTTGTGTTTTGGACGATTTTAAAAAAGCCAAAATTATTTGTTGATGCCATAACGATGGCTGTTTACGGATATCATTTCAGAAAAGTATACGGTTTAGGGAAAGCATAGAAAATAACATGTAGAAGATTATAAAATGAAGAATATAAAGTATAAAAAAGATAACCAAGAGTTTGTGACAGAATTACGAAACGATGTAAAAAACTACTTCATGAATAATGGAATAGAAAAGTACGGAGGGTCAAAGATTTTGATTAAAACTTTACTCATGGCAACGGTTTACTTTGTTCCGTATGGCCTGATGCTTTCAGGTTTAATTAGTTCGTTAGGACCAGTATTAATTAGTTGGGTAGTAATGGGTCTCGGGATGTCAGGTCTGGGTTTGGTAACCATGCACGATGCAAATCATGGTTCTTTTTCAAAAAAGCGGTGGGTTAATAACCTTTTTGGTAGTTCCTTGTATTTATTGGGAGGTTTCCCTCCTAATTGGAGATATCAGCACAATACACTACATCACGGGTACACAAATATAGAAGGCTACGACGAAGATATTGCCCATGGTGGCATTTTACGTTTCTCGCCACACAAACCTCTTAAAAAGGTACACCAATACCAATATGTTTATGCCTGGTTTTTTTATGGACTAATGACCTTATCATGGGTTACTGTAAAAGACTTTAAACAATTGAAAAATTATAAAAATGAAGGTGTTGTATTAAGCAGCAGTGGTAATTACAAAGCACTATTCAATAAAATGTTGATTTCAAAAATTATTTACTATGTGTTATTTCTTGTTTTACCATTAGCGCTTATTCCACTGGCCTGGTATTGGGTTCTTTCTGGTTTCCTGATTATGCATTTTACCAGCGGATTGGTCTTAAGTACAATTTTTCAAACAGCACATGTTGTACCTACTTCAGACTATCCCTTACCAGACAGTAACAACGAATTGAGTAATAACTGGGCAGTTCACCAATTGTGCACAACCAGCGATTTTGCACCCAATAGCAAATTATTCTCATGGCTAATAGGCGGACTAAATTACCAGGTTGTCCATCATCTTTTTCCAAATATAAGTCACATTCATTATAAAAATCTGGCAAAAATAGTTAAAAAAACTACTGAAAAATATCAACTACCTTACCTTGTAAATAAAACATTTATTGGGGCGGTATATCAACATGCTTTAATGTTGAAGTCGCTTGGACAACAGAAGAATATGAATTCTTCTCAATTGGAATTACCCAAAAGGAATAAACTTGTTGCTGTACGGATGGATGGGTAGATTAAAAGAGCAGCCTTCTTTATACTCGCTCCTTTAGGAATATAAACTTCGATATTTGCAGCATCCACTTCAGTTTTCTTTCAGAAGAAAGCGGTTCAGAATAAATTCGTCCATTCTATTCGGCTTCTCTAAGTATATTCACAAAGTCTTTTGTACTAAGACGTCCATCTATCTCTTCCCTTCTTTTAACTTATCTTTACTTTATTGCAATGGCATGTTTCTTACGTCCTTTGTTCCAAATGATTCGGATCTTCCCATTCAAATATATGCCTTGTTAAACAATGTCATGAAAACATCTTTCTTCAGACAGTATCTTTTTCATTTTCAATAATCCTGCACTTTTTATTTGTCTGACCCGCTCACTTGAAATGTTCATTAAACTGGAAATTTCACGCAGGCTAAATACTTTCCTGTTGTTTATACCATATGACATGGATATTATTTCAAATTCCCGATCAGTCAGTTTTTTCATGGCACGCAGTAAATCTATCTTTAATGACTCAGATACTAATCCATTGTCGGGTGTTGGAATTGTATCAGTCTCAATAATATCATACATTGTAAAATTACTTTCACCATCGTGCGACAAAGGTTTATCGAAGGATACCTGCTTATGTTTGATTTTATTGTCCTCGGCTATTGAGTTCTCATTCTTGTCCAAATATTCGGCTATTTCGCTATCGGTAGGTTCTCTTTCAAATTGCTGTTCGAGATATGGTATGGCTCTGGATATTTTATTAATGGAAGCCAAACGATTTAGTGGTAACCTAACAATACGAGTTTGTTCCGATATAGCTTGCATTATTGATTGACGAATCCACCAAACTGCATAAGAAATAAATTTAAAACCCCTGGTTTCATCAAATTTACCGGCTGCTTTAACCAATCCAACGTTTCCTTCGTTTATCAGGTCAGCAAAAGACAATCCCTGGTTCTGATATTGCTTGGCAACAGAAATAACAAAGCGCAAATTCGATTCCACTAACCTTTGTAAAGCTTTTTCGTCTCCTTTGTGTATTCTTAACGACAACTTCACTTCTTCTTCCAAACTGACCATTGGGTATTTGTTTACTTCCTGAAAATAGAGGTTTACCGAGTATTCATCACGGTGGGTAATTTGTTTGGTTATCTTCAGTTGCCTCATAATTACATTTTAACAGGTGTCAAATCCTTTTTATACTCCGCAATTAGTCTGTGAAAACCTATTCCACTGTTGTTCTGGAATTGATCACCTGGACATTTTCCCCGGAAGCAGTAAACAGATGCCCGGGAAAATACTTTCAATTTTTTCACTTATTTCAGTTTCACCCAATTCATAAGTTTTGGTAAGTACGGTCATAATATTGACAGCCAGCTGATGATGCCACCACCGAGGCGAATCCTGACTTGGATATCCCAATACCCATTCCTCCCTGAACGTTAGGAATGGGTAGGGTAAAATCTCCAATTAAAATGATTTCAAATATACCTTTTTTTATTTAACATTAAAAGCTACCAGCCCTTTATCGCCTTGTCTTACCTCAAATTCAACTTCCTGTTCAGGAGTCAAACCTCCAAATGCACTTAATAAGCCTGAACGGTGTACAAATATGTCTTTCCCGTCATCTGATTCAATAAATCCAAATCCCTTGGCTTCACTAAACCACTTTACTTTACCATGATTCATAATTAGTATCTCCTCCTATTATCTGATTCCCTTTTTTCACGGGCTTCATTTACCACTATTTGCCTGTTTTCCAGTGTGGTGCCGTTTAACTCATCGATGGCCTTTTTGCCATCAGTATTATTTTCCATAGTAACAAAACCGAAGCCTTTGCTTCTTCCGCTAAATTTATCGATAATAATCTTTGTTTCAGACACATTACCATAATCCTCGAAAATACCTTTCAGGTCCTCTTCGTTAACCTTAAAATCAAGGTTGCCAACATAAATATTCATATTATTAAAAATTAAGGCTTGTTGTTATATTAAAGCCTGGTTAAAAATTGCAGCAACTTGGTGATAAAAAATTAAGCAGTATTACTGTTTGCTTTAATATGATAAGTGCTACGTTATCTCAGAAATTGGATGAGAAAAAAACGTAGAAATAAATTGAGAAAAGTATTATTACGTGATTTTTCAGATACAAAATCGGCACAAATATACGTTAATAATTTTCATAATCAACAGAAAATGAATTTATTATTTTTGATATAACCTAAGGGGGTAATTTATTATAATATAGAAGCGTGCCAACAAGTAACAGTTCTTTTACAAAATTTGGTTTGCAGGATTGATTTGCTGTGGTTTGCAGATGTGCTGGCTTTAGGGTGGCGTTCTATTTTATTTGCGCAGAGGGAGAAAAAATAGAATAAATTCCCCTTAGACTATGCGGTCCGATCAACAGAGTACCAATCGAATCAATCTGTTTTCATCAGTATTTCAATCTGAATCAGGTGTGTCAATGTGTCGGGTTTCGGGTTTTTCAACCTGCCTGCAATGACCTGTCAACAAAGAGGGCCGAGAGCTAAATCCCGGCATAGTATATCGGGATAACGAGGAGCCTGATTGCCTGGGGGGGTTGTTACCGGGTTCCAGTCTGTACGAATTGATTTTCTTTGCTTTCTTTCCTAAATTTATTGATTGGTAAAATGCAGGTTCATTAATTTTGCTAAATCATTATGGAAACAGACAAACAACTTAAATCAGGAAATTGTATTAAATCAGGTTCAATCTAATGATTAAAAATTATTTTGACAGTTAATTTTGGAAGACAAAGAAAAATGGTTTAATCTGCAAGATATTAAGACAGGGTAACATTTTGTGCTTTCCGCAAGAATAGAAAATTGGATAAACTGATTCCTGTTTATATTGATACAACCAGAACAAACAATAGGATACAGGTAAACCTTGAAGAGGTAAACATGAAATCTGAAAAAGTACTTTTTTTCGCTCTCCCATTTTCTACTACCAAACAGGGAAAGATATTCGGAATATGGAAGTGTGAAGCAGTTGTTTTATTAGGTTACAATGCAAAACCAGTTCATGCTATTTTATAACTGTCATAATCGGACCTGTCATTAATTATAAAATGATATGAAATGAGCATATATGTTTTAATGAAAATACTTGAATCAGCCCCGGAAAGATATGATAAAGGAATAAATATTCTTACTATGGGAAAATATAATGCAGCTTATGACCGCTTAATCTCACACATAAAAAGAGGGCAAAATGTTCTTGATATTGGTTGTGGTACCGGAACATTGACATTAAAGGCTGCAAATAAAGGGGCCAGGGTTAAAGGTATTGATTTAAATGCCCAGATGTTGGAAATAGCAAAGAAAAATGCAGCAGAGATGAACCTTTCACAAAACACCGAGTTTTGTGAAATGGGAATTGCTGAACTTGAAAATATAGGATCCCAGACTTGTGATGTAATTACAAGTGGTCTTTGTTTTTCAGAATTATCGGAGGATGAGTTAACTTATACACTGAACCAGGTAAAAAGAATAGTTAAACCAGATGGTATCTTACTGATTGCCGATGAAGTAATAGCTACACATATATTGAAAAGGATTCTAAATCTGCTAATTCGGATACCTCTCAAAGCAATTACCTGGGTTCTGACTCAAACAACGACCGATGCCGTTAGTAATTTGCCTGGAAAAGTAGAACAGGCAGGATTTCAAATAAAAGAGATAAGGCTAAATAAGATGGAAAATTTTATTGAACTTAAGGCAATAAAAAAATAGATAAAAATGTACTATTTCAAATACATACTTATAAATATCCTTGAAACACTTTTAAGGGTTTTTCCCTTCCCTTGTAAAACAGGGTTGATAAAAATTGGAAAGCCTGACAGAAATTCACCGGTACTTCTGACCTGTAATTATCATCTCACTGTGGAACGGGTTAAAAGAGCGGTGAAAGGATTAAATGCTTATCTGCTGGTTGCAAACAGCAGGGGCGTCAATGTTTGGTGCTCTGCAACAGGAGGACATTTTACAAACCATGATGTAATATCAGTTCTGAAAACAAGTGGAATTGAAGAACTTGTTGATCACAGAAATGTCATTCTTCCTCAACTTGCCGGAACGGGTATTGAAAGCAAATCAGTGAATAAAAAAACGGGATGGGAAATTATCTGGGGGCCTGTATATGCGAGAGATATTCCAGAGTTTGTTGAAAGAAACTATACTAAATCCACTCAAATGAAAGTGGTTAAATTTCCATTGCCACAGAGAATTGAGATGGCTGTAATGTGGGCATTTCCATTTTCTGTTATTGCCTCACTCCTCATCCTGCCTTTCAATCCTGAAATACTTTTTCAGTTAAATATTCTTATATGGGGCTGGTCATTTTTCGTTTTTATTTCCTTCCCACTTTATGCTGAATGGCTTAACCGGACTAAAAGAACCACGAGATTCAGCAAATATACAGTCATATTTGATTTCAGTATTTTACCTGTCATTTTATGGTTTATTTTTTCATCTATCCTTATTACATGGGAGTTTCTTTTCAGTAGTTTCAATTTAGGTTCTGTTCTTGATTGGGGTCTTATCTCGCTTGCTGTCCTGCTTCTTTTAAATATTGATTTGATGGGCAGTACTCCTACATATAAAAGTGGTTTGCACGAGGACAGGTACCTCAAAATAATATTGGATGAAGAAAAATGTAAAGGGGCAGGTTACTGTGAACAGGTTTGTCCGGGAAATTGCTTTGATGTATATAAAACAACTCATTCAGCTAAGATATCCAGGGAGGATAAATGTGTTCAGTGCGGAGCATGTATTGTGCAATGTCCATATGATGCTTTATATTTCAAAAGCCCAAAAGGAGAAGCAATATCTCCGGAATCTGTACGAAAGTATAAATTGAATCTTATGGGAAAGAGGCTGGTGAAGGTTAAATAAGATATGAATAACATTTAAACTGTAATTTAAATGGAAGTTTTCCTATTAATCAGTTCTGCTCCGGCATTATTTCCTGTACTGTTGGTGCTTAACGAAAGGAACAAAAAGAAGCTGCTTTTATAAATGGTCAAAGCCAAATAAGCCAGTGAATGTATTTTACATTTCTCTTACCGATTCGCCTGGATACGATATATATCATATAAATAAATCACCCTCTTCTTCTTCCGGTCTCGTGGAGAATGTTTAATAACATCTCCTGAAATCCTGCTCAACCGGCTCATGAATTTGCCATAGGCTGGCATCCCCTGATGCTTTGAGATATACCATCAATCAGACCTTTCCGGTAAATCCGGGCTAAGCTTTCATTCACTGCGAGAACAATGCACTTTAGAATCGTTATAAATAAATATTCACTCATTTAAATTGACATTTATTTTAATAAATTAGGTAGCTCTAAGCCGATCTAATTATGAGGTATTCCAATATCAATAAAGTTGCCACGGGGGCATTTATAATTGTACTTATTTTGTTCTTTTTCCCGCTCCTGACCTTTAGCCAGTCAAACGATGATTGTCTGATATGTCACGATGATCCTGCATTAACTGCAATTCGCCAGGGCAAAACGGTTTCAAGGTATGTAAATGCCGCCAAGCTGGCAAGATCGGTTCATAAGGATGTGCTATGTGCTTCATGCCATCCTGATGCACTGGTTGAAGACTATCCCCATCCTGAAAATCTTAAACCAGTTAATTGCGGGAGTTGCCACGAAAAATCCCTGCAGGATTATGATAGGGGAATTCATGGCCAGGCTTTACAGCTGAAGGCTTTGTATGCACCCAACTGTAAAGATTGTCATGGTACACATAATATATTCCCCAGCAGTGACCCTCAATCCAGGACATATAAAATGAACATACCCCTTTTGTGCGGTCAGTGTCATCGGGAAGGCGCACCTGTTCAAAGAACGTACAATATCGCGGAACGTAATATTCTGAAGAACTACAGCCAGAGTATACACGGTGAAGGTTTGTTTCAAAAAGGACTAACTGTCACTGCAACCTGCAACGATTGTCATGGAAACCACTTAATTCTTCCACACACAAGCCCGAACTCGACTATATCAGTGAATAACATTGCAAAAACCTGCATGAAGTGCCATGGTGAAATTGAAAAAGTTCATACAAAAATTATTAAAAAAGAACTATGGGAGAAAAAGCCCGGATCAATTCCTGCCTGCACTGACTGTCATCCACCTCATAAAATCAATCCGCAGAATATTGTTGAGACTATTTCTGACAGGGCCTGCCTTAACTGTCATGAGAAGGACGGTATCCATAAAATAGTAAACGATTCAATTGTTTCATTAAAAGTAACAAAAGATGATATTGCGAATTCCGTTCATTTGAACATACCCTGTGTCAAATGCCATTCTGATGTTACCACAACACTTCACCGGCCCTGTGCAACTGCAGGAAAAGTAGATTGCTCCAACTGTCATGCTGAAATATCAAACATCTACATGGAAAGTGGCCATGGGCAGGCCTACCAGAAGAATGAAAAAAATGCTCCATACTGCACCGACTGCCACGGGTCTCATAAAATCAAATCGAGATATGATGATACATCCCCAACTTACCGGGCCAATATCCCGACTCTTTGCGGAAAATGCCATGGTGCAAGCGGGAAAGCATCCCAGGAGGCAAAATTGAAAGAAGTAAATGCTCTAAAGGATTATAGTTCCAGTGTGCATGGAAGGGGATTGACTGAAAAAGGTTTGCTGCCTTCTGCAGTATGTACCGACTGCCACTCGACCCATTTCATATTGAAGGAATCGGATCCACGATCGTCAGTCTACCCCAAAAATATTCCAGCAACATGTTCGTCATGCCATAAGGGAATTTATAACGAATATATAACAAGTGATCATTCAATAATAAAGAGTGATAACAAAAAGAAGTACCCGGAATGTGCCGACTGTCATACAGCTCATGATATCAGCGATATAACCAAGGATAAATTTATGAGTGAGGTTACCAACCAGTGCGGAGCCTGCCATCAGGATGTTGCCCAAACGTATATGCAGACATTCCATGGTAAAGCATACCAGCTTGGGTACCTGAAGACAGCTAAATGTTCCGACTGTCACGGGGCTCATAAGATTTACAGTGCGGATAATCCTAAATCATCAGTCAGCCCGCAGAATATTGTTGAAACATGCAAAAAATGCCATCCTGATGCCAACAAACGGTTTACAGGATATCTGACACATGCCACGCATCATAATAAAACTAAATACCCGGTTCTTTACTATACGTTTTGGGGAATGACAGCTCTGCTCATAGCAGTATTTGGATTCTTTGGTATACATTTATTATTATGGCTGCCACGATCGATTCAGATCATGAGAAAGAAGAAAAAAGAGCGTGAGTCAACGGTGGGTGATAAATATTATGTCGTAAGATTTTCATTGAGTCAGAGGGTCACTCACATCTTTGTTATTCTAAGCTTTATAATGTTGGCTTTCACAGGAATGATGATGAAATTTGCAGGGATGACCTGGGCCAGTAAACTTGCACAAATTCTCGGAGGTGTTACTGCTGCAGGAAATATCCACAGGTTCGCAGCCGTCATTACTTTTGGGTACTTTGGATTCCATGTAGCTTCTTTGATACGGATGAAATTCAAACGTCATATTCCTTTCCGTAAATTTCTTTTCGGGAAAGAATCACTGATGTTCAACAAACAGGATCTGAGAGATTTCCGTGATACACTGAAGTGGTTCCTGGGCAGAGGTAACAGACCCGAATATGGCAGATGGACATACTGGGAAAAATTCGATTACTTTGCCGTATTCTGGGGAGTTGCTGTGATAGGATTGTCAGGTTTGATCTTATGGTTCCCGGAGTTCTTTACAAAAATTTTACCTGGCTGGCTTATCAACGTTGCCATGATCATTCACAGCGATGAAGCCCTTCTTGCTGTCGGATTCATCTTTACGATTCATTTCTTCAATACGCATCTGCGTCCAGACGCTTTCCCGTTGGATACAGTCATTTTTACAGGAACAGTACCATATGAAGAATATAAAAACGACAGACCTCGCGAATATGAAGAACTGAAACAGTCTGGTAAACTGAGAAAAGCTGTGATAAAGAAAGAAGAACATAGTAAGTGGGAAAAAGCCATAAAAGTGTTCGGATTTCTATTTCTTACACTTGGACTTTTCCTTGTAGTTCTGATTATCTATTCAATGTTATTCGGGTATAAATAGAGGGATCCTTTTCAACTGTTAATGAATCTTATGTTTCATATCTGGCTGGTCAGAAGAGAAAGAGCAACGTCTCTTCGGGCATAAGATGGCAGAGTGGTTTCATATCGGCGGCTGATGCTGCTGGTAACCATGCTACGGCACTTCCCGTCTGAAGCTATAGCTTCAAATAAGAAACACAACAGTAATCACCAGTGTGAGTGGGTGGGAGTAATTATGCATAATAGTTACCATCGGTATATCCCGGCTGCATCCACGGAAGGTTCTCGTGATTGTAAAACGGGATCATCTCCTGCGTTAATTCCTTCATCCGGTCCTTGTTCAAAGGTTTGAAATTTCGTAGTATGTCGAGGTTCGATCTTACTACATCCATACTATCAAGACCCAAAACAATCACATCAGGTCCCTTCAGTGAAAGAGCATATTTAATTAAATCCGTTGCCTTTAAAGTAGCAATAGTTTCACGGGGACGAACTACTTTCATCATGATCACTCCCATACCTTTGGCTTTAGCTGCAGGTACTGCCAATTCAAAGCGCTTCTGTGGATTATTGGCCGCATTCCAGTGGTTCATGGCAATAAGCATGTTATCAAAGTTACCACGATCAACCATAGCCTTCATTGCTGCAGCATCAGTATGTCCGGAAAATCCAATAAACCGCGTTAGTCCCTGTTCTTTCAAGCGATGCAAAATATCGACAAGATTGCCTTTCTCAAATAGTTTGTCCACATCTGCCAATGTCTGTACATCGTGTATCATCAACTGGTCTAAATGATCGGTCCTCAAACGTTTCAGGCTTGTTTCGATCTGACGCATGCCCGTATCCGGATCGCGGCTGGTCACTTTGGTTGAAAGAAAAATCTCTTTCCTTCGTGCTTCAACAACCGGTCCCATACGTTCCTCACTGTATACTATCCTGGGATTCCTGGTCTTACCGGGAGGTAGTCCAAGTGTATTATCATAGGCCCATGCCGTATCGAAATAGTAAAGTCCATTGTCAAGTGCAAAATTTAACATATCGCGAGCCTGGTCATCGCTCTCCATATGGCAGAAGCGTGATCCCAGACCACACACAATACGTGGTATCCGTACACCAGTACTCCCAAACAGAACTGTTGGCAACCCTTTGGCATCATAAACAGGATCAATTCCGGATGACATCCGGAAAATGTTACGCTTCGGTAATAATCCGGCCCCTGCAACAAATATTCCGGTTTTGATTGTTCGCCTGATAAACTTTCTGCGTGAAAAACTACCTGAATCCATGGTCATATTTTTTTAAGATGCATAAATAATAACTATCGGACACAGTGTGCCTCGGTAAATTCAACCTTTGTCCCATCCGGATTCTGAATATTTAACAGCCATCTGTTTCCTTTCCCTACCATGGGACTGGCAAGCTGATCCCTGCCTGCACGCTCCTTAAGTGTATAAACAGTCTCCTGCATATCGTCAACCAGTAAACAGGGATGAGTGAAATTAACGTTGTCAGACGGGTAATGCTCAATATTTTCAACACAATCAGGCAGGGACAGGTAATTCATCTGCACTTTTTCGCTGTGATTTTCAGGGTATCGCCACAATTCCCTGCAACCTAATATCCCGTTCCAGAAGGGGTCATTATCCATAACTTCTTTGCAATAAAGACCTGCATGATGAATGCGTTTTGATATCCTGTTTGGAGAAAGGTATTTTCCTTTCGACAGGATGTGTGATGAGTGTTCTCCAAATTTGATAAACTCGACCGGAATACCTGATGGGTCATGAACCAGGATAACCTGGTTTCCTGCCCCGTCGATCATAACTGTTCCCGGGACTTCTACATTATTCTCCTTAAGGTATTGTCTCATCTGCTCAACATCTTCTGTTTCCAATGATACGGACACCAGGCGGGCTTTTGATCCTGCTTCCTTATCTTCAACAAATTCAAGAAACTGGCGATCGTTGACTTTGAAGGAAATAACTTCACCTAAATCAGAAGGGTATGAAAAAGCTTCGTCAAACCCCAGGAACTTGCCATAATAATCGCGTGCCAGCTGAAAATCACTGACAAGATAAGTCATTTTTGCTATTCCCCATATTGCCGGTCTCTTTACATCCTGTGCCGTTACCCTGATCATTGAAAGCATGGAGAGTATTAACACCAGTCCGGATATAATAATCTTTCTCATAATATATTCATTAAATAATTAAGGTTCATAATTATTATCAACAGCGGATAACATGGATTCGCTTTAGGTGGGAAAGAGGACTTCAATCTTAGGCTCTTGTCGAAAACCCCAATCCCTTCTTCCTTCAGTATCTCACTTTTAATTCAGGTTGGTCCGGAACAGCTTATAGATTCTTTTATACTCATCCGTCCAGCTTGATGGTTCCATAAAGCCATGCCGTTCGAGAGGATATATAGCCAGTTCCCAGTTATCCTTACCTAGCTCGATGAGTCGCTGGGTGAGTCGTACAATATCCTCGAAATGAACATTGTCATCTATCACCCCGTGACACATAAGCAAAGCACCCTTAAGGCCTTCAGCATAATAGATGGGTGAGCTTCTTACGTAGGCGATACTGTCTGCAGCAGGGGTGTTGAGTATATCTGAGGTATAGCCATGGTTATAATGAGCCCAGTCGGTGACTGACCTCAGTCCCGCTCCTGCCGCAAATACACCAGGTTTGGTAAACATTGCCATAAGTGTTATGAATCCGCCATATGAACCTCCATAGATACCTATCCTGGAAGAATCAACCTGGCACTGGTCCACAAGGTAACGGGCACCGTCCACCTGGTCATCAAGATCGCGACCTCCCATGTATCTGTAGATGGCAGTGCGCCAGTCGCGGCCATAACCTGCACTGCCCCTGTAATCAATGTCGAGAATGGTATAGCCATTATCCACAAGAAAGTTATGGAACATATATTCATGGTAATAGTCGCTCCACCATCGGTGTGCATTCTGAAGGTATCCGGCACCATGGACAAAGATAACAGCGGGTCCGTTTTTAGTAACATTGGCCGGTTTATAAAGACGTGCCGGGACCTGAGCACCATCCGAAGCCGGGATCTTTACAAACTCAGGAATCCTCCAGTTATAGGCTTTGAACTCCGGGGTCAATGATTCAGTAACCTGCACCGGAACAGCCTTATCCTTGTTCTCCATAATATAAAGTTCCCATGGCTTATTGGATTTAGACATGCGAAGAGCAAAATATTTCTCATCAGGTGACAATTCCGCCTCAACTCCTCCTTCAAAATGTGTCAGTCTTGTCTTTGTACCGTCCTTGACAGCTATTTTGTACAATTCATTGATGCCCGGATCGACCTCATTGGAAATGAAATACCAGAATTTCTTGTCGTTCGAAAGAGAAAGGTTTGATACCTCGTACTTACCTGATGTCCATGCCTTTTTCTTACCTGTCGTAACGTCAATGGTATACAGATGCGAATAGCCTGTCTCCTCCGACTGGAAGTACAATGTTTTATTATCGCCCAGCCAGCCCAGTGAAGCCCTGTAGCCAATACCTGGTCCGGCTATCCAGGCATCATCATGTTGCCTGTCGAGCAGTTTCAGCCCACCGGTTTTAATATCCAGCAGCATTATCCAGCGGTCTTTATTATCATTGGCATATATATCAACAACTGCTAATGAGCCGTCATCAGTCCATACGGGATCACCGATCCTTACCCCTCTTTTCTCAGGTTTTCCGGATCTGTCAGATTTTTTTGCCGTAACCGCTTTTTCCTCCGGGTAATACTTTAGATAATCAGGTCTATCCGTGATCCCGGGGATATCATCTAGTTGTACATGGTAAACAGTATCGCGTTTTATATCGTAAATAGTCAATCCTGACGAAGTAGTGATCTCATTACCGACCTTCGGTCTTGAGCGGGTTTCTTCAGTATAACCCGATTCAGTAACATATGAAGGGATGATCGTGCCTTTTTCATCTCCCCGCTGGTAAGTGAGCCAGGTAAGAAAGTTGTTATCAGGACTAATCTTCAGTGATCGTATCATACCCGGACCGGTATAGATCACCTTCGGGCGTAGAGGTTCGAGTGCTTTTTCACGTTTCTCGGCTAATTCCCTTTTACTTTTTCTTTCAGCCAGGACCTTAATCAGGTACATCTCATTATTATGAAGGAACCTGTCGCCTGGATTATTATAGGGCGATTCTTCCTCTTTCTCCCTTCCCTGGCGAAGATCTGTCAGCTGAGATATTTCACCTGAGGCTATATCCCATGAGAAAAGATTATTTGAACTGTTATAGATAACTTTATCCTCATTCTTACTGAAAACAGGATTATTTTCATTCTCTATTGTTGAGGTGATCTGTCTTGAGTCACCTGTTTTTATGTCTAGCATAAAAATGTCTCCGTTCTTTGCATACAGCATCCTGGTACGTGTGCGATTATAGGTTCCCCGGAAAGACGGAAGATCCTTTTGTTCCTCTGTTGTCACCTTCACCGGTACAGGCTTTGAGACAGATGTGACATATAGGGAAGTGAGCGGTTCCAGGTCAGGATTCCACTGAAAATATACCCGATCACCGATGGGTGCCCACTGGATCTGTGCGGGTGAAAAGCCTGTGAACATCTCACCCTGCATAATCATTTTAATGGTAAGGGAACTCTGGGCAAATAAGCCGGAAGAGATCAGGAATATTGCCAGGCAAAGAGAAAGTGCTGTTTTTTTCATCAGGCAAGAATTATAAATGAATAATCGATAAAATTAACAATTTGCCCTGATAATAACTACTAATGTCAATTGATACAATTTTTTAAGACTTCTTAACAGCTAATTCCAATATAATTAAGATAAATTAATCTAATAAGGAAAATAAAATGCAAATGATTGAAACCAGGGGCTATATCAAAAGTCTAGATCCATTAACCACTAAGGTCACAAAGGCAAGTCACAAAAGGCGCAAAGACTTAATTGTCATGGCTTTACCTTTGTATTCTTCGTGTGACCTTCGTGTCTCCGCCCGGACGAGGTCCCTGCCCGAATGAATTAGTTCAGGTTGGCGTTCGGACGGGCTTCGTGGTTAAAAATGACTTTTAATCCAGCCTCATCAATCATTTCAGATTACCAACCAGCTCCTTATACCGGGCATCATCCCGGATCGAATCGAAAGCCGGATCGGTCTCGATCTTTTTTCTGGATTTAAGACCGCGTTTAACAGCACCATAAAGAGCATCAACTGCCTCCTTGTATTTGTCTGATCTCGCTAACGACCTCGCCAGGTAATACCAGGTATTAGGGTTCTCACTGTCCGAAATCGTGCAGATACCAAACAGCAATGCTGCATGGGAATAAAGCCTGTAACTGTAAATTGCTCTTCCCTCCTCCCAGCAAAGGATAGAAATGAAATTCAGGATCCTTGATGCCATCGCACTCCTTGCAGGATTTCCTTTATCGCGAAGCATAATGAGTGACTTTACCTCATTTTTCCACCAGATAGATGTACTATCGGGTATCGTCGACGATTTAAGTATCTCTTCCATAGAGTTCATGAACCTTTGTCTTCTTTCACTTTCTTCCAAGGCAATTTTATTCCAGATCCGGAAAGCTCTTTTATATCCCGACGAATTCTGATATTCAGCCAGCATCCCGGACATCCGGGTTCCAAAAGTGGTACCCCGGAAATCCCGTGCTGCAAAGCTCATATACCTTACTGCTTCGACAACATCACCGTCTGCCAACCTGGAATCAATAAGCTTCTTTGTTTTGTTTTCAATATATGACCGTAATGCCGGGTCGTCCGGAATTACTTTTCTATCTATGTCCTGCAGGATAAGCCACTCCACCGCTCCGGTTAGGAGATCGGAAGAAGGCCATTGGTGACCTCCCGGAAATGTCCTGATATATGATACCACCCTTGTCCTGCTGTTGAAGAAATCAGGCAGTGCAAGCATCTCAAGGTAATTCATATCTCTGGTACCTGCCAACCCGTAGTAAAAGAAACCGGTATTTTCTTTTGGCAGAAAATTCCGGTCATTAGGCAGCCCTGCTCCGCAGCCTATCACACCGGAAATCTTCCCATTCATTACTGCGAGGGTCATTGCAAACCGCGATCCTCCTGAAAAACCTGCAGTATAGACCCTTCGATTGTCCACACTGAACCGTTCCTCAACATCCCGCAGCATGGAAGCCGCAGCATTGAGGTTATTTTGAAGGGGTCCGTTGCGTGAATTGTTCGAGCACACAAGGATAAATCCATATTTCCTGCCGGCATCAAGAAAGGTGCTAACCCCTGCCCTGCCCATGGCACCGGGATCAAAAATCAATATTACAGGCCATGTCGTACTTTTATCATAACCTGCCGGACAGTAAAGGGCATAACTCTGCCTTATATCATCACGGCAGATTACAGAGTCTTCTACGCGGTCCCTGACAATTTCCTGTGAGAACAGGATTGGCCGGGGCATGATTACCTGGATGAAGATTATCAGTCCTAATATTCTTTCCCGGATGCCAGCCATCTATCACAAAGATTGAAGGAAACAGATCATGCGATTACTGACCAGCTACATGCCGAGCTTATCCAGCGCTCCAAAGACTACAAATGCCGGCCATACAATTGCTTTCAGGAATCCCAGCACGCCAATCCAAAAACCAGAGGCATGGGAAATGAAGTATATTGCAGCGCCAATAAAACCGAGGCCATAAACTGCTCCGGCCGGGGTATTCCGGTTAATCTCTCTATTCATAGTTTTTTTCTCCTGATTATTAATGATTATCAAATTAAGACATCTCAAATCAATTTATAATTCACAAGTTATATGATTTTTGGGTTTTACGATACCGTCAGGTCAACTTTGTACAAAGATTATAAGCAAAACAGTTTTTCTTATTACTACAGGGAATAACCTTTAATCCTTTATCGGACGAGTCATAATACGGAAGGACAGTAAGACAGTTTGACAGACCACTGCATATTCTACTGGTTCTGCTTATGAATTTTGAGCATCGCCAGCCTTTCCAGGTTAAATTCCTTTTTCACGTCTGTTAATATCCAAAGGATTACCACGCTGATGAGCGCTGCAAAAAAGCACCAGACCGAGGTCAGGAATTGTGTGAAAAAGATTGCAGTGACAATACATGATAATGTCATCAGTATTCCAAGCAGATGGGTTTTCTTATAGCTTGATACAAACAACGGAGTGAGAGTGGCAATTAAGTAAAATATGAAAGCCGTCATGGCAAAAGAATTAGGAAAATCGTTTTGATATTTAATATGATATCCATCAATTACAGGAGTTACTGTATAGGACGCCAGACAAAAAGCATAATAGCCTGATAGAATGATTCCCACAATAAGAAGGCCAACAAGTATTTTTTTCCTTCTTCTCGACTCTTCAAGGAAGAGTACCGAAAGAGGTATCATCACAGGCCATATCACCTGGGCCATTATTAAAAATACATACGTCGAAATTTCCCGGAACAGATTGATCTCACCCGATCGTAGCATCAACCACAGGCTTCCCTCTGCAAATTGCTGAAAACCAAAGAATAATGGTATGCTTGCAAATAAAATCTGGGAAGGCTTATGTACCTTTTTTACTGTAAGAACACCAATCGTGGAAATAATAGCGCCTCCAGTAAAACTTGCTTCCGGTGAAAAACACATTTGATTATCCTTTTTGTTGGTATCTACGATAAAACGTTCAGATGAATCTCATAGAAGAACATCCCGTATCATTATTTCAAATATACATATATTAAAAGGATATTGATACTATTTCGCTATATAAATGAAGACCTGCTTTATGAGGAAGGAGACGTATGAACAGGTTGAGAGTTAGATCGTATGATTGTTCAATGGTTCGATCGTTTGTTGATTTGTATTGTACTGAATTGAAGCTGCAATATTGAGGCTTTGCTGCTCCTTACAAACCGGTTTTTTTGTATATATATTCGATTAAAAAACTAACGAGAATTAATGAAACTGCCAGAATCACCCCCAGCCGGTTCGAAGAATATTGCTGTGCAATTAAAACTGCCAGTGCAACAAAACCTATAACAAGCCCGGTAAAAGGGATTATTTTAATACCATTTATCTCCTTTGATAAGGAAATGCCAATATAATTTACAATAGTGAAAACCAGGATAAAACCGACGCTGCCAGCTGCGGAAATACTTTCCAGATTTATAGTATTGACGAGAATCAATGTCATAACTGATGTTATCATCAGTCCAACAGGATGATTCCACAATTTGAAGGTTAGTTGGTGCGGAAGTTCATCATCTTCAGCTATTTCGTAGCTCACTCTGCTGCCTCCGTATAACGAGGCATTAATAGCAGAGAAAGTTGAAATCAATGCGGCTATGGTAATAATAGTGAAACCAATTTCTCCTATCATTGGCTTTGCGGCTTCCGCTAAAACGTAATCCTTGGCTGTTGCAATCTCTTTAAAGGGTAAAGAACCAACAGTTATCACAGCAATAACAATGTACAGGAAAATCACAAAAATCACAGTGAAAAAATATGCTTTAGGAATATTCGTTATGGGATCTTTAATATCAGGTGCTACGTTGGCTATTAACTCAAACCCTTCATATGCCACGAAGATTGTCATCCCCGCTGCAATAAATTGAATCGGACTTTCCCAATGTTGAAAAGATAATTGAGACAGGTTAGGGTTATTATGCAATCCATATATTCCCAGAATCGAAAATATTAACAATATGATCAACTTAATAATTACTGCATAGTCCTCAATTGCTCCTACTACTTTTATACTGTAATAATTGATCAGTGCTGCAAGAATTACTATTCCGCTTGCATAGATATGAAAGTCATCTGCCTTATTGCCCGTCAGGCTTAATAAGTTTGGTGCGTAGGAGCCAAAAGCTGAAGCGTAGAGAGCTAACATAATGATATAACTGAACCAGAGTAAATTGTTTACACCCCCACTGAGCACAGTCCTTCCAAAGCGCTGATTTATAAACTTAACCGTACCTCCCCTGTCAGGATAAGTCAGCGATAATTTTACATAGCTGTAAGAAGTTATCAGGGCTAAAACTCCGGCTATCAAAAATGCAACCGGTGTTCCACCTTTGGCAAGAGAAACAGCCAAACCCAGGACCGCAAAAATCCCACCACCAACCATACCTCCTATTCCGATGGACATGGCCTCTTTAAGTCCTATTTTCTTATTCATTTTATTTTCAGTTTATCTACCAGGCAAAGGTCAGAAGATATATTAAAACATGAGTGGTAAACTCCATTCTATAAAGAGATTTGAAAGTGGAAGACTATGTCTTAGTTCCTCACCTTTTCAGCCAGTGCATCCCTGATCATTTTTCTCAGTTCCAGTTGTTTGGCCTCAACCGCATGCCTTGAAGTCGGCCGGAAATATTCAGCATAACGGCACTTAGCCAGCTTATATGAAAGATTATCCACATCGCCCTTAATATCCACTCCCAGTTTGATCGGCAACGGACAATCAACAACGGAAATATGATAATCAAAGGACATGTCGAGGTTATGACGGCCTGCAACTACCGCCTTGTATTTATCCATCACAATGAGAAAAGGATAGACGTCTATCTCATTGCGAAATATGGTGAACTCGGCTGACAGTGAATCAACCTTGTTCTCTGTCTTTTTATTGAACCTTAGTTTTTTTGCTATTTCACTGAAGGTTTCACCGTCCATCAGTACCAGGTTATTTCCTTTGATTGATGCCGATCCGCGTAAGGTTGATTTTTTGACATTGTATAAAGAATCCAGATATGTCTCTGCTGCAAAATGAAATTCACCCTTCCCTCCAAATGATCTCAGCATAGGCATCAGGGTATCAATATCGGGAATCATGGTCAGCAACTCGCCGATCTCAATATCCATCATGTGATAATCAATTCCGAGAAACAGGTGGTTTGTCCGGGGTGTGCGATACATAGCCGTCAGCTGCATCCTTGCGGCAGGAGTAATGAATGTAAGTCCGTCGAGAAGGAGGACTCCGTCGTGCACCTGCACTGTTCCTTTAATATTGGTAGCTGTGTCAACTCCCAGTGTAGCCATTCTGACATTGGCATCCAGAATCACATCCATCATCTTTGGTACCATGTAGGGACCACTACTTACCGTGTCGGCCGCTGAGGTTGTATTCTTTTCCTCAGTTGTTGAATCGTTGCTGCCTATGCCGCTCGTCAGAGCCATCAGCTGCGCAAGATCAGTCTTGTCTGAAACAAATTTGAATTTGCCCCTCATGATTGAATCGCCTCTGAAATACGATAATACATTATTAAGATCACCTGAAAGATGAAAATCAGAATTCCCTATTATCATCCTGCTTTCTCTGATGCTAAAAGTCTCCGGGTCGAAATCCATTTTTATGGATGGTATCTCAATTGCATTGGTAATATCAGATAAGTCAATCAGGCCATGGTTAATGTCAACGTAACCCTTAACGAGCCATTGCAGGAAAATGTCTTTCTGAGTATAATCATTTATAACGTCAAGGTCAGTACTTATCTTATCAACCTTTGCTGTGCTTTTACCCATGGATGATTTCAGCTCACCACTGTTATAAGTTAAGCTGATATGAGGATATCCGCCGTTATCCGATCCGGGAGCCAATGATACTTTTCCGTGTGGCGAATGTATGGCAATAGCCATACTATCCATACCGGCCGATAAAGAATCCATGCTGAAACTGCAAAGGAGATGAGGTATCTTCGTGGTATCCCTTATATCCGATGTTTCGATGATTAGTGATGATTTTTTCAGAAATGCATTATAGCTTGCAAGCTTCCCTGCTTCAATATTGTCCGAAGTTACCGAAGCAGATAAAAACCCGGTGCTTTTTGATTTTGGCTTAGGATTAGGCAAAGCAAATTCAATCTTCGATCTGTCAGTTTTAATAGACAAGCTGTCATATTTAACATCAAAATCCGACAGTGTCAGGGAACCGGACAATTTTATCTTCTCTAATTGCATCTTCTCAAGCTGGCTCATCGTAAAACGCGCCCTAACCTGTCCCGAAGCTTTTCCCCTTATAACAGTCTTCATACTATCGGGTATCAAGCTGTTAAATTCATCAAGTGATAATCCGGCACTGGCAGCAAGATTACAGGTGATGTCCCTAAAGAGGTGGGTCACTACTCCTTCAGCACTGATGGCTGATGCCGGGGTTTTTGCCGTGAAACGGTTAATATGCACATATGAAATCGAGTCGCTTGTCATATCAGTGTATATAGTCAGATCGCTATAAATATCATGAAGAGGCAAAACCTCCGGGTATTTCAAAGTACCCTTTTCATACAGCACATGCATATACATAAGCGGCATATGTGTTTTATTATAGATGCCTTTGATCTTTCCATCCGATGATAATAATCCATCTGCATCAATAACACTGGTATACGATCCATAGGAAGGTGGAACCAGGGCCAGTATATCTTTAACCCTCCATGATGCCAGATTATATGTCAAGTCAGTAGTAATTGTTTTGTGTAATGTGTCATTTTCAACAGTGCCGCTAAGCAATAATTTCAAATCATTCACTGAAGCCGAAGCGTTTTTAAGAGTTACCATCTGTCGTGAAAGGACAATATTTGCAGGAATATTGAACTGCACTGCAGCCTTTTGAAGGTATTTTTCTCCTCCATATTCGAGGGATATCACCGGACTGCTGATCCTGACTTTACCTTTAAAATTATCATGACTGAGCGTTCCGCTGATTCTTGCATTCAGGTCACTGATTTCGGTCTTCAGACTATCAGCCTCATATTCAAAAGTTAACCTTGAAGAAATAACCTTTATATTACCGCTCACACTATCAGGCGAAACCATTCCGTCAATTTTCACACCCAGATTTCGGATCAAGGTATTAAGCTTTAATGACATGTCAGCATAATTAAGACTGACATCATTCACTTCCACATTTCTTATGTCAATATAAGGCAGTTTTGTTTCCGTCGAATCAGTTGGCGTCGAAACGGTATCCGGAGGCATGATATTATAATTGGCATTTCCAAGGCTGTCAGAATATACATTAACCATTCCGCCGTTCATCTGCAGCCCTTTAAGGATAATATCTTTCTTTTTCCAGTACGCTTTTGCATCAACAACACCTACCAGCTCATCCACCCTGATCAATGTATCAGACATGGCACCTGTTAAAGGGTTGATCAATGCGAAATCCTTAACCTTTAATCCAAAGTCGGGGAAGGTGCTGAAAAATGTCAGTTCCACCGAACCTATTTGTGATTTGCAGGTGATATATTTTGCAGCCTGTCTTCTGACAACAGGTGTCAGCCTTTCAGGAGTAAAGACAATCCAGACCAGAACACTGACAGCAACCACCAGTACTCCCAGCAGTGTCAGCAGTGAAATAAAAAAGATCTTCAGGAATTTCTTCATGGAATATAATACGGTGATTAACGATTAATAATTTCAGTGATAACTTATTTGCTCACTTTGGTAAAAGAGAAGCTTACCCCAAAATCATCGTGATATTTCAATGATGTTTCTGTCAGCTCAGTAACTGTATATACCTTGGGTACTTTGCCTCCCATCTCGAGAATGTGGATATGTGTCATCAGGTCTTTTACAAGCGTCCAGGTAAAGGCCTGCGCTTCCGCTTCAGTAACATCATCGGCAGTATCCCAGGTAGCACCTGTACCATCAGCAAAATATTTATAGAATAAAGTTCCCGACTGCCATTTCCCGGTCAGAAAAGTCTGGTCGTAAGTTACTTCTTCCTTTGTACATGAAACAGCAAAAAGAGTTATCACAGCAAGCATGGTGAGAAATCGCAAAGTCTTTTTCATCATAACAGCAGATTTAAAATTCATTGAACTACAATCACTAATACTTATAACGGGTTAAACCGCAACATATTTTTAGGTCATTTAAAGGTATATAAAAATCAGATAAAACAAAGTATATCAGAGGAAAGAGTAACAATTTTAACCACAATCTGACACCGTTGGTTATTATGTTACACCGGTTCGCGCCTGAAGTCAAAGCTCAGAAGGAGCATCACTTAAGCATTTCCGGCATTGTCTTTTCTTATTTTTCCGGAAAATTGTAACCAACTAACTGCTCAGATCGTAAAACTATAAAACTGATTGATGTGAAGACTATCTTATGTTAACTGTAGATAAAAAATCACATATCATGAAGTTCATATTATCATTGCTGGCCACACTGATAATCATAACTTCACTCTCTGGTTGCGCATCTTCCAGGAAAAGCAATAGTGACCTCAGGGGACTAATGCTTCTTGAGAATACCCAGCTTGGCAGGAACAGGTCATACTATTCCAAACATGGCAGAAAAAAGCTGGTAAAGAAACATGCAAGATTCCATAAAAAAATAAAGAAGAAAGCCCGGCAAAAAATACAATAAAAGATTGTTATCCATTACGTTAATACCTTACTTTATAAGGCAGATACCAGCTATCTTTATAGTTAGGTATTTTAAGAAACAGCAGTTTAAATTCTCACCTTTTCAGCCATTTATCCTGGCTCTTTCTTTCCTTTTCCCTTTAAATAGAAGACTGGACAATTGATCGAAAAGAAATCCTGCCAGCTTTTTTATCGGATTCAATTTTACCGGATAATAATAGTCTGTTTCAAACCATCCCTTTTGCCTGTAATATCTGTAATCCTTCCAGCTTTCATCAAGTGACATATAAAAACCTGTTCGGGACATCCTGAAAACCATCAATTCAAATAAGGAAGGTACGGGGTATTCCTTCCTGTGTAATTTTGAACGGAACTTTCTGCTGAGTTTTTTGATCTTTTTATCAAATATCCTCTGATCTTTTTCGGTCATCGGTTCCATGGAGTTAAGACAACAACCCTTCACAACTTCGAAACCAAGATTTCTCCCTATAAAATTAAAATAGTCAGAGATCTTTTCCCCTCCGTAGACTCCCTGGACAACAATACTTGTATAGGTCTTTCCAAAAAAACAGGGCCGATGGAAATTAAATCCAAGCCTGTCAAGAAAAACCTTCATAATACCTGATACGCTAAAAGAATAATTCGGAGATGCCATTATAATACCATCAGAATTATTTATTTTTTCAATAAGTATGTCTCTGTCATCCTTCAAAGGACAAAGTTCCTCCCCTATATCCAGACACAGCTTGCAGCCTTTACATAGTTCGAGATGATAATCGCTTAAGGGGACTATTTCGCATTCAACATCACTATCTTGCTGCAGATATTGCAGGAACTTTGCTGTGGCATTATAAGTATGTTTCTTTCTCGCACTGCCAACAAATGCTGTAACCATCATGATATTATTGTTTTATATAACCTTTAGCAATTTCTTCAAAGGAAAGGGAAAAAATTCAGGGGTCTCATTTCTGTATCTCCTGAACTCATCTCCGAAAAATTTTTCCATCTCTTCATATTCGCTTCGTATGAAGATTTTCAAAATAACATATCCTGCCACACTTATTGTCATAATCAGCCATGAATTCATCATAAACGATACCCCCGGGATGATAAGCAGAATTATTGAAGAATACAAAGGATTACAACAGAGGTAATATGTACCTGATGTAATAAGTTTCGTGTTTTTCAATCCTTTCAGTAATGCAGGTATTGTGAGGAAATAAATTATTGAACCGGCAATAACAATGGCAAGACCGGTAAAGAACATGATCCTGTTGCTGACTGCAAAATATGAAAATATGTATTTATATTTTACTGAGATTACAACAGCTGCTGCGATTAAAGGCAGGATTGTCACGCCGATTTTTGGTCCTATCCCCATAAAACTCATTTTTTTCATAATAAAAAAGTTAAATTTTCAGACAAAAGACTATTTATATAAACAAATGATGCAGGTTTATTTGTACATTGATCCAAAGCGGTAACTGAACTTTACAACGAAAATATTAGAAGGTCTGATCCCGGAAAGGGAACCTATATCTTTCCAGTTAATACTTCCTCTATCAGCATACCCGTTCCGTGTCTGGCTCCAGACAAAGAACAACGTTGAACCCGGATTGTATTCCCATCTCACAACCAGGTTCGAAAGGAATGACTGATAGTTGAAGTCATTTATACCCAGGTGATAGTCGGATTGTCCATCTACCCCTTCATCAATATCGTACCCATTCCCATTTGCGATTATCTGGGCTTTTGAATAGATATGAAATCTGTCTGTATATTTATCAGCCACCGGATCAGTGATATATTTATATGAAGAATATTTCCCTGAAGCCAGGAAAGGCTGGCCCCAATACTGGATACTAAGATTCGGAGAAAGATTAAGATTTACCCTGAAAGACACAGAAATAGTTTTCTGATGAATTGTTGCAAAAATATATCGTGTATTATTATTATAATTCAATGTTGTGATATACTGAAGATGGTCAACGGTAGTATTTGACTGCGGACCAAGAGAAAACATCAGGAAATCAGCAGGTTTGAACTGAATGTTAAAGCCAAAAAGCCGTGAACCGGAGCTATTTTGATATTGACCGCTTCTTCCGTCATTAACAGAAATAATCACCTTCCTCCTGTTATCAGATGAAAAGCCATATTGCAGCTGCCAAAAGCCCGGAATCTTCATTAAAGGTCCGCCACGAAGAAGCGTTGTTGAAAGTTGGTCTGTTGATATACTGCCTGACACATAGGCATTCCAGTAGTTCCTGAATGTTATGTTTGCATTCGGCTCAATGGCTTTGACCAGAAAGTCACCACCAAAATCCAATAAACTGTATACACCGCAGTTTATAGAATAACGATTATAGATTCCCTTTGGTTCCCATTGGTTATATCCCGCATTAATTATTCCAACAAGCTGATCCGCCTGACGCAGGTAACCCAGGTCATTTGTTTCAAAACCCGGAGTTCTCCACAGGAATATCCCCGACATGTTCAGGTGACCATTCAGTTTCATTACCTGCAGTCTTCCTCCTGAACCGGTTAATGAGGTCAGTTGGGGATTATAATTTACATAATCATTATCAGGCCTCTGATAATATCTTGCAGATGATTCCTGGATTCTTTTAATTGCTTCCTTTGTTCCTTCCACATAACTGAATGCTGCATTCAGGTTTATCATCCAGCTTTTTTTCCTGATATATTTTGTAATATCAAAACCTCCGGCATAAGAGTTCCTGTCAAGAACAGATGCAAGAGTTGAGTCCATCCCCCTATTAGTGGCTGTAAAAATTCCTCCTATTATGGTCTTCCCCGAATTAAAGTCTTTCTGAATTCTCCCCACAAAATAATTTGTAAGAGGTTCAACAGTCCGGTAAATCTTACCTCCTAATGTATCTACTTCTGCCTTTTCTGCATTTGTAAGAGCGTCCATGAATCCCAGAGATAATCCTTCCCTTGTTTTTCCTGTAAGCTTGGCTGCCCCGAGGATATTGGTAAAAGTCGGCATATTCACAGTCCATCCGTTCTTAATATTCCCTGGATACACCTGAGGAGCACGACCGATTCTCCTGGAATAAAACAGATTATCATTACCTACTCTGGCATCGCCGACACCCAGGTTGAAATCAGTTATATTATTACCTTCGATAAAGAACGGACGTTGCTCATTATGGAAAGTTTCAAAAACAGTCAGGTTTACTTCAGATGGATCTGCCTCCACCTGTCCAAAATCCGGATTAATTGTCATATCCAGGGTCAGGTTGTTAGTAATTCCTGTTTTAGTATCAATGCCACATTTAAGATTGTAGTCTCTTCCTGTATTCCTGAACGGATTTTCTTTCTGTGCTCTATATGTTTCAGCTTTTGTAACAACATAAGGTGTAACATCAAATATTTTATGAGGCTTAATTTTATCAAGTCCGGAAAGTTCTCCGAACATATGTACAATGCCGGAAACATCTTTTGGAATATGTTGCCAGAAATCAATTTCATTTTTCCTGTATAATAACCTGGCTACCTGTAAACCCCAGTTATAGTCCGAATTCTTTTCAAATCTGATTTGGTTTAAAGGAATCTTCATTTCTGCTACCCAGCCGTTACTGTTTATTGAAGTCCGGACCCACCAGTCCGGGTCCCAGGAAGGGTCCTGATTTTGTCCGTCGTTTGTGTATATCATGTCATACTTTACTCCGGCTGCACTGACCCCAAAAAAGAACGCTGTACGCAGATCATGGTAACTATCAATAAGTATAGCCACCACATCTCCTTCAACCTGGTCCCTCCTGGTTAACCTCTGAACTATACTGTCAGGATGAATGTCAAGTGATCTGACGGCTATATAGATATTATTATCATCATATAGTATTTTAAAATCTGTTTTTTGTGAAACAGGTTTATTATTATATGGCTCATTCTGTGTGAAATTTCCATACCATATACCATCTTTCCATGCCTCTTCATTCAGTACCCCGTCTATATCCGGTGGATTGTTAATGTAAGTTGCCAGGCAGGTGTTTTTGGAAATATCCTGCCCCAAAACTCGCCCTGAAATAAGCATTACCAGAACAACAGTCAATAAAAAGCCAAAGATCTTTGTCTTTTTAAGACCCGTTCTGAAATATACTACTGTAACCTTATATTTACCTGATGTTTCAGCGTAGCTGATAAGGAATCCGGGTAACTGTAAATATGCGGCTTTTTCTCTATTTACCGGATTAAAGATGATGTTAACATATTTCTTCATTTTCTGAGCATTTTTAAATTATGCATACAAAATGAAGAGATAAAAATCTGCTGTACAAATCTTTGTGACAGACAGCTAAAATTTGTTACAGATGGATATTTGAAGACAGGACCTTGCTGAAAACCTGGGACGGGATGCAATTTTTTGTGACCAATGGATTATCTTAATTGTTTCATTTTCTCGTCAAAATTCTTCGTATTATTTCTTGATACAGGTATCTCAGCATTTGTATTGTTTATTTGTAACTGGTAACCCAGGGTATTCCCTTTTTTCCTGGCAACCATTTTAAGATTCACAATAAAAGCACGGTGTATTCTCATTATATATTGAGTATGGGACAACTGCTGTTCAATATTATTTATTGAATTGCGGATCATTTTCTTTATCTCCTGTCCGTCAACGAGCATATGGAAGATCACATAATTCCCGGCTGCTTCACAATAAATAAACTGGCTGGGATAAAAACTCAAATCCTCCTTTTTAAGCTGTGAACTCATATGTATCAATTCTTCATCGCGTATCACTGATTGCTGTAGGTTCAACTGACTGTAGTTTTGCTCTGTTTCCTCAACAAAAAGGTAACGGTAATTGATAAGGGTAAAAAAGCCAAACGGGATCACCCCGATCATCACACCTTTTTCTATTGAGTCCAGGAAAGTTGCAATATTCCACCGCTGAGCCGGAGGTTCAACAATAAAACCGGCAAAATAAATGACAACACCTACAAATAACAGCATTAAAATAACAGAAATAGCTTCCTTTATAATTGTCCATTCACTTTCCTTAGAAAAAAAAGGGATACGTTTCAGGAGACTGGCTGCAATATATATGAATATTCCCTGTATCAGGCTGTATGCAGCCATAGTAAGTAACAGACTGAGTTGTGCTGGCCTTACACCCAACGGTCTGTATAAGGTAATAAAAATAAACCAGATCAGCGTAAGTATAATTGTCCCGATCAGGGGCTTTCTTAAAATGAGATTCTGTGGGTATCTTTTATTTATCAGCTTTTTCAGTGTTGTTGCCATTTGAGTAGTATCATAACATTCATATTAAATCAAATGAATAATTTACAGAACATTAGAATTCATTAATTAGCAAAATTAGGAAATTATTGAATAATGAATCCGCTAAAAATGTTAATATTTCATCCCCGTTATCTGATTTACCTTCCACAATTTTAACATATATCATATTGACTATTAATAATATACAAAAATAGTAAAATACAGTCTCAGATAAGTGTTGTATTTTTCAACAGGTGTTTAATAATTACACACAGTGTGTTATCAACTGATTTACTGACCATTACGGCAATGTACAAATCACAGTGTTAATTAATTCAACATTTCAAGCTGTTTATTTATTATACATCCATGTCTGTATGTTATTGTATTTCTGTTTATTACATAGTTTGGCATTATTATTGGTTAATGATTTATGTACCTGATCTTTTTGAATCAATTACAGAAAGCAATTACTAAAGATAAATAATCAATGCGGTATAACAGATTAAACAGGAAATTATGAAGTACGCTATTGTATTCTTAATCAGCTTTTTACTATTTAACAACAGTACAAAGGCAAGTATATCTGAAGACACTGTTAATGGTTCTTCAGATGATAACCCGATCAGTATTTACTGCTCACCGGATATGTACAAGCTTACAACAATCTGGGCCAATGAATACTGCAAGCTGAGTCCAGGAACTGAGATCAACGTGACTGTTGCCAGACAGGAGGCTAACGGCAAATATAACATGGAAAAGGGCCTGGGTTTCATTTCGGGCGGCTATCCCGAGATGTTTAATGGTAAAATGTGGAATATGGTTATAGGCAGGGATATTGCAATACCTGTTTTTAACAATAAGAATCCGTTGTCGGAGGAGATATACCGTAAAGGCATCTCTCTGGAAGAACTCAGTGGACTCCTGAATGGCCGGAAAAAATGGGGAGATCTTCTTCATACCCCTAACGATACCCCGGTTACTCTTTATGTTGACAAAAACCTCCTGGTCAACAATGAATTCCCCGGGCTGGCAGCTTTAAAAAGCGAATCTGTAAAAGCTGTCAGGGTAACCGGATTAGAAAATATGATTGAATCAGTAAGCAAAGATCTAAATTCAATAGGTATTTGCAGTATTACAGACTTTGTCGTTAATGGTAATTCTGAAAGTTCCCGGCAGGTAAGTTTTTTACCGATTGACAAAAACGGGAATGGACATATTGATTACATGGAAAACATTTACAAAAATCCTGAAGATCTTATAAGGGGAGCATGGATAGGCAAATACCCGAAAGAGCTTATAACAAACATTTATGCAATATCTTCAAATAAACCTGTTGCCAAAGCGGAAGTGACATTTTTAAAATGGATTCTCACCGGAGGGCAGGAGTTTGAAGCCATCTCAGGCTTCAGTTCTTTACTGATGACTGAACGTAGTTCAAAAATTGCACAGTTGACTGAATCCGGTACAGGAATTACAATTTCCGGTAAAAATTATGCTTCAGCGGATAAATCACTGCTCGTATTGTTCATTACTGCAATTATTATTCTTATTACATATCTGCTTGTAAGCCGATTTACAACAACAGCGAAAGTTGCCGTTTCCGTAATTCCCCAACTGGGTCGCATATTTGATGATACCTATATTAAAATACCTGCCGGTCTGTTTTATGACAAGACACATACCTGGGCCTTCATGGAGCCTGATGGGATGGTAAAAGTGGGGATAGATGATTTCCTGCAGCATATAACCGGGCCTATTACCAGTCTAAAAATGAAGAAACCCGGAGAAAAGATTTTAAAAGGCAAAGCTGTCCTTTCAATAATCAACAATGGCAAACAGTTAAACCTGTATTCTCCCATCTCCGGCACAATCAGGGAATCCAACGAAGAACTTAATCAGGATACCACAATAATAAACTCCTCCCCGTATTCGGAAGGATGGGTATACAGGATAGAACCTTCAAAATGGCTGAAAGAAATTGATTTCCTGATCATAGGGAACAAATACCAGGAATGGCTTAAAAGTGAATTTGCCCGTCTTAAGGAGTTCCTTTCAAGCACTTTAAAACATGAGTCAGTGGAATTTGCAAATGTAATGCAGGATGGAGGAGAGTTGAAAGACGGTGTTCTCGGAGATCTCGATCCGGAGATATGGGAAGACTTTCAGACAAATTTTATTGATCAAACAAGGTAAGGAGAATTTACATAAGAGACTATTATAAACTTTAAAACAGCAAATCATATGAGTATTGACCGACGAAATTTTCTAAAGGCTCTTGGAATTGCCGGAGCTACCTTTACGATGGGACAATGCTTCGGTGCTTCTGTAGAAGGCAAAAAGAACGACAATGAGTTTTATGGAATTCTATATGATGCTACCAGGTGTGTTGGTTGCCAGAGTTGCGAGATGGCCTGTGCTGAAACATATGGGTTTCCACCGCCGGAGGATGTTCCAGAACCCGGAGTAGTCCGCGAGACAACTGAAACAAGACGTATCGCAATCAACCAGTTCACCACCCCTAAGGGTGACTTCTTCATGAGAACTTCCTGCAATCATTGCGACAAACCTGCATGTGCTTCAGCGTGCCTGACCAAAGCTATGTATAAAACAGAGAATGGTCCGGTTATCTGGCGTGAAGACAAATGCATCGGGTGCAGGTCATGTATGATAGCCTGTCCGTTCGACATTCCAAAATTTGAATTTGACAAGCCTAATCCAAAGATAAACAAATGCATAATGTGTTATGGTCTCATGCAGGAAGGTAAACAACCGGCATGTGTTGCCGCCTGTCCTGCTGAAGCATTGAAATTCGGCAAGAAGAAAGATCTACTCGAGGAAGCCAAAACAAGGATTTATGCAAGTCCGGATGAATACTATCATCATGTCTACGGAGAAACTGAAGTAGGAGGAACAGGAGTACTCCGCTTATCTCCCGTACCTTTCGAGGAACTCGGGATGAGAACTGACCTGGGAGATGTCTCATACCCTGAATATAATAAAACATTTCTCTATTCCGTCCCGGCTGTTTTAGTCCTGTGGCCAGCATTTTTGCTCGGTTTGCACAATTCAACTAAAGAAAGAGAAAAAAGAAACCAAATATTATCTGAAGACGAATCATGAACAGAGAACAGAATACAGGGCTTTTAAAATTCATAATCAGTGAATTAAAGCCGAAAGGAAAAATCATTACGCCCTTTAATGTAATTTCCGCCATTACCGTACTGGCTGCCATAGTAATTCTTACTATCCGCTTTGCAAAAGGGCTTGGATCAGTTGTAGATTCATCACAGTCACATCCATGGGGACTCTGGATTAATTTTAATGTAATTACCGGCGTGGCTTTTGCCGGCGGAGCTTATGTGGTGACATTCATGGTCTACATACTCGGGATGGAAAAATATAGACCTATAGTCAGAGCGACCGTACTTTATGCACTTCTGTCCTACATGTTTTATGCCGGCGCACTTATGCTCGACCTTGGGCGTCCGTGGAAAATAGTAAATCCTATTATCGGGAACTCTTTTGGAATAAGTTCCGTGCTTTTCCTGGTTGCCTGGCATTTTCTTCTATACATGGGCTCACTGCTGTCAGAGTTCTTTCCAACGATAAGTGAATGGGCTACCCTGAAGCGTCAACGAAGGTTTTTTGCGTCCCTGACACTGGGAGTGGTAATTTTCGGAATAGCTCTTTCTACTCTTCACCAGTCAGGTCTTGGAGCTCTGTTCCTGATGGCAAAACCAAAAATTCACCCATTATGGTACTCGGAATTTATTCCGATACTCTTCTTTATCTCAAGTATTTTCGCAGGCCTTTCACTTGTAGTAATCCTTGAAAGCATAAATCAGAAAGTGTTTGGCCGGAAAATGTCATTCCTTCATAAAAGTTCTCATCGCCCGGTTATGTTTGGCATTGCTAAGATATGCACCATTTCGATGTTTGTATATTTCTCCATGACAGTGCTTGTATTTATTCATGGGAAGAACATGGCATATCTTAATACACCATGGGGTTACTGGTACCTTGTTGAGGTCGTAGGTTTTGTTCTTGTGCCTGGTATTGTCTTTTTGTTCGGATACAAGCGCATGAACCTGAACATGGTACGTATTGCAGCAGCAATGTCGATCGTGGGGATTATCCTGAACAGGCTCAATATTTCAACAATTGCTTTCAAGTGGTACGACGGTGTAATTCAATTCCCCAACCTGAACGAAGTGATTGTAAGTGTCGCTGTAATATTTGTTCAGATTCAGGTATTCAAATGGATTGCCAGAAGAATGCCGGTTTATACCGAGTCCCCGTCGTGGGTTACTGAAGAGTCTCATAGTAAATCATTTCAAATAAGGAATGAATCACCATATAAATTAAATACAAGGAGGAAAAAATGGAAAACTTCAGCAGGGTAGACATATTCGATACCAAAGGGATAGAATATCTATTCGTTATTGGTTATCTGTTATTCCTGATAATATTCTGGAATATTGCAAACAAACATGGCAGAATCATAGAGAAGGTCAAAAGAGCGAAGATCCTTTCCGCTGATGCTTTGAGGATTCCACAGGGATTATTTCATAACAAGTTTCACACCTGGACACATCTTGACGGTTCCGGAGAAGCCAGGGTTGGACTGGATGACTTTATTCAACATATAGTGGGAGATGTAAGATTCACTGAACTTAAGAAGCCAGGGGAGAAAATACGGAAAGGAGAAATCCTCACCCTCATTGAACAAAACGGGAAGACGTTGAATATCTTCTCACCTATATCAGGAGAGATAATGAAGACGAATACAATACTCAATGAGGATCCTGAAATACTTGAGGAATACCCTGTTGATAAAGGCTGGATATATAAGATAAAACCATATGACTGGAAAGGTGATACAAAATCCTACTACCTGGCTGAAGATGCCAGCAGATGGCTGGCCAATGAACTGGATCGGTTTAAAGAATTCCTGAGCGGAAGTCCGATGAATAAATTTTCAGATGAACCGGCCATGACTCTTCTACAGGATGGAGGTGAAATTCGCAACAGGGTACTCTCTGACCTACCGGATGAAGTATGGTCAGATTTTCAGAAAGAGTTTCTTAATGCTGAACTAAAAGATTAAAGTGAGTATAAGAAAAAGCATGCTTTCTTAAGTATGACTGGATTCAATATCTGCTGAAGACAGGGCTGTATCAAATTAAAAATCTGGTACAGCCCAATTAATTATCTTATCTTATGCTTGTTATGCAAAAAGATGATAAATACTATTATTTCAAATTTTCTAATCATTTCAATAGAAACAGATAGCTGAAATTTACTTAAATTTAGAAATAAATATATTCCCGTGAAAATACGCCGGTTAAAAGATATCAGGTTCAGATCCTCAATTTATGGACAGGTAGTAATTACCATTACACTACTGTCCATTTTCCTGTTTGTATCATTCGGGCTTATTTTCCGAATAATCAACGAGAAATATCTTAATACTATAATACAGCAGAACGGTAACAATATCAGTTCAATAGTCGAAGGTGCTTTGTTCCATTCCATGCTGAAAAATGACAAGGAAGCCCTTCAGTCCACGCTGGAAGTGATAAATACTTTGCCGGGAATAGAAGATGTAAGTATGTACGACAGCGATTTTAACCTGGCCTATTCTCCTGCTCTGTTGGAAGAACAGAAACATAATAATCCTAATTGCAAGGAGTGCCATGCGAATATCAACTCAATGTTCCCGGGGGATAAAAAGACATTCACGATAGTGAATATGGAAAGTAATTGTGAGATGAGCCAAAAGGATTATAATTTCAGATTACTTCTTATAAGGACTCCAATACAGAATGAGAAATCATGTTATACGAGTTCCTGCCATATCCATAAACAGGCGGAAACAGTTCTTGGTTCTTTTATTATACGGATACCTCTTGAAGATCTCGATTCTGCCATTCACAGGTCGTCATCGAGCTTTTTCTTTCTTGCAGCACTGACCACATTTTTCCTTGTTATTTCTTTAATATTCTTTACCAGGAAGAATATCAAATCACCTCTTACAGCTATAATAAAAGCCAGTGAAGCAGTAACCAATGGCGACAGAAGTACTCGGTTGCAGATGAAATCGAATTACCTGACTGATATAAAAATGGTATCCCAGGCATTCAATGAGATGCTCGACAGTCTCCAGTCCGCTACATTGGAGCTTCAGAACTGGTCGCAACAGCTGGAATACAAGGTTAAGAAAAAATCTGAAGAACTCACAGAGATACAGAATGAGCTGATACATGTGGAACGTATTGCATCACTTGGCAAACTCTCTTCATCCGTTGCCCATGAGATTAACAATCCATTGTCAGGTATACTGACATATACAAAACTTATCCAGAAGCAGTTAAATAAAATCACACTTGGGGAAGAATTGAAGAAACCCATGCTCAAGTATTTGAAAGTCATTGAGGATGAGACAAAGAGGTGTGGGGAAATTGTAAAGGGATTACTGGATTTTTCAAGAAAGGACCAGCAGGATTTTAAGCCCAGCAGTATGCATAAGATACTGAGAGAAGTTTATACATTGATGGATCATCGTATGAAAATATCCAGTATCACGTTCATTACTGATTTCACAGCGGAGAGGGACCTGATCAACTGTAGCGATAATCAGATCAAACAGGCTTGCATAGCAATCCTTCTGAATGCCTCTGAAGCTGTATTTGAAAACGGTGAAATAATAATGAGAACAACAAATCCTGACCCGGACCATATAAAACTCGATATATCTGATAACGGAGTCGGTATTGATCCCGACGATCTCCCCCATATTTTTGAACCCTTCTTCTCTGCCAAACTGAAAGCGAGTGGTATAGGGCTTGGTCTGGCCATAGTGTATGGCATTATTCAAAGTCACAGAGGGAGAATTGATGTTGCTTCAGGCCTTGGCAAAGGGACCACTGTTTCATTCGTGCTGCCGCTGTTTAAGGGCTGACCTGCAATAAAGTCATATATTTTCAGGCTACTTTTGTGAAATAATTAACAGAGTTTTTTACTTTTACTTGTATTAATTGAATCCAAATTATCTATTATTAAATTCTTAGGCTTTGATCAGAGATCACAAATATAAATTCAGGGAAATATGGCCAGAGGTAAAACGTCTGATTAGATCCTTTTCTTCAATTCACGGACAGGTAGTTATTGTTATTGCTATCCTTTCGGTGTTTCTGTTTCTGTCTTTCCTGATAATTTTCAGGACAATCAACAAGGAATATATGGAAAGCACCATACAACAGAGCGGTAACAATGTATGTATGTTTGTTGAAAGTGCTCTATATCAACATATGCTTGATAATGACAAGAAATCTTTGAGAAACACGATGATTATCATCAACAGGATGCCCGGTATTGAGGATGTAAATATGTATGATGCAAATGACAACCTTGTATATTCTTCATTCCCCGGTGACTCAATCAGCGGAAGCAGCTCCGACTGCAAATCATGTCACTCAAATTTCAACACACTGTTCCCCAGAGATAAAAAATCGTTTAAAATTATCAATGTTGAAAGCCAATGTGCCATGAATCCGAGAGACTATAATTTCAGGTTACTATTGATAAAGTCGCCTATCTTAAATGAGGAATCTTGCTATACCAGTGCATGTCACGCTCATAATCCGTCTGAGAAGGTACTCGGGTCTCTCATAATAAGAATTCCCCTCGAGGAACTTGATGCAAATCTTAAAAAATCTTTTTTACTGGCCGGATTGACAACTATCACCCTTGTGATATTCCTGTTGATATTTACACGAAAGAAAATAAGAAAACCTCTTACTGCTATAATAAAGGCAAGCGAGGCTGTATCAAGAGGAGATAAAAGCACCAGGCTCGAAATTAAAACCAACCAGCTGAGTGATATGAGGATGGTTTCAACTGCTTTTAATAAAATGCTGGATAATCTCCAATCAGCCTCAAACGAACTGAAAAACTGGTCACAACAACTTGAATTTAAGGTTAAAGAGAAGACTGAAGAGTTGAATGATATTCAGAATGAACTGATACATATTGAAAGGATAGCTTCACTCGGAAGACTATCTTCGTCGGTAGCACATGAAATTAATAATCCCTTATCAGGCATATTAACCTACACTAAGCTGGTTAATAAACGATTACGAAAACCGGGAGTTAAGGAAAATGATAAAAACACGATGCTGAAATACCTGAAAGTGATTGAAGAAGAAACTAAACGATGCGGTGATATTGTAAAGAGCCTTCTTGATTTTTCGAGAAAGGATTGTCTGGATTATAAGACTGATCACCTTCACAGGATACTTGAAGACGCCTATATTCTAATGGAGCACCAATTGAAAATGGCTAACATAAGTTTCATTAAGGACTTTTCTGCAACACACGACCTGGTGAATTGCAACGACAACCAGATAAAACAGGCTTGTATTGCTATTCTCCTGAATGCATCAGAGGCTGTTTTTGAAGGTGGTGAAATAATAATAAGCACAAGCAATCCTTCCCATGACAGGATCAGGATAGCAATAACGGATAATGGAGTTGGTATTTCACCAGAAGATCTCTCACATATCTTTGAACCCTTCTTCTCAGCCAAACAAAAGGCTAGCGGCATTGGACTTGGAATGGCTATTGTGCATGGAATTGTTCAGAGTCATAATGGCCGTGTTGAAGTGATATCAGAGCCGGGAAAGGGTACAACAGTCTATATTATTTTACCGTTAATAACAAATCAAACTTAACAGTAATGGCCAGAAACATTTCAATTCTTATTGTAGATGATGAAGAGTCGGTTAGAGACTCCCTGTACAACTGGTTCATCGAGGATGGTTACGATGTAGGATGCACTGAAAATGCGAAAAAGGCACTTTCAATGCTCGAATCAAGAAACTTCGATATTATACTTGCTGACATTAAAATGCCGGGCATGGACGGACTTGAAATGCACAGGCGAATCAAGTCACTTAATAAAGATGCCATAGTGATCATAATGACTGCTTTTGCTTCTGTTTCAACAGCTGTCCAGGCACTAAAGGATGGTGCCTATGACTATATCACAAAACCATTCGACCCCGACGACCTGTCACACCTGATACGCAACGCAACCAGCCAGATATCCCTCCAGGAAGAAAACCAGGTTTTACGAGACAACATTGTTTCACTGGAAAATGTGGAGGACATCATCGGGGAAAGCGAAGCGATGATAAATGTCCTCAAAAAAGTAGAAAGGGTAGCACAGTCCAATTCACCGGTTATAATAAGCGGCGAAAGCGGAACAGGTAAGGAACTAATTGCCAGGGCAATACATTCCAATTCAAAACGAAAGTTCTCACCTTTGGTAAGTGTTCATTGTGGAGCTTTAACGGAAAGCCTGCTTGAAAGCGAACTATTCGGTCATGAAAAGGGTGCATTTACAGGTGCCATGTTCAACAGAAAGGGACGGTTTGAAATGGCAGACGGGGGAACAATATTCCTTGATGAGATTGCTACAATATCACCCAAGATGCAAATAGAATTATTACGGGTACTTGAAACCAAAACATTCATAAGGGTTGGAGGTAATAAGGAAATAACTTCTGATTTCAGAGTGATAAGCGCCACAAATAAGGATCTTAAGAAAATGGTTGCAGAAGGAACGTTTCGTGAAGATCTTTTTTATCGTCTTAATGTTGTCAATATAATGATCCCTCCGCTTAGAGAAAGACCTGAGGATATACCATCACTCGTTGATCATTTCATTAAAAAATACTGTACATCGATGAGCAGAAATGTGATGTCGATAGCTAATGCTGCTATGAAAAAACTTGAGAATTATAACTTCCAGGGGAATGTCCGTGAGCTTGAGAATATGATAGAAAGAGCAATTGTTGTTGGTAACGGGAAAGAGATCCGCCTAAAGGACCTCCCCTTTGAGAAGAATGATCCGTATAATTCTGTTGAGAGCCTGGAAGACCTTGAAAAAAAGCATATTAGCCAGATCCTTAATAAATACAACTGGAATATATCAAGGTCTGCAAAAACACTTAAGGTAGACAGGGTAACACTATATAACAAGATTCGGAAATATAATCTTCAGGCTCCGAAATAAGCTTCAATAATTTTTCAGGAAATTATTATCTGTAAGGATGAATTCTACTGAAAATCATCAGGTTAACTTAAGTTATTAAAATCTGGCGAACTTTGAAGAAACAGCGTATATTATTAATAACCAATGGTAATTTCGAGAAGGATTTTCTTGAAAAGATATCAACTGAAGTATACAATTCCTATGCATTCCCAGTATACATAGAAGAAAGCCAGTTCGACATAAACGATTTCTATGATCCAATCAGACGGCAATATGATGCTAACAGAATCCTTAGAAAAATAGATTCTATCCCTTCCGGGCAATTCATCAGGAAAATTGGAGTGGTAAGAGTTGACCTGTATATCCCTGTTCTTACATATATTTTCGGCCAGGCTGTACTAAATGGGAACAGCGGTGTGGCATCACTTTTCCGGCTGCGTAATGAACACTACGGGATAAAGAAAGATGACACGTTGCTATTTGACAGGTTCAGGAAAGTAATTATCCATGAACTGGGGCACACATTCGGACTGATCCACTGTTACACACCAACATGTGTCATGAGATCAAGCACCTATGTAGAAGACATAGATCAGAAAAGCCACCTTCTCTGCCCGGCCTGCCGTTCAAAAATATAAGTATTATCCATCACCTGACAGGGGACGAATCAACTAATAATCAGCAGTTGCAATGTTTATTTTTTAAGCCATTCAATGATCTTATCAGATCCGGGTGAGTCTTTTGGGTCAACTACTCCGACAAGCTTCCCGTTTTCATCAATCATATATTTCTGATAATTCCAGGCTACCTTGGTATCCATAACACCATTCAGGCTCTTCTCCGTAAGCCACTTGTACAAAGGATTTTCATTATCACCCTTTACAGATGTTTTGGCCATAAGTGGAAAAGTAACATCGTAATGCTTTTCTACATAATTCTTAATTTCTTTATCTGAACCGGGCTCTTTGTTACCAAAATCATTCGAAGGAACGGCAATGACAACAAGTTTACCCTTGTTTTCCTTGTATAGCTGTTCCAGTGCACTAAACTGCGGAGTTAAAGTACATTGTGTGGCAGTGTTAACAATCAGGACCTTTTTGCCTTTAAGATCACTCATTTTGTATGTCTTGCCATTTATGTCCTTTAGCTGGTAATCGTAGAATGACTTTGATTGCTGTGCGCTGACATAACCTGCTGCCATAAATAACAACAGAACACTAAAATATATTTTTATTTTCATGACATTAAAGCTTTTATTTCTAAATATTTACAATTCCAGGGGGTAATCCCGGCTTATTCCTGATGCACCTTTATCTAAAACAATGCTCAGCTCTTTTAGTTCATATGAACCTCTTGTATCAGTCAGAAACTTTTGCTATTGAATTCTTCCAATGTGCTCAATACTCCAGCTAAGGAATTATATTTAAATTTGTCATATTAAATCCGGTTGAAAGCATCACTGAAACCACTTGCATTTATGTCAAAATGAAAGACTGAAGAATCATTATCATGGATCACAACATTTACAGGACCTGTACTTTGCAGAAGAAATATCCTGAACTGACTGTAATCACTGTTATTCCTTTCAATCAGTATCCCGCCTGATTTATTCCATCCCCTTGTAGATGTCATCCGGAGTTCTTTACCGTCAGAATTAGTGAGCTTGATATGTACCGGCCCGGAGAATTTTTCTACAGGACTTGATTTCTTTGATTCATGCAGAAATATTCCTGCATTGATCTTATCTACAAAGATCACGGCATGAAGATAATCGCCCGACCTCGTAGTATCGGAGAAATTACCGTCTGCATCATATCGCACATATTTTCTACCCTCCGATTCTCCCGGTTTGGGTGCATATGATCTGACAGACCATGGATTGGGTGAGGTTCTGGTAACTGTTTTATGCCGTACCGGAGATTCTTTCTTTACAGCTTTTTTTGGTGGAGCCGGTGTATTGGTACAAGCGATTAAAAATACAAACAAAGGGAATAAGATCTTTTTTATCATACTAATCATATGTTTTCTTTGCATGAACACTAATTTATCTTTTCAACTATTTTCTGCCGTTTTTATCAAAACGGCGGCAAGATACTCATCTTCATTAAAAATCGGGTACTATTAATAAATATCATATAAAAGAACAAATACCGAATACCTGATAAAAGATGCTGTCATTGCCCTGAAAATGATCCATAAATTCCAACCACAATTCAAAAAACAATGCACTTTATATTTATCACTTTGAAGACAGCATGGTTAAAAAATATACCGGATATTTATTGAACTATATGTATATTGCAGTTGTTATATGCAATAAACAAATTCAGGAAGACATTAATTGTTTAATAAACCGGCTTGCATATTAAACGATAATTTAATAAACTTGATTAACACAGTCTGTTATTGACAAATAAAATTAAAACAAAAACCCGGGGTGATATTTTAAATGCTTCATTACATGTATAAGGATAACATAAGGGAAATAACAACAACCACAATAAGATAAAAAACACTAATCAAAAATTAATCACTAAAATTCGTTAATCATGAAAAAACTGTTACTGTTTTCTCTTATCAGTCTATTTTCTTTATCCCAGTTGATGGCTCAGGAATCAACTTTCGGGCAGGGGAGTAAAGTCTTAAATCTCGGCATTGGATTCGGTTCAACCTATTACAGCAGCTATTATACATCCCAGACACCTGCACTTTCAGCATCCTTTGAGGTAGGTGTTAAAGACGGCATACTTGACAAAGGATCAATAGGAGTTGGCGGATATCTTGGTTACTCTTCTGCAAAATGGACAAATTACTACAAGACATCAAACTTTATTCTTGGTGCAAGAGGCAGTTTTCACTATCCCCTGGTAGATAAGCTTGATACTTACACAGGATTGTTGCTGGGGTATAATATTTACAGCTACTCATACTATGACACCTACTTTGGAGCTAAAGCTTCCGGAGGAGGAGTTACCCTGGCATGGTTTGCCGGAGCAAGATATTATTTCAGCGACAATTTCGCAGTTATGGGTGAGATCGGTTACGGTATTTCCTATCTTACACTTGGTGTAGCCTTCAAGCTATAATTTATATTTAAACAGTATTAAAAATAAGGCTGTATCAAAAGACTAAAAGACTTAACTGCAGATCCCGCCTGGACGACCTGACAGGCTGATAATTGCTGATGATAACGGAGGAGGCAATGATGTTATTCCAGGGCTGATTGATCTGAGCATTGCACAAAGCTGCCGCGGGTATTACCCGGGACTGATATCCCATTACCAGGCACCATGGGTCTGGAAAGATCCTTCAAAAGCACCTGTGCCTGCATGGCCGGGTACCATTGATGGCAAGTATTACGGAAGAGAAAACCTGGAAGAATATTGCAAACCATGGATTGAGCTTGCCGGGAAAGGAATAGGAGTTCATTGCGGGGAAAGCGGATGCTGGAAAAAAACCCCTCATAATATTTTTCTAGCGTGGTTTGGTGATGTAGTCGATATCCTCTCAAAAAACGGAATAGGATATGCCCTGTGGAATTTCCGCGGTGATTTTGGTATCCTTGATTCAGGTCGCGATGATGTTGAATATGCAGACTGGTACGGGCATAAACCCGACACGAAACTGCTTGCCCTGTTGAGGAAATATTGATTGTAAGGTGTGTTGCATGCAATACACCTGCAACACCCTTCCTAACATGCCATCACACCCCTGAAATAACCTATTGATTCCGCTATACCTGGCAGGGGATCATCCATATCCTTTTCAAATTCAAGACTACAGCATCCTGGATAGTTAATCTCACGCAATGTCCTGACAACCTTCGGAATATCAATTATTCCTCTTCCCATTTCAATAGTCCTTCCTTCTTTTGATGCTTTGTCCACATCTTTCACATGAAGATCGAATATCCTGGACCTGTAAAGAAGAAGGTCCTGCGACGGATCATGCCCATCGCGTGTTGTATGACCAATATCGAGACAGATTCCGACACGCGGATCCAGGTTACTTACATGATCCCATATATCAGTTGCATTTGGATAAAGAGGATTGTCTGGTCCGTGATTATGAATAGCCAGCCGAAAGTCATATTCTTTAACCTTTTTATCCACATAGGGTAAAAGCTCATAATTAGGAGCTCCCACTATCATTTTCACACCAGCCGTCTTTGCATACTCAAATGCCCTGTCGACTTCAGCTTGTGACTTCATATATACCACACCCACTGTATATACGTTTATACCTGCATCCCTGAATTCCTTCACCACCGCCAGTATCTGATCCCTTGTGCTGTCCATCGGCATATGGAAATCCTTCACTGAAAGGTTTGTTACCCCTATCCTCTTCATCATAGCTATGGTTTGCGGAATACTGAACTTAAGGAAGGTATAGCCTGCCATACCAACTAAAAAAGGATTCACTGCTTTTTTCCCGGGATGTAATAATCCGCTATAGGGGCGCAGGGAAGTGGCTCCCGCTGCAAGTACCCCGGCACCTGATAATTTTATAAACTGACGTCTGGATTTCATAGCTGTAACTTGGTTTAATTAAACACCCTGAAATTTACTTTAATTTTTGAATGATTACAACCAGGATAACCAATAAATTAAATCCTATTCCCCGTCCCTGACCGTCATATCATTTGTTATAAGCCTGTGGTTATAGGTCTGAATAATTGCTTTCAGTTTATCTGACATCTGCTTTTCCAGATCAGGCATCGTACCGAGAAGATTGTTTTCCAGAAAATGATCGGTCTTATAATTGAAAAGACTGACAGGTTTATTGTCTACCATTTCCATAATATAATCTTTCATAAAAAAATTATACGTGGTACCGTTGGTATTGAAGGCAAAAGACTCGTATGAATCATCCAGCAGGTTATTGCCAAAAGCAATATATTCCCCGTCATAATGCAAATAATTAAGAATAGTAGGCATAATGTCAATCTGCTGTGCTATCCGGTGCTTCATCCCGATAAGATCGCTGCCCGGTTTATAAAAGATTATCGGCACACAATATTCACCAAAATTATTCTGAAATTCCTTATGTACTGATTCATTTGTATGATCGGCAGTGATCACAAACAGGGTATTTTTGAACCATGGGCTGGTGGACATCTCCTGAAACATCTCTTTAAGGGCGTGATCGGAATAACCTATGACCTCAAGTATAGGTTCGGGACCCTTTTTAAATACCCCCTTGTATTTCTCCGGCACCTTGAAAGGATGGTGAGATGAAACAGAAAAGATAGATGCCATAAATGGCTGTTTAAAGGTATTCAGCTTTTGCGCAAAAAATTTAAAAAAGGGCTCATCCCACACTCCCCACATGCCATCAAATTCTGACTTGTCCGGAAATTCGTTCAAACCAAAATAATCATCAAAACCGGCCATCCTGGTAAAAGAATCAAACCCCATTGAGCCATTTGGAGCTCCGTGGAAGAAGGCAGAATAATAACCCTTTTTCTTTAGAAGTGTAGGAAGTCCGTTTATTCTGTTATTGGCATAATGTGATATAATATAAGGTGTCTCAAGTGAGGGAACTGATGCCAATATTGACGGTATGGCATCAATAGATTTCTTACCATTGGCGAGTGAGACATCAAATGTCATGCTTACCCTGATCAGGGAATCAAGGAAAGGCGTATAACCCTTGTATGTTCCTCCTTCAAGTCCAGGATTCAGAGCACCGATATACTCACGTGCAAAACTCTCCAGGATGATTACAACCACATTATATGGCCTAAATGTCTTTGTTGTATCAGGCATATAATGAGGATTGTATAACTCTTTAAGGTGAACCTGATCGAAGAAATTGTAGTCCTGTAACGGCAATTTGTCAAATGTTCTGATTATGCTGAACGGTGTATTAAGAACAATCGCCACATCCCGTGGTGTTTCAACATAGCGGGTTGCATTGCTAATTGTAATGGGCCTGGTAGAATGTTTGTATCCACCTCTCGCTGCTCCAATAACTAGAGCAGCAACCAGTGGAATCATAAGGATATTTACAGACCAGTAGGTTAAGCTACGTATGTTACCGGGTCTTTTGGGTTTAACCCTGTTATACAGCCATACCATCAGGAACCACAGGAAAATTGTGAATATTGTTGCAGGCCAGTAATCTATAAGGAACCTGAAGAACATTTTTCCCATGTGATGTTCATTCTGAAAAGTAGCGAAAACATCTGCTGTGGCTCTTTTATCGACGAATTTATAATAAACAAAATCCATCCCGTTAAATGCAATAGCAACACCGTTTGTAATAAAAAACAAGTATTTTACAATCTTCTCATATATATCATTATAACGCCAGTTAACCGGTATTATCTCAAGAAGGATAAAGAGCATATTGATATAGACAACCGCAGAAATATCGAATACCAGCCCCCCTTTTAAAATATTTACAAACTGACCGGCAGTTACTCCGGGAAACATTTTGAGGTTAAAAAGGAAAAAACCTATCCTGCAAAGTGTAAATAAAACCATTATCAGGAATATCCTGTAAGCCAGTACAGCATAAATATTCCAGGAATATGACCATTTTTTCATTTGTTTACCATATATATTAATGTAACACGATTTGGCTTCTTTAATATTGAATATCAGCAACAAATTCACCCGGCTTCAGCCAGGTAAAATTATTTTTGCCTTTCCATGATTTAATATAAGTGCCGACAATATTTTTTTGCATATAAACTATGCAAGATAAGCAATTATTGCCCGCATTAATTCCTTTACCCGGTAATGCTTTTAACAGTATTAAGTTTAAAATACTGCTAACCAGATAACACGCGGAGTTATTATTATGTTTATTTTTAAACGGGAGGTAAATATGGATTAAAAAAGCTGTATCAAAAGACAGGATCCATCTTTTAATACAGCCTCTTTATATTACAGCAGGTAATCTAATCCTTTTGAATATCCTTAAGCTGTTCCGTAAAATCAGAACTATTGAATTCCTGCATAAATTTTGAAGCTCTTCTGCTTGCGGAAAAACCAACAAACATCATGATCACAAACAGGGCAATGAGAATAAACATTACAATTCTCGTAGTTTTGGGCTTTGACTTCAGAGCTTCCACCAGGCCATGGTAAAGGAGCCAAATAGCTAAAACATTAACAGCCAGGCCGATGATTCCACCCAGGTACAGGTTAATTCCATCTGTAAAACCAAGCAGTGCACTTATTGGCATAATAACCATAGTTGCAGCCACTACCCTGGTGTTTGCTTCAAAATCGGTACTCCCCTTGCATATTGAAGAGATAATGAGAAGAATAACAGCTCCTATAAACAAGCCAATAACAGCAGCAATAACAGACCAGATAAATGCCATTACCCCTATTGTTCCACCGAAAATACCGCCCATGCCTCCTATGTGGAGAAAACCCCAGATCAGACGCAGTATGCCGGCTATGGCACCATAGATTACTGCTTTTATCAGAGGTTCTCCCATACCTCCCGATGTTTGCATAGTGGAAAAATAAGATTTGGGATTTACCAGGACATCTTTAGATTCCTTGATAAACACATTGAAGTCAAAGGTTCCGTTACTCATGATACAAATAATTAATTAGGTTAGTATTTAATTACTGATGATTTCGGATTTCAGACCTAAGTTATAAAAATATTTTTAATGTAAGTGATAAAGAAATATATATATATAATCTATCACGAGTAATTATTCAAGATATGTATATCCATACAGGCCTGAACGGTAATTCGAAAGGAATTCCTTGCCTTCTTCAAGACTTATTATTCCTGCTTTCACCGATGTGGTAACCCATGTTTCAACTGTACGGACCATCTTTTTTGCATTATACTGTACATAATCCAGCACTTCCGCCACAGATTCCCCGTCAATAACCTGATCGATCTTATAACCTTCATTGTCTACCGAGACATGAACTGCATTTGTATCTCCAAAAAGGTTATGGAGGTCACCCAGGATTTCCTGATAGGCACCAACAAGAAAAACACCCAGGTAATAGGATTCTTTCCCTCCTATATCGTGCACAGGTATATGGTAGGAAGAATTGGTTGTGGATATAAAATTATCTATCTTCCCGTCAGAGTCGCAGGTCATATCCTGTATTGTTGCCGTTCTGAGCGGTTCTTCATTAAGCCTGTGGATTGGCATAATAGGAAATATCTGGTCGATGGCCCAGGCATCGGGCAAGGACTGAAAAAGTGAGAAATTACAAAAATATTTATCAGACAGCAATCTTGAGATCTGCATGAGCTCATCGGGCACATGTTTGGTATTGCTGGCCATCCGGTAAACTTTCCTTGCGACGGACCAGAACAAACGCTCAATCTGGGCCCTTGTTTTAAGATCAATCAGTCCTAAACTGAACCTGTCGAGGGCCTCCTCCCTTATCTGCTGGACATCATGCCAGGTTTCAAGCATCCTCGGCTGAGCAAAATTATCCCATAGAAGGAACATATCCTTCACCAGTTCATGATCATTCTCATTAATTGTCTCTTCAGGATCCCATGAAGGCAAAGTGGTGGTTTCAAGGACTTCGAAGATCAGGACAGAATGATGAGCCGTGAGTGATCTTCCCGATTCAGTTATTACGTTTGGATGCGGAATATCATTCTTGTTGCTTGCATCCACAAAGGTACTTACCGAGTCATTCACATATTCCTGTATGGTATAATTCACACTGCTCTCACTATTAGAGGTACCGGTGCCGTCATAATCAACACCCAGTCCGCCTCCTATATCAACAAATTCAACATTAAACCCAAGCTTTCTCAGCTCAACATAAAACTGGGAAGCCTCGCGTAATGCTATTTTTATCCTGCGTATCTTGGTTACCTGGCTGCCTATATGGAAATGTAGCAGCTTGACACATTCACGCATTTTATGCCTGTCAATGTAATCGAGTGCTTCAAGGAGTTCACTTGAAGTCAGGCCAAATTTGCTTATATCACCTCCTGAATCTTCCCACTTCCCGCTGCCAACACTGGCCAGTTTGATCCTGATACCCAGGTTAGGCTTAATTTTCAACCTTTTTGCAATTGTGGTTATCAGCTTAAGCTCATTAAGCTTTTCTACCACAAGGAATATCCTTTTTCCCATCTTCTGGGCAAGAAGAGCCAGCTCAATGTAATCTTCATCCTTATATCCGTTACATATTATCAGCGACTCAGGGTCTGTATTTATAGCAATTACAGCATGGAGTTCAGGTTTAGATCCGGCTTCAAGACCAATATTGAATTTCTTACCATGTGAGACTATCTCTTCAACCACCGGACGCATCTGGTTGACTTTGATAGGATATATGATAAAATTCTGTGCCTTGTATTCATATTCTTCTGCAGCCGTTTTGAAACAGTTGGATATGGTTAAAATCCTGTCGTCCAGGATATCGGGAAACCTTAACAACACAGGAGTTGAAACATCAGACAGGATCAGTTCATCCAGAAGATCCTTGAGATCCACTGATGCATTGTTTTTCTGTGGGGTAACTTCCACATTTCCTTTCTCATTGATCGAAAAGTAATTAACACCCCAACCGTTTATGTTATAAAGTTCAGCTGAATCTTCAATTCTCCATTTTCTCATGATCAGTAACTTATCTCTGTTGTTGCCGCGCGCAAATGTGGAAAAAATTGTATTTTTTACAATGTTATTAAAATAACATGAAAAATAATATTGCGAAGGTATAAAACTATCTCTTTTATATTCTTATGATTTACCTGTAATTCATAATATTAAGTTTCGTCCTGTTCATAAGCCGGTATACGGGGTATGGATTATAACCCCTGCCCCATTGTGGTATCAGGCAACGATCGAAAAAATTCCATGTCACCATACCATCATCTGTCTGTGGTTCAAGAAGATACATCGCAACATTGGCCAGTGGTTGTGCAGTTCTTACCACCAGTGTCCCGGCAGGGAACACAATGGTGTCATTCACGTATAATCCTGACACAACATTTATATGATGTCCCTGGTTTGCCCTGGAAGCACTTTTAATATTGTTAACATCGAACCTTTCAACATTAAGTCTGGCTTCTCCAGCCAGCATCTCGATCTTTATTCCGTGTGTCTTAAGCAAATCCACAACAGATGGATCTTTTGTAGCAAGTATATATGCATATGGCAATCTTACGCTTTTTACCGGATAATAATCGATGAAATAGGGCACTGTTACGTCCCTCTGCCTGTCACTTCTCCTGTAAGTCTTTCTCCCGTTGGGCAGAGTAACCGTATCGGCTTCATATGTTCTTATCTTTACTTTTTCAGGTAGCGGCTTCACTTTGTATTCAACAGGGAATGAATCTGTCACACCGGGATTCTTTCCACGTGTAACGGTCTTCCTGTCAACTTCACGCAGCATATTCTTTATTTCGGTACCATGAGCATCGGTGTATTCGAGCAACGACCTGATCAAAGCATAACAACCCGATACCCTGGATTTATAATCTGCATATACATAGTTCTCATTAAGGATGCCCAGCCTGTTTCGTATCCCAAACAGGTTAACAATATACCGAGGTTCAGCAGCATCAAATAACCATCCCTTATCAGGGTTCATAAGGTCAAAGAATTCTCCGTAGTAACAGTTTTCAACATTATATCTGGTCGCCAGGGTATACGATATTTCCGGGATCATGGTGGTTTTCATATAGTCGATAAGGGAAGTATCGCCGGCCGGATTCACCATCCATGTAAATGTAACCGGTTCAACATGATATGACCCGTCGGTAGTATGGCAATCCATAAAAACAGAAGGATCCCACCTGTTAAAAACATTTTGCAGAAGACCCCTGACCTCAGGCGATTCAGCTTTCATGCCATCACGGTTCAGATCAAGACACTGACCATTGTACCTTACTCCCACTCCATTTACCGGACCATTTTGATTTGTCCTGTTCATGGTACTTATCTTTTCATTTCCATCGGGATTGAACAGCGGGCAGATAAGTATAACAATTTTATCAAGTAATTCCGGATTTTTATCCTCGAGCAGATCCCTTGCAAACATAAGAGAAGCCTCTTTACCTTCCACTTCACCTGCATGTATGTCTGCCTGTATATACACGACAATTCTACTGTCATTCTTAAGTTCATCCGGAGATTTTGGAAGAGGTTTGCCTATGACAAGCAGTGGCACATCCCTCCCCTCCACCGAAGTTGCAATCTTTTCTACGCGTACGTAGGGAGATATGCTTTTAAGATGATCAATAAAGTCTATTACATCGGCATACCTGGATGTTGACTTGAAACCGGACTTTTCCGCTACAGTCATTATTCCGTGCTGGGCATTACAAAGAGATGTAAAGAACAATACAAACGATAAAAAAAGTAGAATCTTTTTCATGATACAATTGGATTTTAAAATATGACCGATAAATGTAAAAATATTTTAAACGTATGATAACACAGGGGAAGCTTTTAGGATTGCCGTAATCAGAAAAAGATAAAAAACAACATATGTATCACATTGTAAATAATAATTATAGATTATTTAAAATTAATATTTACATTGCGCCAATAATTTTTAAAACAAAATCAAATGAACAAAGGAACAGTGAAATTCTTTAATGTATCAAAGGGTTATGGATTCATTAAAGATGAAGATTCGGATAATGAATATTTTGTACATGCTACTGGTCTGATCGACCAGATAAAAGAGAACGATGTTGTAACATTCGAACTTAAGGAAGGTAAAAAAGGAATTAACGCCGTTAATGTTAAACTGGCTTAATTCTCAATTATACAAAATTTTATTATTCTAAGGCTGTCTCAAAAGATAAAATCAAGAAATACAAAAGACATCAGGGATTAACACGAAACCCGCCCCAAGAACTTTCTGCCGGCCGGGGCACAAAGTTTTGAATTATAATAATTGACCTTTGTGCTCGAAGCGAAACCCTGATGTACCTTACGGATAAAACTGACTTTTGAGACAGCTTTTTACATTTTGTTCTTTTCTTCTCTTTTGGCTTTTTTTGCAGCTCTTTTCTCTTTCAGGTTCTTCACGGGTTCTTTTTTGTGTTTTGCCTGTTCTTTCGATTTTTCGTGTGACATGGCTGTAAAAAATTAAGTTATAATTTATATAACAAATATATTAAAAACCTCAATATCACCTGATAAAATAATTCACATTATGTTTTCAGGTGGTATGTAACAGGCTTCCGGCATCTTTATCTACGAACCATTTCAATGTTCCGTAAACCGGGACAATATTATATGCCGGCAGGTTAATGGCAGATGGATCCCTTTCAAGGATTTTACGTGTTATCTCTGCCTTTTTTAAACCTGTGACAATAAAAACAATATTTTCTGCATTATTTATAACCCTGCCTGTCAGGGTGATTCTTTTCTGGCCTGTAGACGGATTCGATACAGCTTCACATATCCTGCCCGAATATAATAAGTCAAGGTTGTCAGGGAAAATTGAGGCTGTATGACCATCATCTCCCACACCGAGCATCACGATATCAAATACAGGAAGCTTGTCACGGTGAACAGTGTTGGATAATATCTCATCAGCATATCTATCAGCTTCTTTCTCCGGGTCATTCTCTCCTTTTATTCTGTGAACGTTAGCATAGGGAATCCGCAGGCTGTCAAGTAATTTACGGCGAACCATCCCGTAATTGCTCTCTGAGTCTTCCGGAGGAACGCATCGCTCATCTCCCCAGAATAGCTGAACATAATCCCATGGTATTTTATCGGCGTACTGATCGCCAAGCAACGAAAATAGCAATTCCGGCGTTGATCCCCCTGAGACTGCAATAATGAAAGGTTTCTTCTTCTTTGAGGAGCTGACGATACTATCTGCAAGGTATGCTGCAAAATTTCTGGCCAATTCCGCAGGGGTCTTAAATATTTTAACCTGTTTGTCCAATTTTCTATTTGTTTATATGAAAAATATTTTACATTATTTACAACAACAGGCACCCGGTTATTGTGCCTCTTCAACAAATTTGAGAGTCAATTTCCGGATTTCATCCACCTAAAGTTCGCAATAAAGCTCCTCATCTGCAAGGTTCTTGCATGGATACCGCCATGTAACCCCATCGCCTTCTATAAGATCGTTGGCATGCTCAGGTCCCCAGGTACCTGCAGGATAGCCAAACACCTTAATTGACGGGTTGTTGGTCCATGCTTTCTGTATGGGTCTTAGAAATTTCCATGCTGTTTCCACTTCATCATCACGTGAGAACAGGGTAGAATCTCCAAGCATTACATCATGCAGCAGTCTTTCATAAGCGGAAGGGACCCTGATGTTTGCCAGATCCTTATAGTGAAAATCCATATCGACATTTTTAACATTAAAACCGGCTCCGGGCTCCTTCATTCCAAACTTAAGCAATATACCTTCATCAGGCTGAATACGGATTATCAGCTGATTATCCGACATCCTCCCGGAAGTACGTTTAAAAAGGTGATGCGGGGTAGATTTAAAATGAACCACTATCTCGGTGACGCGTGTTGGCAGTCTTTTCCCTGTCCGCATATAAAAAGGTACACCTCCCCACCTCCAGTTGTTAACATAAAATTTTATGGCTACGTATGTCTCCGTGCGTGACTCAACATCAACACCTTTTTCATACCTGTAGCCAGTAATACATTCTCCTCTGACAAGAGAGCCTGTATATTGCCCCCGGATCACATACCTGGGCACTTCCTCTTCCTTTAGGGGCTGAAGTGATTGGAAGACCTTAAGAACCTCATTACGTATAGCATCGGCATCAAGCGAAGAGGGTGGTTCCATGGCTGTCAAACCTACCATCTGCAGAAGATGGTTCTGTACCATATCACGTAATGCTCCGGCTGAATCATAATATCCTCCCCTTCCTTCAACACCAATACTTTCCGATGAGGTTATTTCAACCCTGTCGATATAATTTCTGTTCCACAACGGCTCAAACATACCGTTGGCAAACCTTGTGACAAGAAGATTCTGTACTGTTTCCTTTCCAAGGTAATGATCAATCCTGAATATCTGATCCTCATCTATAAGACTGTGAAGGGTTTCGTTAAGTTTTATGCCCGATGCCAGGTCGTAACCAAAAGGTTTTTCAATGATTATCCTTCGGAATCCCTGCCCTTTACCTGTAAGATCCTCCGCTGACAGATTAAGTGCAATTGTCTCGTAAAGACTGGGAGGAGTGGCCATATAAAATATATAGTTACTTCCTGTCACATACTTCTGGTCCAGATCAAGAATAACCTTCTTCAGCTTCGAGAATTCACTGTCCTCGTAGTTTTCCATCGAATGATAGTAAATGTCACGTACAAAATCAGACACAAGGGATTCATCCTTAATCTCCTCTTCCGAATGATCCTTAATAGTCTCGATCATCTTTGTTCTGAATGCCTCGTCAGTCATTTTTGTCCTGCTCACGCATAATATTGCATACCTCTCAGGCATTATATTCTGGGTTCTTAATGAGAATAAAGCCGGTATCAACTTTCTGGAGGTAAGATCTCCCGACGCACCAAAAATAACAAGTATAAGATTATCAGGACTTTCCATATCTATAAGGCTGACATTGATGATAAAATTTTATTAAACCATTTCTTGTACAGAAACGACAAGTTAACAAAAAATAATCAGAACAGTTCAGATAACAACCATTAATACAATACAATCAGGAAGCAATGTTTATTATTAGGTTTATAACATTTTAAATATTTAACAAAGATTTATTAATTTTTTTACTGATATTTGCGACAAATTGAAAGAATAAGTAGTATATTTGTCGGCAAATATTAATATCAATGAGTTTTTTAAGATCCATATTATCAATCCGCCTCATTAGAAGATTAATTGGAACCGAATGAGAATGGTATTTGGTATCGGATTAGGGTAACCGTTCTCTCAATAACAGAGGACGGTTTTTTTTGCATAAAGTTGAATTGAAACATAATAGATGAAAATGAGAAAAGAAAGGCCACAACAGAATGGATTGTACCGCCAGGAATTTGAGCATGACAGTTGCGGAATCGGATTTGTTGCGCATTTGAATGGAAAGAAATCACATGCTATTATAATGCAGGGACTGGACATCCTGGCCAATATGACACATAGGGGGGCTGAGGGTGCTGACAGTAAGACCGGCGATGGTGCCGGTGTACTTATCCAGGTACCTCGTGACTTTTATCTTATACAAGGATATTCCTTACCACCGGCCGGGCAGTTTGGTACAGGTATAATATTCCTGCCCCAGGACAGTTCAGATGCAGAAAAATGTCAGGGTATATTTACAGATATAATTAAGGAGGAAGGTGTGGAGATTATAGGATTCCGCGATGTTCCCCGTAATAACAGTGTTATCGGTAAGATATCAAAATCTGCGGAACCGGCAATGACACAGATCCTCCTTGGAGCCGATATAACACAGGGTGATCTTGAACGCAAACTATATATAATAAGGAAGAGGACTGAAAATGCGATAAGGAAATCGGATATAGTACAGAAAAGTTTTTTCTATATACCCAGTCTGTCAACAAAGGTTCTCATATATAAAGGAATGCTTACTTCTGAACAGCTGGGAGAGTATTACCTCGACCTTACTGATGAACGCATGCAAAGTGCAATAGCGCTCGTCCATTCACGTTTCAGCACCAACACATTCCCGAGTTGGGATCTTGCCCAGCCTTTCAGGCTGCTGGGTCACAATGGTGAAATTAATACAATTAAGGGAAACCGTTTCTGGATGGAAGCCAGGGAATCAATCCTCAAATCGGATAAGCTGGGTGACCTATCCAGGCTTTATCCTATTATTGAACCTGACAAGAGCGATTCAGCATCACTCGACAATGTTCTTGAGTTCCTGGTAATGAGCGGAAAATCACTTCCTTATGCCATGTCAATACTCATTCCCGAATCGATAAATGATAAAAATCCGATATCGCCTGAACTGAGAGCCTTCTTCAAGTATCATTCTACCTTCATGGAACCATGGGATGGACCGGCTTCGCTTATCTTTTCAGATGGAAGGTATATAGGTGGCATGCTTGACAGGAACGGACTCAGACCTTCGAGATATGTTATCACAACCAGTGATCTGATAGTACTTGGTTCCGAGACAGGTGTGCAGAGCTTTGCCCCTGAAGAGATCAGGGAAAAAGGAAGACTTAAACCCGGGAAAATGCTACTGCTGGATACAAAAGCCGGAAAGATATATTATGATGATGAATTAAAGGCAACACTGGCTAATGAGTATCCCTATATTGAATGGCTTCAGCAGAATCTTGTCAAGCTTGAAAAAATGGAGGTCGGACGCATACAGTCAAGTAATATGGGCGACCAGTATAATAAATACCTTACCTCCTTTAATTATTCACTTGAAGACACAGACAGGATAATCAAGGAGATGGCTGCCACCGGTAAGGAACCTCTCGGCTCCATGGGAAATGACGTACCTATAGCTGTTCTCTCGAAGAAACCGTACAGGCTGTTCAATTATTTCAAACAGATGTTCGCCCAGGTTACCAACCCCCCAATTGATCCCATAAGGGAAGAACTGGTAATGACCCTTTCAGGTTACCTGGGCTCCCTGCAACAGAACCTGCTTGAGACATCTCCTGATCATGTAAAAATGATCAGGTTCCGGAATCCTGTCATTAACAATACATACTTCAATATCGTCAAAAACCTCAGGTACAAAGGATTTTCCTCATCAACCCTTAATCTTCATTTTGAAGTATCAAAAGGTACACAGGGACTTCAGGAAGCTGTAGGCCGGCTTTGCAGCGATGCAGAGAAAGCCGTTGACGAAGGAAAGAACTATATTATATTATCAGACAGGGGTGTCGATGAGGATAAAGCCCCTGTTCCTTCACTTCTGGGTGTCTCAGCTGTACACCATTACCTTATTGAAAAGCGTAAAAGGATGCAGATAGATATTGTTGTTGAATCTGCTGAGCCGCGTGAAGTGATGCATTTTGCCCTGCTATTTGGTTATGGAGCCAGTATAATAAATCCATATATGAGTCTTGCAGTTATTGACAGACTCGTAAGTGAAAAGGCTATACAGCTCGACTATCAAAAGGCAGAAGAAAATTATATCCATGCTATTAATAAGGGACTGATGAAGATTATGTCGAAAATGGGCATAAGCACTCTAAGGAGTTATCGGTCATCACAGATATTCGAGGCACTCGGTATTCACGAGGATGTGATCAGTAAATATTTTAAAGGTACTGTGTCGCGTCTGGGAGGTATCGGTATGGATGAGATTGCAGAAGAGGCTCTTATTCCCCACAGAAGAGCGTTCCGGCAGGAACATCAGCCTGAAGTATTCACCGAAGGAGTGTACAACTACAGGAAGAACGGCGAGCACCATGCATGGAATCCGGAAACGATAGCCCTGCTGCAATGGAGTACACGAACTGGGGACTATGGTAAATTCAAGGAATACAGCAGTAAGGTTAATACGGATACCCTGCTTCCGGGCTTCATCAGGGGCCTGCTGAAGATAAAGAGTAATCCCATACCCATAGAGGAAGTTGAACCTGTGGAAAATATTATGAAAAGGTTTGTCACTGGAGCCATGTCGTACGGATCAATAAGCCGGGAAGCTCATGAGACACTGGCAATAGCTATGAACCGTATAGGAGGAAGAAGCAACACCGGCGAAGGTGGTGAAGATCCTGAAAGGTTTCATCCGCTTGAAAACGGAGACAGGGTAAGAAGTGCCATCAAACAGGTTGCGAGCGGCAGGTTTGGTGTAACGACAGAATACCTTGTAAATGCTGATGAGATACAGATAAAAATAGCACAGGGAGCAAAGCCTGGTGAGGGTGGCCAGCTGCCGGGACATAAGGTAGATAAGATAATAGCAAAAACAAGGTACTCAATTCCCGGGATCACGCTTATTTCACCTCCACCCCATCATGATATCTATTCTATTGAAGATCTTGCCCAGCTGATTTTCGATCTTAAAAATGTGAATCCCGATGCCAAAGTCAGCGTTAAGCTGGTCTCTGAAAGCGGAGTCGGGACAATAGCGGCCGGAGTAACAAAAGCCGGAGCCGATCTTATTGCCATAAGCGGCTTTGAAGGAGGAACAGGGGCCAGTCCTGCATCATCAATAAAGCATGCAGGTCTTCCTCTTGAAATAGGTCTGGCTGAGACACAGCAAACACTGGTCCTGAACAACCTGCGAAAGAAAGTGATGTTGCAGACAGACGGTCAGCTTAAGACAGGAAGAGACATAATAATTGCAGCTCTTCTTGGTGCAGAGGAATACGGATTTGCATCATCTGCACTTATAGTATTGGGATGCGTAATGATGCGCAAATGTCAGCTTAACACCTGTCCTGTTGGTGTCGCTACTCAGAATCCGGAACTAAGGAAGAGATTTACCGGTAAAGCAGATAACTTAGTCAACTTTTTCACATTCCTTGCCAGCGAGGTAAGAGAAAACCTTGCAGAACTCGGGTTCAAGAAACTGGATGACATTATCGGCCGTAATGATCTACTGGAACGCAACCATGAAATAGACAACTGGAAAACCAGGAATCTTGATCTTGGCAGTATCCTTAAGCTGCCCGATGCAGCGGATCTGAACTCAATGCATTGCTGCGATGTGCAGGAATCAAAGACAGATAAAGTACTTGACCGTGAACTGATAGTTGAAGCAGAAATGGCAATAAATGAAAAAGTGCCTGTTATAATTAAGAAATCGATCCGTAATACCGACAGAACGATAGGTGCTATGCTCTCAGGAAGGATTGCAAGACTTTATGGTTCAGACGGACTTCCCGACGGAACCATCAGATGCAGGTTTAGTGGTTCAGCCGGCCAGAGTTTCGGGGCATTCCTTTCACCCGGGGTAGAGTTATACCTCGCGGGAGACTCGAATGATTACCTGGGCAAAGGTTTGTCAGGAGGGAGAATCATTGTTGTACCACCTGAAGGCTCTGCTTTCGAACCCGATAAAAACATCATAATAGGGAACACATCTCTTTACGGTGCTACAAGCGGGGAAGTATTCATCAGCGGAGTTGCCGGTGAACGCTTTGGCGTCAGGAACAGCGGAGCCATAGCAGTAGTTGAGGGTGTAGGAAACCATGGCTGTGAATATATGACCGGAGGACGCGTGGTAGTCCTGGGTGCCACTGGTAATAACTTCGCTGCAGGCATGAGCGGTGGAATTGCGTACGTGCTTAATGAAAACGGAGATTTCGATTATTACTGTAACATGGGAATGGTTGAATTATCCCTGGTTGAGGATTATGGAGATGTCAATGAGCTTACCAAGCTTATCAGGATGCATTACGAATATACCAGGAGCAATAAAGCCAGATTGATACTTGAAGACCTGAATAAATATCTTCCTATGTTCATCAAGGTTATTCCGTATGACTATAAGAAGGTGATGCAGGAAATGAAGCTCGAGGAGATACGCAAAAAGATAGCAGATGTTGAAATGGACCTTGAGATAAGTGCAAGTTAGGGAATGTGGGTGGAAAAGACGAAACGGTGAAAGGACGGAGAGAGATTGTTTGAAAGTTAAAGAAGTTAAAGAATTAAAACAAAGAATATAAAATGGCAGATATATACGGATTCCTGAAGATAAAAAGGAAAGAGGCTGGAAACAGACCTATACATGAACGTATCCGTGACTTCAGCGAGGTGGAACAGGTGCTGAACAGTGAGGACAGGATGCTGCAGGCATCAAGATGCATGGATTGTGGGATACCTTTCTGTCACTGGGGATGCCCTGTCGACAATTTGATACCGGAGTGGAACGATCTTCTTTATAAAGGTGAGTGGAAAGCTGCATATCACAGGCTGGCAATGACAAATAACTTTCCCGAGTTCACCGGCAGAATATGTCCGGCACCATGCGAACACTCCTGTGTTCTTAATATCAACGAAGACCCGGTAACGATAAGGGAAAACGAGGTTGCAATAGTCGAAAAAGCATTTACTGAAGGATATATTAAACCATCTCCTCCCTTATCATGTACAGGTAAAAAAGTAGCTGTGATAGGTAGCGGGCCGGCAGGACTCGCTGCAGCAGATCTCCTTAATCAATCAGGGCATACGGTAACCTTATTTGAAAAAGATGATAAGGCCGGAGGCCTTCTGAGATACGGGATACCTGATTTTAAACTTAGCAAGGAAACAATAGACAGAAGGCTGGAGCTGATGATCCAGGAAGGTCTCATTATAAAAACAGGTGTTACCGTAGGCAGGGACATTACAGGAAAGGAGATCATGGATCAGTTCGATGCAGTATGTATTTCTATAGGAGCCGGCCAACCAAGACCTCTATCGGTTCCGGGAAGTGAATTTGGAGGGATACACTATGCAATGGATTTCCTCACTGAACAGAACAGGGTCAATTCAGGGCTCATCCCTGCCTCAGCAAGGAAAATAACGGCAGAAGGGAAAAGGGTCCTGGTAATTGGCGGTGGCGACACAGGATCGGATTGTGTGGGTACAGCAACCAGGCAAAAAGCTGTTAGCGTTACCCAGATAGAGATACTTCCAAAACCATCTTTACAGAGAAGTCCGGATAATCCCTGGCCTTATTACGGTAAGACACTTAAGACATCAACATCACATGAGGAAGGATGTGAACGGCTATGGAATACATCAACGCTGCGCTTTGTAGGAGACGGTGCAATAACAAGGGGAGCCGAGGTGGAAGAAGTAACATGGCAGTCACAAAACGGCAAATTTTCAATGATGCCTGTTCCGGGTACAAGAAGAGTTATTGAATGCGACCTGGTGCTACTGGCCATGGGTTTCGTACATCCTGTTCTTGACGGGTTACTTAACGAACTTAAAGTTGATCTTGATAACAGGAAGAATGTCAGGATTGATAGTAAAATGTCTACAAGTGTCTCAAAGGTATTTGCATCAGGCGATACCGTCAATGGTGCAAGCCTGGTGGTCACTGCCATAGCGTCAGGGAGAAAGGTTGCCAGGGAAATTGATCGTTTTCTTAAAAACTCATGAATAAACAATTGATACGGGCAGAAGGAAATCACGGATGATTTCCTTCTGCTGTTTTCAACTGGATCAGTTTTTCCGGTGTCGGTTTGGTTCCCAGGAATCTGGTTGCCCTGTCAATAAAGTCTCTGTCTATCTTAAAGATCTTAAACTCAACGAACTTATCCGGAGGAAGATCAGGATACCCTGCCGAACGTATCATCTGAACATATTCCCGGTCAATTTTAAATATCTTAAGTTTGACAACAATATCAGCGGTTATCTTTTTGTTGAATCCCATGTCCCTGACTTCCCTGACATATCCGGGAGTTATATGCTGTGCACGGAACTGAATAATATCATCCTTCGAAATCCTGTCAAAGCCTGTTGCCATCATCTCCTTAACGTACTCCGGGGTAATTCCCAAAGCCTTGAACTGAACCAGGTCAGGACCTGACAACTTATAACCTGAATTATACATCTCCTCAGCATAGTTTTCATCTATTTTCAGTGCGGCAAATGAGACCACATCATTTACAGACAGATCATCCCCGGCAATTTTCTTTATCCTGCTGATATACCCGGGATCTATCTTAAGAGCCTTGAAGCTGATTATATTACCTGGTTCAATGCTTTTAAATCCTGAATTTCTTATACCTGATATATAATCAACAGAAATGTCAAGCGCAACAAATGCGATAAGGTTATCAAGTGAAAGATCCCTGAACCCCATCTCCTTAATCTTCTTTATGTAATCCGGATTCGTATTTTTAACTGCAAAGAGAAATAATGTCTTCACAGGTATATCCCTGAAACCATCAGCTGCCATATACTCTGAAAAGGCTTTGTCAGCTACAAAACTAAAGGTGCCATGACCCCTGTTATCTGAGACATCACCAGTCATAGAGATCCGGCCAGCTGGCCTTTTCACAGAAAAAGTAATACCCTGGCCCGTCTTAAATCCTGTAAGTTCATTCCTGCTGATTTTACAGGAATTGTGCATAGTGCCGTTGCCTTCTTCATTATCTGCAGAGAAACTGAATTGCAGAATATCCCCTTTTACCATCAACGACCAGGTACCGTCAAACTGTGTCTGAGCCTTCTGTCCCTGAAGGAGTACTGTTACAGAAAACAATAAAGCAAGCAAGCATAATGAGTGTAATAACAATCTTTTCATAGCTGTAGAATTTGTGATTGATTAGATGTTTCCTTAAACACCTTGCTTAAAGAGAAAGGTTACAAAAATTTACCTTTTTTTAATACTGATTTTCCCACTGTAGGTCCTCATTATATACTCAGGGCCCCCTCCATTGACGGTGCCGGTCATCCAATCCTCCAGTGACCAAACCTTCTTATTATCAATATCTTTCACTACCGATTGCCGCTTTACCGGAATAATATTGAAATCAGACATTATGTCCCCGGTCTCACTTTGCATCTTAAACAGTGCCTGTACATCATCGGGCAGTGTAAGTGATATACTACCTTCAAATGTTGTAAACATCATTGGTGATCCTGCAGTTACCTTCCTGAACACAACCGTAATATCGCCCGACGCAGAGCTCAGAACTGCTGAACCGGCTATATTATCGAGTTTTATATCTCCATAATTATCTTCGGCTTCTATCTCACCGTTTACATTGATCACCTCAACGTCTCCGTTATCAAGCGACTTCAGTTTGAGAGAACAATCCCGCGGCAGCTTAATGTCAAAATCAACAGTTTTCCCGGTAGTCCTGCAAAGCACCAATATGTTGCTGCCGTTTACCTCGGCTGTAATATCAAGTTCATTCATCCCTATCCTGTGCATTCCGGCTTTATCCTCCTCCATTTTATCGTTATATCGTGGAGTACCTGTTATCAGTATTACATTGCCGTCATATCCTGTAACTTTCACAGAACCCTTGGGGTTCTCAAAGGTCAGGTGGCCGCTTTTAAATGAAGCAGGAAGGTTCACCACCAGTTGTTCCGGCTGGCATATACCATTTAACGTCATCACTTTAAAAAGGCATAACAGTACTAATAATCTCCTGGTCATGGCATCATAATTATAGCAATACAACCACCGCGTTGTTTATTTTTCCTCTTACGCTGTAGTTAAGATTTTCATTATCAAGCATCTTCTTAAACTCCGGCACAGCTTTTTTCTCACGAAGAGCAACAAGTATTTCTGTAAGTCTCATCTGTATAAGAGGAGAAGTCTGTAATGACAGGGATGATACAAGGCCATCGCGTACCTGCGGCGATCCGGAATATTTTATGAGTGCATCAAGTGCAAGCAGCCTTACGTTATCGTTGCTGTCGTGATCGAGCACATTTATAAGGCTGTTTATGACCTGTGATCCGGGATCGTCCAGGTTACTTATCATATTAACAGCCTTGATCCTTTCCACCGGTGAGTTTTGCCGGATCATGGACATCACAAGAGTTACCTTGAGTTGTTTTACTTCCCCTGACAGCTGTGCCATCTGGTCTATACTGTTTTGTGTTCCCCTGCCCAGCCATATTGCTGTCAAAAAACCCATGACAAATAGTGCTATGCCCGCGGCTACCCTCAATAAAGGCCACTTAAACATTCGCATATCCCCCCTCCTCTCCAGCCTGTCAGGAGATCCAAGCAGTATCTTTTTCCCCTCATCCTCCAGCATGGTATAGAACCTTTTGTCCATTTCATCAGATGTACCGGGAACCGGTATCTCATCAAGAATATGATCAGATGAAATCAGCAACCTGATTTCCTGTTCCGTCATTCCAAGCTTGACGAGTTCCTTGTATATCTTTTTCTCTTCATCAGGAGAGAGATTTCCATAAATCAGATCGGATAATCTCTTCTCAATATCATGCTTTTTCATACCAGTATTATTCAAGATTATAATAAATATTCTTAAGTTTCTTTAGTGCTCTGAACATTCTTATTTTAACATTGCTTTCAGAAATATTCAGTATCCCTGCAATTTCATTGTATTTCAGGCAATCGATCTTGCCAAGTGTGAGTATCTCCCTGTCTTCGACTGTCAGTTTACCGATGGCTTTATACAAAAGCACACGACGTTCATATCCTTCAATATCATTTATTTCATACGATCTTTCACCACGGTTCATTATCTCTTTCCTGTAGTTGTCAATATGTTTCAATTTCCTGTTGTGATCTATGCCTGTATTATGAGCTATTCTGAACACCCAGTTTATAAAACTGCCATTCCCGGCAAAAGTGTTCCTGTATTTTATAACCCTGTAAAATACGGTATGAACCAGATCTTCACTTGCATGTTTGTCGCCTACCGTAAGCCTGAAGAAATAAGCAAAGAGGGGCATCTTATATTTCTCATATAAGATGCCCAGTTTATCTGTATCCCCGGCAGCAACAAGTGCCATAAGATCATTATCGTCCAAATTCTTTCTTTTAATACCTGTAACTAAAACAAAGACTGCCTGTCGGAATAAAAGTTACAGTTTTTCATGTTATCCCTGTAATTTTTATTCGTACTTTTCTCGTTCAGTAAAGACTTTCATACTCCTGACAGTATTTATAAGTCTTATCAACTCAGATCTGTAACCGTCCTCATCGGTGCCCCTGGCTGACCGGGCCAGCCCGGCTGAACTCTCGAGGGTTGAATTTCCACTGTATTCTGACTTTTCGAGAATCATACCAAACTCAGCAACAGCTGCAGCGAACCTGATATTATCCGAGGCTTCTTCCAGATCGCCGATCCTTCCGCTTACATGTTTTTCCATCAGTATACTTTTAGATCCATCAGGTTTTTTGTACCTGACCTTTATTGTAAGGTATTCTCTCCCCAGGTCCTTTTTGTCTGGAAATCTATTCCTGTCAACCTGATACCTCAGAGGATCAACTGAAGGTACAGTCTCATCTGCTCCTTCCGGAACAAGTTCATACAGGGCAGTAACATTATGACCGGCTCCCATTTCACCTGCATCTTTCCTGTCATCATTGAAATCCTCATCGTTGAGAAGCCTGTTCTCATAACCTATCAGCCTGTATGATTTGACCTTTGCCGGGTTAAATTCAATCTGGAATTTTACATCCCTGGCAATGGTAAAAAGGGTTCCTCCAAATTCACTCACCAATACTTTCCTGGCTTCCCGGAGATTATCAATATATGAATAGTTACCATTCCCTTTGTCGGCAATAAGTTCCATTTTATCATCTTTCAGATTTCCCATTCCAAAACCAAGAACAGTAATATAAACACCTTTATCACGTTCCTCTTCCACCAGTCTCTCCATGGCTCCGTTACTTGATTCACCCACATTAAAATCACCATCTGTGGCCAGGATGATGCGGTTATTTCCTCCTTCGATAAAATTATTTTCCGCTTCCTTGTATGCGAGTTTCAATCCAGCACCTCCTGCTGTTGATCCGCCGGCTTCCAGTTTATCTATCGCACACATGATCTTCTCTTTCCTGTTGCCCGGGGTTGACTCCAGTACCAGTCCTGCTGCTCCGGCATAGACTACAATAGCCACCCTGTCTTGTGGTCTCAGCTCATTAACAAGCAGGCCGAAAGCCGATTTAAGCAACGGGAGCTTGTCAGGTGAATTCATAGAGCCTGAAACATCAATAAGGAAGACTATATTGGATGGCGGAAGACCTGACTTATTGATATCCTTACCCCGAAGACCCACCTGTAATAAATAATGGCTTCTGTTCCACGGGCACACAGTCATTTCTGTACTTAGAGAAAAAGGATGATCATCATCAGGAAGAGGATAGTCATACCTGAAATAATTTATCATTTCTTCAATCCTTACAGCGTCTGCAGGAGGCAATCCGCCATTATTTATGAACCTTCGGATATTTGAATATGAAGCATGGTCAACATCTATTGAGAAAGTGGATAAAGGACTGGCCTTAACGTTCCTGAAACCATTCTCATTTATTGGAGCATACCCTTCCGTATTGAAATTCCTGTTAAATCTTCCGTAGGGGATTTGCCTGGAATATCCAATGACCGATGCTGAAGCAGGCATTTTATGGGATTGGCGGGAGCGATCAGCAACCGCAGCGTACCCAACAATAACAGCTTCCTGTAATGATTTTAGCTCCTGTTTCATAATAACATTAATGGTGCTGCGGTTGCCGGTTGTGACCTCAACAGTTGAATAACCAGAATATGAAAAAACAAGGATCCTTATTTCATTAACCGATGTTATCATGTATCTGCCATGCTGATCGGTAAGTGTACCGTTCCTGGTACCTTTTATAACGACGTTCACCCCCGGTAAAGGATGTCCGTTCTCGTCCGTTACTGTACCCTTGATTGTAACTGACCCGCTGAATGCCATAGCTATAACGGCCAGGAGTATTACTGCTAAAACTGATATTTTCTTTTTCATAACAATAGAATTTTTGGTTGGACTTTTAACTTATGATGCACCGGGTTTCATAATTCCATAAAAAGTTCATTCTTATTTTCATTTGTTTTAATTTTATAAGAAATTGAAAACCATATCTGATGTTAAAAAGGTAGAGTCAGAATTACTCAGACCACGGTCCTCTATGTCAGAAGGAAAAGGTATCGGTTTGACTTTAACATCAGCATATATGGAGATTCCCGGACTTACCGGGAATTATTAAAGGCGTTAATGCATGATATTCCTAAAGCTGCCAGGAAAGGCTGAACAAGTGTCGGATGAAGATATGATTAAGGAATTCATATCAACAGGTGATCCTGGTGTGCTCGGCAGGCTCTATACGGGATATATGCACCTGGTTTACGGAGTTTGCCTGAAATATTTGAGGGACCGTGAAGAGGCCATGGACGCTGTAATGCAGATCTTTGAAAAACTCTTAACGGAGGTACCTCGTCATAAAATTAAAAACTTCCGTAGCTGGTTACATGTTGTAACAAAAAATTACTGCCTGATGGAACTGAGATCAGCCAGGTCGGAAGAGGAAAAAATGAAAGAGTGGGTAACTGAACAAACTGGTTTTATGGAAAACAACTGGTTTCTGCATCCTATTGATGACGACAGCAGAAAAAAAATGGAGGAAACACTTAAAATTTGTATAGAGAGACTTAAAAAAGAGCAAAAAGACTGTATAAGGCTATTCTATTATGAAAACAGGTGTTACAGCGAAATAGCACAAAACCTCGGTCTGGATGAAAAAAAAGTAAAGAGTCACCTTCAAAACGCTAAAAGAAATCTTAAGATTTGTCTTGAAGAAAAAAATGTCGGGAAAGAATAAACATAAAAGCAACAGAGTCCCAGAATATATCCGGTACAGGCACGGAAATATGACAGGGAAAGAGAAGAATTCATTCGAGAGAGAACTACAGAAAGATCCCTTTTCAGAAGAAGCAGCTGAAGGATTTGATATGCTTTCCTCCGAGGAACTTGGCAGAGACATGGACACTCTTAGCAGGAGGCTTAAGAGGAGAGTAACAGGAAAAAGGAGAATACTGGCTTACAGGATCGCTGCTTCCATTGCCGTTTTAATGGTAATTTCCTCTGTTTTCCTTGTTATCGAGAGAAACAGGCAGACAAAAAATATGCCGGCAGAGATCTCAGAACAAAGAACATTTGCTATACCTGCAGGACAGGCGATAAAGAGTAAAGGAAAGGGAACCTTACAACGGCCAGTAACACCTTCAGCCACAGGCAAGAAAAGTAACATTGCAGCAACGCGAAAGAATACCCCTGAGAAAGCTACAGGATATGCAGCCATGGAAGCAGAGGAAGTTCCAGCGGCCGAAATGCAGGCGAAGGCCCCTGTTGAAAATATCACAACTGATAAGTCCAAACGTGTTATTCATACAGCTGAAGCTATAGCAGCAAGGGCTGACTCGGGAAAGAAGGCAAAGTTTCAGCCTGATGCAGCCTCGCTGAACGAAGCCGTTGTGGTCGGTTATGGTACCAGGAAGTCTTCAGCGACTCCGAAGGGATATAATCCGCCCATTCCTGTCGCAGGCCGAAAAGCATTTGATAAGTATATTAATGATAATATTATCAGACCTGATACTCTAAATGATAAGAAAAGAGTTGTTGTTGTGCTCAGCTTTCGCGTCGGAGCTGACGGAACAGTCGACAGTATCAGGATAGTGAGAAGTCCCGGCAACCAGTTCTCGGGTGAAGCAATAAGGTTATTGAAGTCAGGTCCGGCCTGGAAACCTGCAACTGAAGACGGAAAATCTGTAAATGATGTTGTAACCATTGGGATTGTATTCAGGAATAAGTAATTTTAACAGAAATTCACTATAAATAAAACACTATGAAAAACATTCGCTCCTATTCATTTTTTGAAAGAAAGGTCTGTTACAGCCTCCTTTCACTCGTTTTTGTTTTATTCCTGTCAGCATGGACCACCAGTTCCAGCGCACAGGTAGGCACTTCCCCGATTATAGGTCACTGGGACCTTACTGTTAACATGGGGAACTATTCGGCACCTTCCTGGATGGAGGTCAAACTGTCCGGATTCAAGACATTAGTAGGCTATTTTGTCGGCGACGCAGGCAGCGCCCGTCCGGTTGCTAAAATCAATTTCGAAAACAATAAGATAAGCTTTTCCATACCTCCGCAGTGGGAGACAGGAAACAATGACATGGTTCTTGAGGGAACTCTTGACAATGGCCAGATAACAGGTACTATAACCGACAGCTATGGAAAATCCCATCCTTTTACAGGTGTCAGGGCCCCGACACTGGAACGGGAGAAACCTCCTGTATGGGGCGAACCAATAAAACTGTTCAACGGGAAAAACCTCGACGGATGGTTCACTCAGAGACCAATGAACCAGTGGGTAGTGGAGAACGGCGTTCTCAAGAGCCCCAAATCAGGTTCAAACCTCATTACAAAACAGAAATTTGAGGATTTTAAACTTCATATTGAATTCAAATATCCGTCAGAAAGTAACAGTGGAGTTTATCTTAGAGGAAGATATGAAGTTCAGATCATCGACAGCAGGGGTCAGGAACCTTCTTCAGTGTTGTTCGGAGGCGTTTACGGATTTCTTACACCCAACCAGGAAGCAGCCAATCCTGCAGGCGAATGGAACACCTATGATATTACCCTTGTTGGAAGACGCGTTACCATAGTGGCCAACGGAAAGACAATCATCTGTGAAGCTTTGATCCCCGGAATCACCGGTGGCGCACTCGACAGCAATGAGGGAGAACCCGGTCCAATCCTGCTCCAGGGCGACCATGGTCCTATAGAGTACAGGAATATTGTCATTACTCCTGCCAAATAAATATTTTAAGCGGGAAGTTAATCATATCATAATAACAGCTGCAGGGATTGAGTTTTGAAGGTACCGTCAGTAGTTGCCGGATACACAGAAAAAACAGACATACTCTCTGCAGCTGTTATTTTTTTGCTGTTTCATTGTATTTTGTTGTCATTTGATATATATTTACAAACCAAACGGTCGGTTTATGATCACAACCAAAGAATTTATACTGGTAGAATGCCTGAAACTGTTTCTCGGAAAGAGCTTCAAGGATGTGACATTAAAAGAGATAGTAGAAACCACAGGATTATCCAAGGGAGCATTCTATCATTATTTTAATACCAAGGAAACACTCTTCCTCGAGGTTATTGATAAATTCTTCACTCGTATGCTTGTATTCGATTACGGCAGTTATTCCAAAGAATCGTTATACAGTTTTTATCACGACCATATAGCTGACCTGGAAAAGGTTATGCTGAAATTATCCGACAGCAAAACCGGTATGGATGAAGAGAGTATTCCTGACTTCAATTACCTGTATCCCCTTTTTGATGCTCTGAGGATGATCCCTGAATACCGTAAAAAGATACAGGAGGCACGACAATACGAATTAGAGCAGTGGACCAGGGCGGTTGAAAGAGCATTTGAGTCGGGTGAGATAAAATCATCGATGACAGGGGAACAACTGGCAAAAATGTTCATTTTTTCCGGTAATGGAATAAGCCTTGATACCATCATGAACAGAGGACAAATAACCGAAATAACCGGTTCTTTCATTACCCTGTGGGACGCATTCTATGAGAGTCTGAAAGCATAGATATTCATGTAAAATAGTGATTAACAATATTTTTGACTTAAAAACCATCATTAACAATCTAATCGTATAAGTATGAGAAAATACCCGGCCCTGATAATACTGTTCCTGCTCCTGGCACCTGCCGTAATGACAGCACAGAACAACAGTCATCTCACAATTGAGATCAAGGACAACTGGAAGATGCATAAATTCGGTACGAATCAATGGTATAATGCCACCGTCCCCGGGTGCGTCCATACTGATCTTATGGCCAACAGGCTTATTCCCGATCCCTTTTACCGGGATAATGAAAAAAACGTACAGTGGATAGACAAATATTCCTGGGAATATGCCAACACATTTACACTCGTAAAAGATGTTCTTGAAAAACAGAACATTGAGCTTGACTTCAAGGGTCTTGACACCTATGCGGATGTATATCTTAACGACAAGCTCATCCTCAAAACAGATAACATGTTTATCGACTGGAATGTAAGTATTAAAAATAATGCAAGAGAAGGTGAGAACAACCTGCGTATCCTGTTCCACTCTCCCATTGTGATGGGTCTTGTTCACAAGGACAAATGGAATATTGAAGCTCCCATTGGATATAATTTCGATTTCGGACCCGGAATAAAGATAATGGCCGGACCACCGTCTGATTGTCCTCCAATCGGACCTGACACCAGGAAAGCCGCCTACATGTACGGATGGGACTGGTCCCCGACACTTCCAACAAGCGGCATATGGCGGCCTGTTTATATAAGCGCCTGGGATGATGCTACAATAAACAATATTGAGGTAGTACAGAATGAGATAAGTGCAAATAAAGCCAGGCTTACTGTAATAGCTGCAATCAAGTCAAATGCAGGTCATGATGCTGTATTATCTGTGAGCTATAAAACTGGCAGTGAGACGCCCCATAAAGTGTCTGTCCCGGTAAATCTCAGTGAAGGGTCAAACAGTATTCCGGTAAATTTAACAATTGAACATCCTTCACTATGGTGGCCAAATGGCATGGGTGCACACCCGGTATATGAATTCACTGCTACCCTGGCTGAAGGCAATAATAAACTCGACGAGCTCTCAACTAAAACCGGTCTGCGAACCGGGTGACTGGAATTATCTGTCTCCTATAATGCAGTACCACCAGCGGGCCTCGAACGGCAACCAGGTTATGGACAAATATATGAAGATGTATTATCATTATCCAAAGGATTTTGAGACTTACCTGTATGTCAGCCAGGTAATGCAGGCTGAAGTTATGAAGATCGCTTTCGAAACACACAGGAGAAGCAGGCCTTTCACAATGGTAACCCTATACTGGCAGCTGAATGACGTATGGCCCGTGGCATCCTGGTCCGGCATAGATTATCTTAATCACTGGAAAGCCCTGCACTACCAGGTAAAAAGATCATTCAGCAATGTTATACTGGTACCCCAGTACTATAAGGATACTCTCAATCTGTATATGGTATCAGACTCCCTTAAAAGCCTGTCAGCCCGCGCCGAACTCAGGATTATGGACTTCAACGGTAAAATTTTAAAGAAACTGACCATCCCTGCAAAGATTGGAGCTAATACCTCAAAGCTCCTGTACAGCAAAGAGGGAAAGGAATTCCTGGCTGGGAACGATACATCAAAAGTTATGGGCAATGTAAGACTCATCAAAGGTAAAAAAGTACTCGCTTCCAACAATTTCTTTTTTACTGCCTACAAATACCTTGATCTTCCCAAAGCTGTTATTAACCGGAAAATAACTCCCACAGCCACAGGTTATAAAATAGAACTAAACAGTGACAGTTTCGCTAAAAGTGTATTCATGAGGACAGACCATGAAGGATTCTTCTCCGATAACTATTTTGATCTTCTTCCAGGGGAAACAAAGGTAATTACATGTACAACAAGTGAGACGCCGGCTGATTTCGAAAAAGAACTGAAAATAATCTCACTTGTTAACAGCTACTAATTTTATACCTGAATTTAAATAATAATACCTGCCAAATATCAGACATCCAAAGAATAAGTTACCCGGCACCTGATCCCGAATTCCCGGGAATACAGGATCATGGCCGGGTAATTATCTTTCCTCAATAACCGGTTCCAACTAATAATTGCAAAATCAATGGCAGTAATGTTTTTTTTGGTACAGAAAGTAATTACTTTTAACTCCCGGAAATTAAATACTCCCACCCTGCAGCCAGCCGGGTAATGGAATTCATCAGGGTCATTTATAAACAACTCTTATAATCTGTAACCAGGATGTTGAAAATGTGCAAGAAACTACATCACCTATTATTGCTTATTATAATTTTATTCCAGGGCCAGGTTTTAACCGGGCAGGTGATAGATTCCACGCGATTCAGCATATATCCAAGGTTAAGTTTCTATACATTCGAGACAGAGGGTGAGTTTTTGCTTCATATCCCTGCAGGTTTCAGGGGAAGTAATATGACCATTAAGATATATATTGATGATGAACTGCATGATTCGCTCAGGATCAGCTCAGGAAAAACCATCCTCAGAGTTCCGTTTAAGATAGATCTTTCAAGGGACGTACATGCTGTGGAAGCACGTATAACCGTACCATGGCGCTCCGGTATAATTTATGAGGCCAGAACGGATCTCCCGGTACTTGCCTATAAATCCAATGAGGTAAAGACTGACAGGCTAACCGGAGGTTTGATCGTTAACAGGAAACAGTTTTTCCCTTTTGGCTTTTATTGCTACACTCCTATTGATCCTGCCTTACCTGAACAGGAGGTTGTAAGAGGATTTAATTTCATCTCACCCTACCAGAAGATACTTCCGGAGACTTTTGTCGAACGGAAAGCTTATATGGACAGGTGTGCACAGCTGGGACTTAAGGTTAATTACAACCTGCTGTCGGTATCAGGTGGAGGTGGCGTGGGATCGAAGATCGATGGTATCACAGAACAGGAAAAACGTAAACGTCTTATAAAAGAGATTGAGGCTTTCCGTGATCATCCAGCTCTTCTTGGATGGTACATATCAGACGAGCCTAACGGATACGATACCCCCCCTGAAAAGCTGAAAGAGATCTATGAAACGGTAAAGAAGACGGATCCTTACCATCCTGTCTCAATCGTATTCATGGCTCCTTTCATCACGGCACAGGATTATGCTGATGCACTCGATATAGTAATGGCTGATCCATATCCTGTTCCACGACTTCCTGTTTCTCTTGTTGGTAATGTAACAAATCAGCTTAAGGATGAATTCATTGGAAAGAATCCTGTATGGATCGTACCACAGACATTCGGAGGAGGTGAGATATGGGAAAGGGAACCCACTCCGCAGGAAATACGATCAATGACATGGCAATCAATAATCAGAGGAGCCACAGGGATTGAATACTTTGTCAGGCAGGGACCTAATTATTTTCCAAAATCCGTTTCATCGTGGGATGAATGTAGCCGGATTGCCACTGAGGTTGCTGAGCTGACCCCATGGCTTCTGTCAGATGAAGATTCATATCCTGTTTTTTCATACTCCCCCAACATCATTGTGACATCAAGAACGCATAATGGGCAGTTGGCGGTTATGGCTGTCAACAGGTCCAACTCCCCGGTAAATGCTTCTATAAGGATCAAAGGCTTCCGGTTTGGAAAAGCCACCGTACTATTTGAGAACAGGGAAATAGCCATCAGTGGTGGTATCATCTCTGATCAGATATCCCCTTACGGGTCAAAAGTATATATAATCAGTACCAGCAATAACATAACATCTGATGCTGCAGGTAAGGAAAACCTTCTGCAGGATCCGGGATTTGAAGATCTTTCCACCCCGGGAGTCCCTTCAGCATGTTATGCCAGACCCGGAGGAGACAGGGGTGCCACCTTTTTCCTGGACACAAGGGAGCATCATTCAGGCAATCATTCCTTAAGACTGGTTACACCCGAACAGGACAAGGGAGTAACGGTCAGGTTCTTTCCATTCAAAGTCAGATCCGGGACAACATATGTGATATCGTTATGGGCCAAATCGGACCCGGAACAAAGGTTTTCCGTTGTAACTAAAAAGAAAAATGATCGTCTATTACATAAAAAAGATGAACCGCAGTATGTCGAAATAAGCCTGGGAAACTTCGGAAAGGCCCGGTTTGTTCCGGGAAAAACCTGGAAGCAGTACATGACTTTTGTGACTGTTCCTGATGACAGTATTGCCGGATTCAGGACAAACATGGTCTTAACCATGCCGGGCCAGGGTGTTGCCTGGTTTGATGACATAAAGGTACTTGAAGAAAAATAACACTGTTAATGCATTGTTAATTTGTGATGACTATTATTTTGTAAAGACAATAAATAATAAATTTGAATAAAACAAACCCAATCATCATGCTGAAAAACCTCCTCAAAACCGCCCTCAGGCATATCACAAAGCATATCGGATACAGCCTGCTCAATATACTGGGTCTTACCCTGGGAATAACAAGCGCCCTTTTCCTTATAATTTATGTTGCTGATGAGATAAGTTACGATCGTTATAACACTAATGCCGACAGAATATACAGGGTATCATCAAAAATTACTGAACCGGATGACCAGTTTACCTGGAATGTTGCACAAATCCCTTTCGGGCCCCAGGTTGTTAAAGACTACCCGGAGGTCGAATCATTCGTGAGGTTTATTAATATGCCCAGGGCTCTTTACAAATATGAAGATAAAGAATTCAATGAGGATAATTTCTTTTTTGTTGATTCCACCTTATTTGACATTTTTACCATTAAGGTCCTCAAAGGAGAGGTGAAATCGGCTCTTCGCGAACCAAATAAAATAATCCTTACCGAAAAGGTTGCCAACAAGTACTTTGGTAAAGAGGATCCTATCGGCAAAACTCTTACAGCCGGTTCAAACACATATGAGGTAACCGGTGTCATCCAGGATATTCCCACAAACTCACATTTCAGGTACGACGCCCTGGCAGCCAGGAATAATCTCCCGAAACAACTTGGAAACTGGGGCAATTTCGGTGTGTTCACTTACCTGCTTTTCCCTCCGGATTTCGATATTAAACCTTTTGAAACAAAGATACAGGGAATGTATGAGCAATACATGAAGCCTATTTTCGGTCCTATGAATATCAAGATAGAATATATCCTCGAACCACTTACAAGGATACATCTCTATTCAACAAACGCCAATGAACCAGAACCGACAGGAAGCATCACCTATGTATATATATTTGCTATAGTGGCCTTGTTCCTTGTACTTATTGCGGCAATGAATTATATGAACCTGGCAACAGCAAGGTCAACCAGAAGAGCCAGGGAAGTCGGACTGCGCAAAGTTGTAGGATCGAGAAGAGGTCCCCTTATCCTGCAGTTCCTCTCAGAATCATCGTTTTTTACAATTTTGTCACTTATTCTCAGTACCATCCTCCTTATTGTACTTCTGCCAAAGTTCAACCTGCTTGCAGGTAAATCATTCGATCTGCATATCCTTTATAGTCCCGTGTTTCTGCTCACTATCCTGGGCATTATCATAATAGTAGGAATAATAGGTGGCAGTTACCCGGCATTCTTTCTGTCAAGGTTTAGTCCGGTAACAGTACTGAAAGGGGAAATAACACAGGGGTCGGCCGGAAGCCTGTTCCGTAAAATCCTTGTTGTAACCCAGTTCGCTGTTTCTGTTATCATGATTATCTGCACCCTGGTAGTATATAAGCAGATAAATTATATGAAAAATATGGACCAGGGATTTGACCAGACTAATGTTATTGGTCTTCAGCTTAATGACCAGAGGATGGCAAGAAAATACCCTGTCTTAAAAGAGACGCTGCTTGAAAACCCTAATATCAAGTATGTTACATCCACAAACACCCCTATTGGAGAAGGATCCGGAAAAGTTATATTTAATGTAGAGACCGACCAGGGGATGGTACAGAAAGGGGTCAATTTCGCAGTCGTTGATTATGATTTTATTGATGCTTTAGGCATCAAAATGGATGAAGGCCGTAATTTCCAGAAAGATATGCCTTCAGATACTCTGACAGGTGTAATTGTTAACCAGACATTTGTAAACCGTATGGCATGGCAGGAGCCAATTGGTAAAAAAGTTGAACTTGGAGATGCCAATACAATACGTGCAAGGGTAATTGGAGTCATGAAGGATTATCATCAGACCGGGATGTACAATGGGATTGAATCACTACTTCTTATATGGCGTCCTCTGAACAATATTATCTATATAAAGCTTAGCGGCAAAGACACAAAATCAACCATTTCCTTCATCGAATCAAAATGGAACGAGGTTTTCCCCGACCAGCCTTTCACCTATACTTATCTTACCGAAAGGTTTAACAGGCAGTTTGAAGCTGATGAGAAACGTGGACTGATCTTTACAATATTTACTATCCTTGCTATCCTGATAGCCTGCCTTGGACTGTTCGGGCTTGCTTCCTATATGGTAGAACAACGGACAAAGGAGATAGGTATACGAAAAGTATTCGGAGCCAGTGAAGGTACTATCCTGGGACTTATCTCCATGGATTTCCTGGTTCTTATTATAATTGGTATTATCATTGCGGTTCCGGTGTCATATTATTTCATGAGCAACTGGCTCGAGAACTATGTTTACAGGACCAATATAAGCATTACCCTGCTTATAGTATCATCGCTGCTGACCATACTTATAACTTTCATTACGATCAGTTATAAAGCATACCAGGCAGCCATAACCAATCCTGCCAGTTCAGTAAGGACAGAATAGAGGATTTGGGTCCTGCGGATCGTGATACATTGTCATTGGTTTGTTACTCCGTGAACCAAAATCAACCCACTCCCGCCCCTCCCAGGAGGGGATTGCTGAGTGTCAGGCCATCAATGCCAGTTGATTAACCATTGAATGACTAGTGAATGACTACCGAATGACAGCTTTCAGAATCAGGCTTTCATCATCATTGATTCTTTGTTATAATTTCGGCTCCAGATGCAACATCCGGTTAAAGTTTTATACATTTACCTGAAATCGGGATCATCGCCTGTATAAATACTTTTACAATGAAAAAATACCTTTTACCCGTTCTGGCCTCTTTGCTCTTATTATTCGCATCATGTAATGAAGGAAACATTAATGTTAACTATAAAGGCAACCCTCCCGAGTTGCACAAGAATGCATATATTAAGCTACCCCTTGGTGCTGTCAGGCCTGAAGGATGGTTGCTGTCACAGCTTGAGGATCAGGCATCAGGACTTACCGGAAACCTCGATGATTTCTGGCCCGACCTTGTTAATTCATCATGGAGAGGCAAGGATGGTGAAGCATGGGAAAGAGGGCCCTATTATCTCGATGGTCTTGTACCCCTTGCCTACGAGCTGAATAATGATACTCTCATTCAGAAAGTGAAAAGATGGATTGAACCGATAATAGCCAGCAGTACTGACAGCGGCTGGTATGGTCCGTCTAAAAATAAGGACAGATGGCCCCTTGCAGTAGCCAATAAAGTACTTATGCAATATTACGAGGGAAGCGGTGACAAAAGAGCACTGGATGTACTTATGAAATATTTCAGATACCTGCATGATACACCTCCTGACTGGCCCGATAAGGAATGGAGGGGGGTAAGGGCTATGGAAAATGCAGTCACCGGGTACTGGCTCTACAGGCAGACGGGAGAACCATGGTTGCTTGAAACGGTCAAATCGATACAGAATAACAGCTTTGACTGGACTTCATACTATGAAAAATTCCCGTGGGATTCAGCTGCTGTTGTAGATAAAAAGATCCCTCTTAACTGGGGTTCTGTCGGTCTTACAGCCCATGTGGTCAACAATGCCATGGCAATAAAATATCCGGGCTTATGGTATCAGCAGTCAAAGGATGACAGGTACAAAGATGCTGTTCTTGCCGGCATCAGGAAGTATGACATCAATCATGGTCAGGCAGGAGGCAGGTTCTCGGGCGATGAGCACCTTTCAGGCAATACTCCAAACAGGGGAACAGAACTATGCTCGGTTGTTGAATACATGTTTTCACTCGAAGAGTTGTATGAGATTCTTGGTGAAAACAGTCTGGCTGACAGGATTGAATTACTGACCTATAATTCGCTGCCCGGGACCACGATGCCTGATATGTGGTCACACCAATATGATCAGCAATCGAACCAGGTACTTGTTTCAGGTGCAAAACGCGACTGGAGCAGCAATGGAGATTACTCTAATATCTACGGCCTGATGCCCAATTTCGCTTGTTGTCTTGCCAATATGCACCAGGGCTGGCCCAAATTTGTTGAAAGTATGTGGATGGCTACCAATGACAATGGCCTGGCACTAGTTACATATGGCCCTTCATCTGTAACTGCAAAGGTAGCCAATGGTAAAAAGGTTAAAATAACAGAAGATACTGATTATCCGTTTAACGGATCGGTCAGGCTGACAATGAAAATGGAACACCCGGTCAGGTTTCCTCTTTACCTTAGGGCACCGGGATGGGCGGATTCTGTAATAATAAAATATAAGAATCAGAGCAAGACTGTCAAAGGTGGTTCAGAATTCATGGTGGACAGAAGATGGAAAGACGGCGACCTGGTATCAGTTGAAATACCAATGAAAATAAGGGTTGAACAAAGGTATAACAGGGCCTTGTCTGTCCAAAGGGGACCTCTCTATTTTTCCCTTCGCATTGATAAAGACTATAAGAGTGTTAAGATCAACTATGATAACTTCGGCTACAGGGGAAGTGTCGACTGGCAGATATCTCCCCTCAGTCCCTGGAATTACGGTCTCCTTATCGACAGGAATAATGTCATGCGCAACATGAAACTGGCAGAGAATCCTGTGGGTAAGTATCCGTTTGCGGATAAAGGCGATATGGTATGGTCCTCTGATTCAGGAAGGTATGTAAAAGTAACACAGGATGCTCCCCTGGTAATAACCACACGTGGCATAAGGATCCCGGAATGGACCATGAAGGATAATTCTGCCGATATTCCACCGTTAAGTCCTGTTAAGCCGGAAGGAGATCCGGAAATAATAAAGCTGGTACCCTACGGATGCGCAAAACTAAGAATAACAGAGTTCCCTGTTATGGATGTTACGCTAATGGAAGATGTGATGAAACCTGCGAGATAGAATTTATCCCGCTCATTTTACAGCCGGGAGGTCTTTGTCCGCAACCATGTCTTTTCTTCACCTGAGAGGAAAGGAGAAAGCCTGTCAAACACCTCTTCATGATAGGTATTTAGCCAGTCCTTTTCTTCCTGATTCAGCAGTGTATCATCGATAAGAGACCTGTCAATATAACAGAGTGATGCGGTATGGAACCTTAGAAACCTGCCGAAATCGGTCATCTCATCTTCATAACACAACAACAGGTTCTCCGTCCTGATACCATACTCACCCTCACGGTAAATGCCTGGTTCATCGGATATCAGAATTCCCGGTTCGAGTACTGTCTTTGAAGTAGCTGTTACTCCGGGAGCGATCCCCATCGGTCCTTCATGAACACTCAGGCAGAATCCTACTCCGTGACCTGTACCATGGCCATAATTCAAACCGCTGTCCCACAGCGCCCTGCGTGCCATCATATCTATCTGAACTCCCCTTGTACCATACGGGAATTTCAGCATGGAAAGGTCAATAGTACCTTTAAGGACAAGTGTAAAATCTTTCTTCTGCTTTTCAAAAGGCTGACCTAGTGTAATTGTCCTTGTTATATCGGTTGTTCCTCCGAGGTACTGACCACCTGAATCGACCAGTAAAATACCATCAGTACCTAAAACATAATCGGTATCGGAAGTAGCTGAATAATGAGGGAGTGCGGCATGTTCATTATAAGCTATGATAGGGCAGAAACTTGGGCCCAGGCAATTTTCCTGTTCAAGCCTGATGTGATTAAGCCTGTCTGTCAGGGAAAGCTCTGACATAGGTATTGATCCTAAATTGGATTCAATCCAGTGGAAAAACCGCGTCAGGGCCACACCATCAGAAATCATCACCTTCTCCAGATTTGCTATTTCCACCTTATTCTTTATCGATTTCATCTTCGTGGGCACAGTGACATCCTCAACGATTTTAACATACCTAGGAATTGAATTGTAGAGAGAAGCAGAAACAGTAGCGGGATTAAGCAATATAACGGATCCCTCCTCCAGGGTTGTCAGCATTCCTGCTGTCTCCTCATAGGGGAGCATCACAACAGACAATTTATCCAATTCGGAAGCAAGCTTATAAGGCACCTTGCTCTCATCAACAAATAACAGTATATGGCTCTGCCCCACCAGGGCAAATGACATTAAAAGAGGAGTATACCTGACATCATTACCACGAATATTAAGCAACCACATTACATCATCAGGAGAAGTCAGAAGATGATGTGTTACACCGGCTTTATTCATTTCCGCCCTTACCTCGGCTATTTTCGTTTTTCTGTCCTTTCCGGCAAATTCCACCGAAAGATCAAATGCCTGATCAGCAGACATTGCCGGGCGATCGGTCCATAATGCCGTTACAGTATCACATTCGATATCGATCATCCCTTTCCCGCCATCAAGAGCATTCTCCAGTTTTCTTAATAGTCCTACCGGTACAATCCGGCCGTCAAAACACAGACGCTGACCGGATGAAATATTTTCTGAAAGCCATTCAACATAATCGGTGCTCCCACTGTATATCTGCTTTACAAGCATGAAGCCGCTACCTTTCAACTGGTATTCAGCCTGTATATGATAACGTGAATCGGTCCACAGGCCTGCGAAAGACTGTGATACTACAACGGTACCTGCTGATCCGGTAAAACCGGTAAGCCACGCTATAATTCTCCAGTGTTCAGGGATATACTCACCCATATGAGGATCTGAAGAAGGAATAAGAAGGTAATCAATGTTCCTTTCCTCTAATGATCCCCTAAGAGCAGCGAGCCTCTCTGCGTAAACATTCATATTAAAACATTTTTATTACCTGCTTAATGAGCTACAGGTCTTTTATTTCGTTGACAAGATTCTGCAATGAAGCTTTAGCATCACCGAAAAGCATCCTTGTCTTATCATTGAAGAAAAGCATGTTCTCTATGGCAGCATATCCTTTCCCCATTCCACGCTTCATTACTATAATATTCTTTGCGTCTCTTGCTTTTATGATGGGCATACCATATATAGGGCTTGACGGATCATCCTCAGCAGCAGGGTTAACAACATCGTTGGCTCCTATAACCACAACAACATCAGTATTTGGAAGATCCGGATTTATTTCATCACTCTCAACAAGCTCTTCATAAGGCACATCCGCTTCAGCCAGCAACACGTTCATGTGACCGGGCATACGTCCGGCAACCGGATGAATAGCATATTTAACTTCCACTCCCTTTTCATCAAGGAGCTTATCCATCTCGTGGCATATATGCTGTGCCTGTGCTACAGCAAGTCCGTAACCGGGTACGATGACCACTTTTTTTGAATAACTCAGAAGAACGGCAGCATCAGATATGGAGATCTCTTTAACCGTTCCTCCTCCATCTGCGTGTGCTTCGCCTGTCCCACCGAATACACCAATAATAACGTTGAACAGTGAACGGTTCATGGCCTTACACATCAGTACAGTAAGGATGGTACCTGCTGATCCGACAAGTATACCTCCTGTCAGCATGGCCTGGTTATTATAAAGGAATCCACCCATAGCTGCTGCCACACCTGTAAAAGAGTTCAGGAGTGATATCACGACAGGCATATCCGCACCTCCGATAGGCATAACAAACAGTACACCATATAGTACAGAAACAGCAAACATTACATATATAAGAGGTGTAAGCTCGCTGCTAGCCTGTACATGTCGTGTCATGATAAACACAATAAAACCAATGAGGAAGACCAACAGGGTCAGGTTTACATAACGCATGGCTTTTATTCGCAAATCGCCTATTTTCCCGTCCAGCTTGCCGAAGGCTATCATACTTCCTGCCCAGGATACTGTACCAATCATAAGTCCGAGCAGAATAGCGAGTACTTCACCATTGGCCATACCGCTCTTTGCAATAAGTTCGGGTCTTATATGCGGGAATTCCATCATTGAAATGAGAGCCGCAGCAGCCCCCCCCATCCCGTTAAAGAAAGAAACAAGTTGTGGCATCGCAGTCATTTTAACCCTTTTGGCTATCACCCATCCGATAATGGTCCCTATAACCATTGCAACAAGAATTAAACCTATATTGCCAATTGGCTTACCATCTTTATGATGAAAAAGAAATGTCGCTATTATTGCCATCACCATGCCGATTGCAGCAAGGAAGTTTCCACGGCGTGCGGTAAGGGGATGGCTTAACATCTTCAGTCCGATAATAAAAAGTACCGAAGTAATTATGTATGTGATCTCTAAGATTGCGTCTCCTGTATATAGTTGAGGTAACTGGTTCATAGATCCGAATTTTTAATTTTTTGTGATCAGGTTTAACTATTTCTTCTTCTTGAACATTTCCAGCATCCTGTCAGTAACGACAAAACCTCCGACAACATTCAGAGTCCCCAGTACTACTGCAAGAAAACCGAGAATAAGACTTCCTGTGGTTTCTGCATGGCCCATAACGATTATAGCCCCAATTATTACCACACCATGGATAGCATTGGCGCCCGACATAAGCGGAGTGTGAAGAATAGCCGGGACATGACTGATCACTTCAATTCCAAGAAATATTGAAAGTATTACTATAAAAATAGCTTCCCTGTGCAGTAAGAAAAATTTTAAAAAGTCTTCCATGATATATATTATTTAATATTTAGCAATTGTTTTACCCGCTGACTAATATATTCTTTTGAATGAACCGCGGTTGTTCCGTTAATTATTTCATCCTCCATATTAAGAGCAAGTTCTCCCTCTCCGTCTACCATTATTTTAAGGAGGTTGATCAGGTTATTACCAAACATTTTACTTGCATCAGTTGGCATCGCTGAAGGATAATCGGATTTACCTATAATATTTACGCCATTTACTATTATGGTTTTACTATTTTCTGTCAATTCGCAGTTTCCTCCTGTCGATGCAGCGAGATCAACGATTACCGAACCGGGTCGCATCTTGTTCACTGTATCTTTTAATAGCAGTACAGGTGCTATTTTCCCCGGGATCTGTGCCGTGGCTATTACAACATCAGATGCGATGGCTCTTTGCTGAATAAGTTCCTGCTGTTTCTTTTTAAACTCCTCTGTCTGCTCAACAGCATAACCACCAGCAGAGGCATCCTCTTTGGCACCTTCAACCTCTATAAATTTTCCTCCCAGGCTTTTTACCTCTTCTTTAACAGCTGAACGAACATCAAAGACTTCAACTACAGCACCAAGCTTACGGGATATGGCAATTGCCTGAAGTCCTGCCACACCTGCACCAAGTACAAGTACACGGGCTGGCTTAATCGTTCCTGCTGCAGACATAAACATAGGGAAGAACCTTGGCAACAGTGCTGCAGCATCCAATACTGCCTTGTAACCGGAAACAGTGGCCATAGAAGAGAGGATGTCCATCGACTGTGCCCTTGTTGTCCTGGGTATCAGATCAAGCGCCAATACCGTCAGTCCCCTGATCCTGGCTTTCTCAAGCCATTCCCTGTTCTCAACGGGATTGAGTACTGAGCAGAGGATCTGGTCCTCACTGAAGGAATCAATTTTGTCATCAACCGGAGGGTTTACCGATAGCAGCATTGCAGCCTCAGAAATAACCTCTTTCCTTGATTTCAGAGTTGCTCCTGCCCCGGAATATTCATCATCGGTAGCGTAAGCCCGGGCTCCGGCTCCGTGCTCCGTTAATACTTCAATACCCATTTTTTTAAGGACTGAAACCTCCCCGGGTAGTATTGCCACCCTGTTTTCAGATCCTTGTTCTTTGAGAATACCTATTATCATAAAAGTTGTGTTTGGATTTTGAAATTTAGAGTATTAAGTTAAATATCCTTATTCTTTTCCGAAAAAATTTCTTAACCAGAAACGATGGGCCTCATTCCCTGAATGTACTGCTTTTTCGCCGCCCCAGCCATGACGTCCGCCAGGATAAAGCATAAACCCGAATACCTTGTTGTTGTCCTCCAGTCTTGATATCAGATAAATAGAGTTCTGGTAATGGACATTATCATCCATGTCCCCGTGAGTCATATATAAGTTTCCTTTATAGTTACTGACATATGTGAGGGTTGAACTTTCCCTGTATCCCTCCGGATTGTCCACAGGAGTATCCATATATCTCTCAGTATACACGTCGTCATACAACCTCCAGTCAGTAACAGAAGAACCTGCAAAACCATGTGTCCAGTAACCTGCACCGCGAGTAAGTGCCATGCATGTCATGTAACCGCCATAAGAACTGCCGGAGATACCGATCTTAGTTGAATCAACAAAAGGCTTGGTTCTTAACCATTTAACAGCGTCTTCATAATCGAGTATCTCCCATTTACCAAGATTACGGTAAAGATAATCCAGACCCCTCCTCCCAAACTGGCCCGAACCACGATGATCCACAGTAAAAGTTATAATATCGTTCTCTGAATACCATGAAGGAGTGCTGCCCCGCCAGCGGTTATATACATTTTTGGAATCTGGACCTCCATAAATAGTAAAGACTACCGGGTATTTCTTTGATGGATCAAAATTGACAGGATACGTAATTATTGCCGGCATGTTAAATTGCCCGTCAGATGTCATTATCTTAATCATTTTGGAACTGGAGTTCCGCAACGGATCGAAAACCGGTTGTTCGAAAGTGTATACAGTTCTCAGCTTTTCCCCTTTCCTGTTGTATGCTATCATTGAACCAGCACTGTCCAGAGAATTCCATGTGTCAATATAATAAGATCCCTGAGGAGATATGGATATGTTATGAGTACCTCCCCCTGAAGTAAGCTGAACAAGATTCTTACCGTCCAGTCCAACCCTGAAAGCATGACTATCTGTTGATTCAGGGCCAGTAGCTGTGAAATATACCTCCTTGCCGGCTTCATCTACCCTTTCTATACCTGTTACCCTGAAATTAAGGTTTGTAAGCTGGCTGATAAGATTTCCATCCCAGTCATAATAATAAAGGTTTTGCCAGTTGTTCCTGTCGCTTCTTACAATAAAACCGGATCCGTTTTTCATAACATAGATATCCTCATGGATCTCAACCCAGCTTTTTCGTGATTCCTCATAAATCTGCCTGGTCTTATCCGCAGCAGGATCAGCAAGCAGTATTTTAAGATCATTCTGGTCGCGGTTAAGAACCTGGACTGCAAGTTTTTTACTGTCGGGAGTCCAAAACGGCCATGCCAGGTACTGGTCTACATTATAATCCGTTTTCACCCAGTAAGTTTTTGCTGTTTCAACATCAACTATCCCCATCCGGACTTTCGGGTTTGGGTCACCTGGATTAGGATAAGGCGTAGCTTCAATTCTTCCATGAATACCATCCGGCTCATCCAGCCTGTTAAGGGTAAAAACCGGAACATCTTTCTCATCTGTTCTGAGGTATGCTATTTTTTTACTGTCCGGTGACCACCAGAAAGCTGCATAATGGCTCGATCTTTCAAGTATCTCTTCCATATAAACCCATGAAGCGTAGGCGTTGTAAATCTTGTCAGAGGCATCTCTTGTAAGCCTTATCTCCTTCCTGCGAGTAAGATCGTAAGCATACAGATCCTTGTTCTTTGTATAAGCCAGCTTTATGCCGTCGGGTGAGAAACGTACATTAACCTCAGGAATATCATCATGAGTAAGTCTCGACCACTCCTTGTCACCAAGCCTGAAATAGAACAGGTCATTATTCCTGCTTTTAACAACGCATTTTCCGTCGGGAGATATAATATCTCCGTATGCCAGTGATGTTCCTTCACGCATGGAAGCCGCCAAAAGCTCTCTTGCCGTTTTTTCGGACTGTATTACAACCGACTTGCCGGTCCTAGCATCAACCTTCTTTATTACTGGATTATTATTAATATCAAAAGTCCTTAACATGAAATGAGAATCATCCGACCACCCCGTTACCTCAATCCTGTTTCCTCTCCTTCGTCTCATCTGTGCATCAGCCTGACCGACAAATGAAATTAAAAACAAAGAACATGTCAGTATCTGCAAAAACCTGATCCTTAACATCTGATATTTAATTAATAATTGAACTAATTTAACAGGATAGCAAAAATAAGAATTTTAAATACTTATTCAACTCTTATGCTTAACATCACTAATCTGTTTCCATAAAGACCGGATAATACCAATTAACTATTTTAACTTTTTCAAGATATTATTAAGCTTACATCACTGTTTAAAAGCAGATTGAAATCATATTCAGGTGATATGAAAAAAGATTATATTTAACCATTCAATGTTAAAAACCTAATAAATGAAAAGACTTCTTCTTTGCGCCATCACACTTACATTACTATCAGTAACATTAAAATCTCAGGGTATCAGTACCCCTGATGAGTTCCTCGGATACGAACTGGGATCACAATTCACATGGCAGTACAAAGCGATAGAATACTTCAGGTATGTTGCAAAGCAATCCCCCATGGCAGAGTTCAGGGAGTATGGAAAGACTTATGAAGGTCGCACACTTGGGGTATGCTTTGTTTCAGCTCCTGAAAACATAGCAGATCTGGAGAGATACAGGAAGAACAACCTGATAAAAACAGGGTTGCTGCAGGGAGAAGTCAAAGGAAAACAGATACCGTTCATATGGCTGAGTTATAATATACACGGTAATGAGGCTGTAGGAACTGAAGCTGCCATGAAAACACTGTACACCCTTGTAACAGGCTCCTTCCCGGGTATATCGGAATATCTGAAGGAATGTATAGTGGTAATTGATCCCTGTCAGAATCCAGACGGACATGACCTGTACACAGAAAGATACAGGACAGCCATGAGCAGTTTTATGAATCCCGATCCTAATGCATGGGAGCATCACGAAGGTTGGCCCGGATCAAGAACCAACCACTACCTGTTCGACCTTAACCGCGACTGGACCTGGCAGACACAGGCTGAATCGCAACAGAAGATAAGGCTTTACAGGCAGGTAATGCCACAGGTACATGCCGATTTTCATGAAATGGGACCGGAATCCACCTACTTTTTTGCTCCTGGTGCCAATCCCTGGCATGATATACTAACTCCCTGGCAGCATGAGTTCCATAAACTGATGGGCAAAGGCAATGCTGCCCTCTTCGATCGTAAATTCAGACTCTATTTCACAAAGGAGAATTTCGACCTTTTTTACCCCAGTTACGGAGATACCTGGCCACTGTTCAACGGAGCCATGGGTTTTACTTACGAACAGGGCGGCGGAGGAGCATCAGGACTGGCATATAAACAGGAATCGGGGGATACACTTACGCTAAAAGAAAGAATAGATGGCCACTTTACATCTTCAATGGCTACCATCAAGGTGGCCTGTGAAAACCGCGACAGCCTGGTTTCCGAGTTCAATAAATATTTTGAAAGTTCAGGGAATAATCCGTCCTACAGGTATAAATCATTTATCATAAAAGGTACAAACGAAAAATCAAATGTAAAGGCCCTGTTACAGCTGCTTGATAATAATCAGATAAGATACAGCTATGCAGGAAATACTGGTAAAAAATACTCAGCATTTGACTATTCCAGGAACAAGGAAGGGGAAGTCACGATAGAAAGGGGCGATATACTGGTAAGTGCTTATCAGCCCGAATCACATTTGCTTGAGGTACTCTTTGAACCCCATAGCAGAATGTCCGATTCAATCAGCTATGACCTGACAGCTTGGGCACTTCCATTCGTATATAACCTCAAAGCCTATGCCTTAAAAGACAGGATCGCGGCTGATTCAGGAAAAGTTGAGACCAGGAAGATAGCCAACAAAGTTGAAAAAGATACACCTTATGCCTATATAGTCGACTTTACCGGGTTTGATGAGTTAAAGTTTATGGCTGCACTTTACCGTAAGGATGTGAGACTGAGATATGCCCTGAAGCCATTCAGAATAGGAAACAGGCAATTCAACAGGGGAAGTATAATAGTCGCGCGTGGTGATAATAAACATCTCAAAACGGGATTTGACAGCACAGTCACGAATGCTGCCAACGAATGCCAGGTCGAACTTATCACCAGCAATACAGGACTTGTTCAGAGCGGAAGGGATTTCGGTTCGGGTTATTCTCCTCTCATGAAGAAACGAAATATAGCCCTCCTGTGTGGTGAGAAGACATCTTCATCCTCAGTTGGAGAACTATGGTTTTACTTTGAAAGAGAACTTAATTACCCTGTTTCATTAATTAATATTGACAGGTCACCAAATGCAGATCTCAGCAAATATAAAATACTGATAATCACTTCCGGTACATATTCAAAACAGCAAAAAGACACTATAATGGACTTTATAAAAAGAGGGGGTAAAGTGGTAGCTTTTGAACGGGCTGTTTCAATATTTGCCGGATTTCCATCAACTTCCCTCGCCAGTGGCATTAAAAAACGAGCATCAGAAATTAAGACCACCGATAAAAAGACCAGGAGTGATGATACGACACTCCTCAAGAAGTATGAGTACGAAACTGACAGGAGGTACTCACTTGCGAACAGGTCTGAAGGCAGCATTTACAGGGTCCATCTAGATGATACACATCCCTATGCTTTCGGCATGGGCAGTGAATGGTTTATCCTGAAGCGATCACCAGGTTACCCGTTTCTTGAAAAAGGTAATAATATAGGGTATGTCCTCGATAAAGAACCTGTTTCAGGATTTGCCGGTTTCAAATACAAAGACAAGGTAAAGAACACCCTGGTTATAGGATCCGAAAGTATCGGGACAGGCGAGGTGGTTTATGTAACTGATGATCCGTTCTTCAGGGCCTTCTGGAAAAGCGGAAGAACCCTTTTAGGGAATATGTTTCTCAGATAAAAGACTATCTTCACAGGTAAACATGAATCCTGCTGACTATGGTAGAAAAATTCAGGATAATCACACTGTGTGGCAGTACTAAATTCAAGGATGAATTCCTGGCTGTACAGAAAAAACTCACGCTTGAAGGGTATATAGTAATAAGTGTTGGCCTGTTCGGACACTCCGGAGATAATGAAGTATGGTCAGACAATACAAAGGAGATGCTGGATGAAATGCACAAGCGTAAGATTGATCTGGCAGACGAGATATTTGTTGTTAATGTTGGCGGGTATATAGGATCTTCCACAATGAGTGAGATCGAGTATGCCAAAAAGAACAGCAAACCTGTGCGATACCTTGAGCCTCCCGCTCAGGATCCCGTATAATCTGAACGCGCGCAGATATTGATCCTGTTAACACGGCCGGATCTTTATTTTCGCTTTTCCACTGACTCCTTCTTCCCGGGGAAATGTTTTTTCCTGTACCAGAAAAAATATTCCTTTTGCCTTTTCTTCTCATCAATATTCCTCGCCACATACACTTTCCTTCCTGTATAAGGATCAAATCCTGTATAATACATCAGTGTCGAAAGTGTCATCGGGGTAGGCGTAAAATCCTGAACCTGCTCCGGACGGATACCGGTGCGTTTCATCTCTTCCGCTAACTTTTTCATATCATTTTCTGTGCATCCAGGGTGTGACGAGATGAAATATGGTATTATTTCGTAGGGAAGACCAAGGCTACCCGTCAGTTCATAAAATTTCTTCTTCAACTTCACGAAAAGACTGAAGGGCATCTTTCTCATCCAGAACAATACACTTTCCGATGTATGTTCAGGAGCCACCTTAAGTCTTCCTGACACGTGCTTAGCTACCAGTTCCCCGAGGTATTCCCTCTCTGCCCTGCCTGCTTTAGGATTCCAATCCGCAAATAACATGTCATACCTGAGTCCGCTGCCTATAAATGATTTCTTCACGCCTTCCACACTGTCAACTTTTCTGTATAGCTCTGTGAGAGGACTGTGATTAGTATCAAGGTTCCTGCAAACATCTGGCCATATACATGACGGCCTGGTACAGGTCATGCACAATTCCTGTTTTAACCCTTTCATCCTGTACATATTTGCTGATGGTCCCCCAAGGTCAGTTAGGTGACCTTTAAATCCAGGTAATGACGTAATTTTCCGTACCTCCTTCATTATCGACTTTTCCGAACGGCTTACTATTTGTTTTCCCTGGTGAGCAGCAATCGCACAGAAGCTGCATCCGCCGAAACAGCCACGATGAATATTGACTGAGAATCTGATCATCTCCCATGCCTGGATAATGCCTTTTTTCATGTATTTTGGATGTGGCATATAGGTATAGGGAAGATCATAGGTACTGTCAGCTTCCTCTTCATTTGCGGGCATAAATGGAGGATTAATAACCACCATGGAACTACCACAAGGCTCTGTCAGGCGGGCCTGAACTATCTTGTGTGATTCCTTCTCAAATTTCACAAAATTATCAGCGAAAACTTTCCTGTCAGATACACATTCTTCAAAAGAATGCAGGAGTATATCCTTCCAGCCCGACTGAACCGGTAATGAGTCGTCCCTGTCAAGTACAAGCCCCGTCTGAGGTATAGTCTTGAGGGAATAGAAAGGTATCCCTTTGAGTAAAAGCCTGACGAGCTCTTTTACAGGCTGCTCCCCCATTCCGTATATCAACAAGTCAGCACCACTGCTGACCAGGACAGATGGTTCAAGGGTATCTTTCCAGTAGTCATAATGTGTAAGTCGCCTCATGGAAGCTTCTATACCTCCTATCACTACCGGGACATCCGGATATAATTTCTTAAGAATGCGGGAATAAACGATTGTAGGATAATCAGGGCGGAAGCCGGCCTTACCTCCCGGGGTATACGCATCATCCGATCTTAGTCTTTTGGCTGCGGTATAATGGTTAACCATTGAATCCATGTTACCTGCCGTAACACCAAAAAAATACCTGGGTTTGCCCATTTTCCTGAAGTCGCGCAGATCATCCTTCCAGTTTGGCTGTGGTACTATGGCAACACGCATTCCTGCGGCTTCTATTACTCTTCCAATAACAGCCGGACCGAAAGAAGGGTGATCAACATATGCATCACCGCTGAAAATAATCACATCAGGCACATCCCATCCTCTTGCTTCAATCTCTTTCCCTGTTACTGGCAGCCACTCCCCTGCCCGTATCATCCCATTTTTCATTCTGCAAATGTACTTAAAAGTAATATCTTGATTATCTTTGATTACAAGAAATGAAAGCTGCATATGATAAGCCTTATCATTACCAGGTTAAAACAGTTTCGGTTAAGTATATTACATATCATCCTGCGTGTGATTATTATTTCGTCGCTCATCCTTTTCATATATCCCCAGGATTATACATATTCCCAGGTCAGCACCATTCGTCCTAAAGTCGGTCTTGCCTTAAGTGGCGGAGGCTCCTGCGGACTGGCACACATTGGGGTCCTTAAAGTGATGGAGGAAGCGGGGCTAAGACCTGATGTCATCACCGGGGTAAGCATGGGAAGCATCATTGGAGGTCTATATGCAATGGGATATTCTGCCGACAGCATTGAAAAGCTGTCTAAAGCCATTGACTGGAATCTAATCCTGACAAACCAGATACCTGAAAACAAGATCATCTACCCTGAAAAGAAATATTTCAATAATAATATTATCGCAATACCCCTTGCATTAAAGAAATCCATCATACCATCAGGTCTTATCAATGGTCAGCAGATGGAAAAAATGTTAAGTTATTATACATGGCCAGCTGCGAGGATTGATGACTTTTCAAAGCTGCCGATCCCTTTTATGTGCCTGGCTACCAATCTGGTCACCATCACCAAGACAGAGCTTACCGGTGGTTATCTTTCTGATGCCATGAGAGCCAGTTCTGCAGTACCAACAATTTTTACCCCGTTGAAAATAGACAGCCTCTTACTCATCGACGGAGGAATGGTCCGCAACCTGGCGGTCAGTGAAACACGCGACATGGGTGCTTCTATTGTTATTGCTTCTTATACAGGTAGTTATATGAGCAACGAGGAGGAACTTCAGTCTGTAACGGACATACTTTCTCAGCTGCTGTTTTTTATAGGAGTGGATGATTTTGAAAAACAAAAGAAATATGCAGACATTCTGATTGAGCCAAAAACAGAAGACCTTTCCTCAACATCTTTCGATAATATTGATACGATCATACAACGTGGATACAGGGCAGCACTCCCCTTCAAGGAAAAGTTCAGAAGAATTGCTGATTCACTTAACAGGATTGAATCCCAGCCACCTATTGATAAAATACTTGGAAGACAATTCTATTCCTTCGACAGGATACAGATAAATGGGAACAAGAAGATCTCCAAGAAACAGATCCTTGGTGTTCTTAATATACACCCGTACCAGAGAGTGGATAAGGAGATGATAACCGAAAGGATCGATCTCCTTTATGGCAAGAACTGGTTTGATAAGGTAAAATACAGGATAGTCCCTCGAAACGATTCGCTGCTCCTTATGATAGACTGCACAGAATTATCCAAAACTATGTTATATGCCTCGGTGCATTACGACAATGGTCTTAGGTCCGGTGTCATCCTGAGGTTTTCTGTCAAAAATCCTCTCATACAAAAATCCAAATTTGAGACAGATGCCTCTATCGGACAGTATTTCAGGGCCAGGTCAAAGTATTTTCAATTCATCGACCATAATCAGAAATATGGATTGTCACTTAATTTTTACGTTGAGAATTCGCTTATGCCAATGCTTGAGTTAAGGGGGGAGACCGGAAATACTATAACCAGAAATTTCTATCCGGGAGTATCACTGTTTAAGAGATTTGGTCTGAACCACATGCTTGAGATTTCAGGAACATACCAGTCATTGAGTTACCTTCCTCAGTTCCTTTCACCTGAAGAACTAAAGTATATATCATATAACTATATGAATCTCAACATGGAGTATAATCTAAATACTCTTGATATCAAATACTTTCCCAACTACGGTGCAGTTCTTAACTTATCAGGAGGTATTTCAAAGCTGCTTTCTTATTCGACGAAAACCAGCTTCTCATCAACCAGCTATACTGAAAACAGGGACGGGATGCCTGCATTCGAAAAATTCTATACATTTTCAGGCCATTACAGACATTATTTTTCCACGTCAAAGAAGCTGACATTCGGTCTTGGTGCCGATTTTCTTTATTTGACACACACCGACACGGTATCGCAACAGAATAACTTTTATTTCCTTGGCGGCATGACTCCCCTGACAATACGCTCTGTACCAATGGCCGGATTTCATCCCGGGGAGATCAGGATAAACAGGCTGGCTGAAGTATCGGCACAGGCGGATTATGAATTGTTCCCCTCTTTTCATTTGGGGATCCTGGCCAATTTTGCGCTGATAAAAGAAGCCTTTGCGGATAAAGGTTATCCTTTCCTGGCAGGATATGGTTTCAGTGTTGGCTATTCCTCCATTTTCGGACCCTTACGGGCAGGTATCATGCATGGTTTATACGATCACGAAAAATATTTCAGTGCCATAAAAGCCTTTATCAGCCTGGGGTATAACTTCTGACCATGGATTCAAAATTATCAATAGTAATACATGGTCAGATACCAATTTAAAAGCTGATGTTTTTTCATGTTCTTTATTTACGGTCTGATTCTTGCAGATACTTGCTCCGGATAGAACACATGATCTTTTGGCAGGATATTTTTGTAAAGAAGAAATGATATGGATGTAGGAAAAATAATAAAACAACATAAAAATATATGCAACCTTGTTTCAGAGAAAAGGATCAAGCATAGTCTTGACATACTGTCAGATATGCTTAAAAATGTATCTCTTAGCGATTTGCGTGATGAGTTTGACAACATGGTCATGACCTACAGGAATATGCTTACCTACACTATTGATGGCGTTAAGGATCCTGAAAGGGATATGATATATACCAAACTGATCCAGTCAATACTTGGATTAGCAGACAGGGCACGACAGGACATATTGTCACACTATTCCGGATGGCATACCTACTGGGTAAAAGAACAGGCAGAGAAAGAGCAGAAACTGAGCGGTAAGACCATTGTAGAGAGCGTTGATGACCTTATATTCAAATCTGAGCTTGATGAATGGCTGCAACTCAGTACAGAAATTATCCCGGATCCTGAATCGGAGATCTCTAAAAAGCATGGTCAATTGATCAGTAACATATTCAATCATTTATGGATTACCGATTATTATGGTGAAGCTGAAAACAGCCTGATCGGTATAATTCTCTCTTCAGGTAAATTCAGATGGTATGAGGCCAGCCTGTTTACATCTGCCATCACCCTCAGTTCACTCAGGACATGGCAGACTGAAAAGTTATACCACCTAATACGTATATATGAAGCCGGCCAGGAACAGGTGATGGAGAGGGCTCTGACCGGACTTATACTTAACCTCCATTATTATAATGACAGGTTCACCCTTTATCCAGAAATAATCAAACGCATTTCAAACCTGAGCAATGACTCAAATTTCAGGGAACACTGCAGGATAATCGTTCTTCAGACCATCAGATCCAGGGAGACCGAGAACCTCAGTCGTAAATTGCATGATGAAATACTCCCGCAGGTAGCCAAACTTAAACCGCGGATAGAAGAAAAGCTGGATCTTGATAATATACTCCCGGACGATAAAATTGAGGAGAAGAATCCAGACTGGTCTGATATGTTCAGCGACTCTGAGGAAATATTCAAGACGATGGAGGAGCTTACCAAGCTCCAGATGGAAGGTGCAGATATTTATATGTCGGCTTTTGCCAACATGAAGCATTTTGATTTTTTTAAGGATTTCCAGAACTGGTTCATCCCTTTCTATCCTGAACATGAAGTTGTTGATGAGATATACAGGGATGAAATACTGGGACCGGGTACTAATGAGCTGGCAGAAGCTTTATATAAGACTCCATTTATCTGTAATTCAGATAAGTATTCATTACTGCTTAACCTAAAATATCTTCCAACATCTCAGAAAACAATGATGCTCAAAGTATTCCGAATGGAACTGGAAGGACTACAGCAACTGGACGAAGAAGAAACAGCCATTGATATATACAGGAATTTCAGAATCAATGTTACACAGTATCTCCAGGACATATACCGGTTTTTCAAGTTATCGCCTTACAAAAAAGAATTTGAGGACCTGTTCACCGGCAAGCTGGACATCTATAATTCTGAATTCTTCAGGATGACGTGCAGCAACATGGATGCAGAAGCAGGGCTCGCTGACTATTTCTTCAGCAAGAACTTTTATGAAGATGCCCTCCCTCTTTTCCTCCGGCAGATAGATGAGAGACCATCAGATGTCCAGTTGTACGAGAAGACAGGGTATTGTTACCAGCAAACTCTAAATTATGATGAAGCATTAAAGTATTACAGGCTTGCCGAACTGATCGACAGAAAAGCATGGACAATAAAGAAAATAGGTTTCTGCCTCAGGAAGCTTGGCAGGATAGAAGAAGCCCTTGAGTATTATCTGCAGGCAGGTGACCTGGAGCCAGATAATATCCATACTGTTATAATGACGGGGCACTGTTACCTTGATCTGAAAGATTATGAGAAGGCACTTAAATACTATTTCCGGGTGGAATACAAGGAACCAGGTAATCTTAGGATATTAAGGCCCATAGCTTTCTGTTACCTCGCTCTTGGAAGGCTGGATGAGTCTGAAAAATATTACGACAGGCTTTCCAAGGGAAAATTAAATGCCCATGACCTTATAAACATGGGCCATATAGCGCTGTGCAAAGGTAAGCAATTGCAGGCAGTTGATTACTACAGACAAAGTATTATAAGCGGTAAGCTTAAGAAAAATAAGTTTATATCGATTTATATGGATGACAGGCAGTTATTACTTTCACTCGGCGTTAATCCCGATGATCTCCCGATCCTGCTTGACTACCTGTTATTTACTATTGACTGAGCGGACTGAATCATTAGCAGTTCGCCGCTGACCACGTTGATTATACGGCCTGCCCCCTCTTCTCTCAACAGTATCATAATCATGTATTCTCCTGTTATGACGTATCATCTGTTCACGTCTTTCGTCCATCTCCTTAAGACGTGATATCTGCTCTTTTGTCAGGTTTGAATCAATCTCCTTCCTGAAAGCTTTCATATTTGCTTCAAGCTGTCTTCTGAAGTTGTTCTGAAGATCGCTGTTGATCCTGGCATATTTATCAAGAACCTGGTCAATCCTGGCTTTCTGCTGCTCATCGGGCTGGATGGCCTGGTAGAAACCATCCCTGAACCTCTCTTCCGAGAAAAAGACCCTGACGGGCTTGAGCTTCTGGTATCTTAGCTGTGCAGAAGTAAGCATACCAAGCATAAAACCGATCACAAGAGTTACAATAATAATCAATATGGGTTTTGCTTTCATTTTATTAATTACCTGTTAAAAGACAAACTATGCTCTCCGCACTGGGGTCATTTATTCCAAGGAAAGAGTTAAAGGAGAGTGAGCCTTCCTTGAGATATATTGATATAAGCAATATTATTATAGCCGCCAGACCTGTCAGAGCAATACGATAAAAGACGAAATTCAATGATCTCAAATAATCAAACTCCCTGCTAACCTTCATTCCTGTGGCATATATCCTGTCGAGGACCTTCTCAGCAAAGCCTTCCCTGAATCCAAAGACTACTCCATGTTCCTCCATCTGTCTGCACACATTGGTAGTGTTTGCTTCAGCATCCAGTGAATCAATCATTAAATCCTTTATCTCCGATGATTTCATAACTAATAGTTTTTCAAAATTTGTTTCAGCTGTTCCTGGGCACGTGATAATCTGCTAAGTACAGTTCCCAGGGGCAGCTTTAGTATTTCAGCAGTTTCCCTGGTGGAATAGCCCTGAAGCATCCTCATTGTAACTATTATGCGAAACTTAGGTTCAAGAGCCTGTAATGCCTTATGAACAATTTCCGACGCTTCAATCCTTTCTTCACCACTGGGTTCACGTACATCAAATTCAATCATTTCATTATTTCCCGTCTGCGAAAACATAGAAAAGAACCTTTTTCTTCTTTTCATTTCATTCAGTGTAAGATTGACCGCAATCCTCTGAATATAGGTTGAAAGCTTTGAATCTCCCCTGAAATCAGCTAATGAGTTATACAGTTTAATAAAAACTTCCTGTCCGATATCTTCAGCGTAGACAGAATCACCCAACATACTTTTTACCGTACGAGCCACCATTGCCTGGTAACGCAGAACAATGGTTCCGAAAGCCTCCTTATCTCCTTCCAGAGTGGCTCTGACGAGATCAGAATCTTCGGATGACTTGTACGATTCCTTAATCATACTTCAGAAAATAGACAATTTAAACGATGTATATATTCCCGATTGTTAAGTTTTATTAACATAAAATGACAACAACCGTATTGTGAAAAGGTATTCTTTACCTCAGATCAAAAGGATCACCTTCATTAACCAGTTCTAATTCATAGTCTTTCGCAAATCTTACTGGAAATAGTTTTTGATTCTCAAAACCATCTTCAGGGGAATTTCTTTCAAAGTCGTATTCCGTTTGCAAAAGATCCGGGTTATGCATCTCCGGATGTATAAGCAGATCCTTACCATATATTGCCAGTCCACTTATAAAGTAATATGCTATATCATAACCCTGCCAGGCATAACTCATTTCAGTTGGTTCTGTAAGGAATTTCTTTCTGTATTCGGTGTTGAACCTGATAACATCCTTCCTTGCATAATCTATCCAGTAAGGTGAATATACCAGCATATTCATATCAAACAGTTCTTTCTGATCGATATTATCGAGATCCCTTATCACGGGATACCCCAAAGGCCTGATCTTATATTTTTTTGACAGTGCATACAGATCATCGAGGGTTTCGCTTATAACAGGCGGCTCCTCTGATGCAATAATTGCCAGGTTCTCTGTTTCTTCAGACATTGCATGGCTCAACCTGTTAATTGAATCAGTATCGAACATGGAACGGCTGAAAAACAGGAATTCCTTGAATTTGATATCATTATACGGGATCTTGTAACTTAGCTCATTAAAGATCATATTTTTAAACCTGCTTTCATCGGGATCCCTGCCGGTTGAATCTGTATGTATGAAAATAATATTATCATTGGGATATTGACTTACTTTTCTTGCCAGTACCTTTTGAGCCACCTCAAGTGATGAGTTTGGCATAAAGACAGTCGGATTTCCCGTAAGTATTTTATTATTCATAAGAGTAACCGGTGAAACGACAGGAATATCCCAGTACTTTGCCCATGCTGCCACTTTGGCCAGGTTATAGGAATACACAGGTCCGATAATCAGATCCATATTATCCAGCTTACCCTGGTCTATAAGGCTGGTAACTGCAACTGTATCATCATTAATATCGTATGTATACAGGTTTATATTAACCCCCAGTGTTCGAAGGGTATCAGCCGCCAGCAATATTCCGTTATACATTTCTACATAACCCAGGCTGGGAGGATAAATCCAGTCGTTGGGTTTCTTTATCTCTTTATAAATCCTTTTACCCTTGACGATTTTCGAAGAGTCGATTACAATCCTGTCGGCATTTTCCCTGAGGAAGAAAGGGAGCAGCACGGCTACATTGAGTGATCCGTGAAGATCTGCAACCGGAGTGAATCCCTCTGGTCGTTTATATTTTGCAAGGGAATCTGCAATAACAGCCAGTGTTGTATCTAGCTCAACAGGTTCAATGTTCTGAATCTCAGCCTGAACTCCTGGAATTTTAATATAATCACCCGCATGAGGAAATCTCATATTTCTGTTTAACCTTCTCAGAACTCTCACCGGAAGTCCATACAACCTGGCAATTGATGCAAGCGTTTCTCCTTCAAGTACTTTATGATAAAAATATTTCTCCTGCTGCTGATCATTGAAATTCTGCCTGTCATTCATAAATTTGACCCTGGGAATAGCTATCTCAGTACCCACAGACAGATCGTATATATCTATTCCCGGATTGCTTTGAAGAATCTCATTTTCAGACACTCCATAATATTTTGAAAGAGAAAAGATGGTATCCCCGGCTTTCATCACATGATATATATACTTTGAGTCATCATGTTGTTGCCTGACCGTGGGAACGGGTTTTGTTTTTTTCACCTCATCAACCATAGACAAAGGTATCCTGAGTGTTTGTCCCTCCTGCAGGCCATAAACAGCAGGAGGATTCTCCCTTGTCAGATCCTCCACCGTTATTCCGTATGCACGTGCAATGGAATAGGCTGTTTCCCCTTTCTTAACAATATGTAAATAATAAGGAACTCCTGATATTATGACTTTATTCTTCGACCTCTCAACTACTACCTGTGAATAACCGTATGATGGCATTAACAGTATCAGCACCGTCAGAAAAGCCTTGAGGGAATTTGATATTTTCATTCTAAAGGAATAATTTTTTTGCAAAAGTAAGAACATTTTGAATTTCAGCCTGACTAAAATTCAACAATAAAATAATTAAAATCGCTTCATTTACAAAAGGTCACAATGATACAAGAAAGCTTCGGCAGTTCTTCTCAATTCTCTCCGGCACATTGGAAATATCAGCTTTAACAAATTTCTCACCTGTAATATTTTCATACAATTCAATATACCGTTCCGATACCTCGTTCACAAATTCATCGTGCATCTCAGGTACTTCCTGATCTTCCTTTCCCTGGAATCCATTAGCCATCAGCCATTCCCTTACGAATTCCTTTGATAATTGCTTCTGCGGAAGTCCGGCATCAAACCGTTCCTGATATTCGTCGGCATAAAAGTACCTTGATGAGTCGGGCGTATGGACCTCATCGATAAGGTATATCTTGCCGTCTTTCTTTCCGAATTCATATTTTGTGTCTACAAGTATCAGGCCATGTTGTGCAGCTATTTCTGATCCGCGATTAAAGATTTCCATGGTATATTTCTCCATCATCATGTATTCATTTTCCGGGACCAGCCCACTTTTGATAATCTCTTCCCGCGATATATCTTCATCATGCCGGCCCTGTTCGGCCTTAGTCGTTGGAGTTATTACCGGTTGCGGGAACCGTTGATGTTCCTTCATGCCATCAGGAATCCTTATTCCGCATATCTCCCTGGCCCCTGCCTTGTATGTTCTCCATGAACTGCCGGTCAGGTAAGCCCTGACGATCATTTCAACAGGGTAAGGCTCACATTTATGTCCGAATGTTACAGTCGGATCCGGGGTTGCGATCTTCCAGTTAGGTACAATATCGCTGGTAGCATCGAGAAATTTTGCAGCAATCTGATTAAGCACCTGTCCCTTATATGGTATTCCTTTGGGAAGGACTACATCAAAAGCTGAAATCCTGTCTGATACAACCATCAGCAAAAAATCATCATTTATATTGTAAACATCCCTTACTTTGCCCTTATAAATACTTTTCTGGCCGGGGAAACTGTAATTAGAACTTAAAATTGTCTTTACCATACTGAATTATTGTTTTTTAGCTTATCTGTCTCATTTTCTTCATTTTCGTATGCCTTAACTATCTTTCGTACCAGCTTATGCCGAACAATATCCCTCTCATCAAATTTTATCACAGATATTCCTTCAATACCTGAAAGGATTCTGATAGCCTGCAGCAAGCCCGAATCATTCTTTTTTGGAAGGTCTATCTGGGTTGTATCGCCTGTAAGGATGAATTTAGAATTAACCCCCATCCTGGTCAGGAACATCTTAAGCTGGCTGATTGTGGCATTCTGCGCTTCATCCAGGATAACGAATGCATTTTCCAGGGTTCTCCCTCTCATAAAAGCAAGAGGAGCAATCTGAACAGTGCCGTCTTCAAGCCATGTTTCAAGCCGCTTATATGGCAGCATATCATGCAGTGCATCATAAAGGGGCTGCAGATACGGATCGAGCTTTTCTTTCATATCACCGGGAAGAAATCCAAGCCGCTCCCCCGCCTCAACAGCAGGTCGTGTGAGAATGATCTTTTTTACCTCACGCTCCTTCAGGGCTTTGACAGCCAGTGCAATGGATGTATAAGTCTTACCTGTTCCGGCCGGACCTTCAGCTATGATGAGGTCATTTATCCTGTAATCATTTACAAGCAGCAGCTGATTAACGGTGCGTGCCCTTACAGGCTTTCCACTGGTACCGAATATGAGCACCTGCTCAAAATCACCGTTTGAAGCCGACTTCATATGCTCGGCATCGAAGAAATATTTTTCAATATCCTGCTCATCAAGCCTGTGATATTTCTGGTAATAATCTATAAGCTCATTGAATTTTTCAGCGAAAAAGGTTATCTCGCTCTCCTCTCCCATGCACTTTATCTCATTTCCTCGTGCAAGTATTTTGATCTTAGGAAAAAAACCACGGATTTTATCAAGCAGTGAATTGTTTGTGCCAAAGAAGATTACAGGGTCTATATCCTCAAGAAATATTATTATCTCTGTCATTAAACTTCAAACAAATTAGTAATCTCCTCATTCCCTAATCGGAAATTCCGGGTAATAATCTGAAAAGTCGATAAAATTAATCATTGTAAACTACAAAGTAAGGTTATTTTTCTTTAGAAGATTATCTTTGTTACAAGTTTTTTCGTATGCCTGTAATTACATTAACAACAGAATGGAGATCGGATGATATCTATAACGGGATCATAAAAGGGAAACTTATCTCTATGTGTCCCGGTGTGACCATAATAGATAATGCAGGTGATATACCGGCCTTTAATATCGCCCATGCTTCTTTCATTATCAGGAACACATACGGCAATTACCCTGAGGGAACAGTACATATTATCTGTGTACATTCAGAAGCCGGTAAGGATCAGGACTACCTGGTTGTCAAGGCAAAAGGTCACTATTTCATCGGAACTGACAACGGTATATTCAATCTCATCCTAAATGCTGACCCTGATGAAGTAACAAAACTCGACCATGACAATAAAGCTGACGAGCTGGATATCTTTGCAAAAGCTGCTGCCGATATACTGTCCGGGAAAAGCACTGGTGACATGGGAAGACGTCTTAAAAATGTACGGGAACGATTACCGCTGAGGGCAACAATCGAAAAGGAAGTTATAATCGGAAGCATAATATTTATAGACTCATATGGAAATGCAATTTCCAATATTACACGTGAGATCTTTAACAGGGTATTTGAGAAAAAAGCATTCCGCATCCTGGTCCAGAGCAACAAGAATTATACTGAAATGATTTCCGACAAATACAATGATGTTCCTGTTGGCGAACTACTTGCCCGATTTAATCAGCTGGATCTTCTTGAGATATCCATTAACGGAGCAGATGTTTCCGAGCTGCTTAGTCTATCAGTCGGATCTGTTGTCCGTGTGGACCTTGCAGGCAGGGATGCACCTCCGAACCGTTTATTTTAACATATAATTTTAATGACAGACAGAGAAAAAAGTCTTAAAGAATTCAACAGGTTACTTGATATAATCAACGAACTGAGAGAAAAGTGTCCTTGGGATAAGAAGCAGACAAACGAAAGTCTGAGGAAGCTTACAATTGAAGAGACATATGAGCTCAGTGAATCTATCTTCTCAGGCAGTGATGAAGGAATAAGAAATGAACTGGGCGACCTGATGCTCCATATAGTATTTTATGCCAGGATAGGGTCTGAAAGGGGATCCTTTACCATGGCAGATGTGCTGGAAGGAATAAACAACAAACTGGTTTACAGGCATCCGCATGTTTTTGGTGATGTAAAAGCAGATAATGCTTCAGAGGTTGAGAAAAACTGGGAACATCTGAAGATAAAGGAAGAAAACGGTTATAAACCTGTTCTGTCGGGTGTTCCTGCCTCATTACCTGCCATAGTGAAAGCTAACAGGATACAGGAAAAAGTAAGAGGTGTGGGATTTGACTGGGAAAAGCGCGAACAGATTTGGGATAAGGTACAGGAAGAGATATCCGAATTAAGTAATGAGATAACCAATCATAATACTGAATCCATCGAATCAGAGCTCGGTGATGTTATGTTTTCCATAATAAATGCATCGAGGTTATATGGGATTGATCCCGAGGCAGCTCTTGAAAAGACAAACAGGAAGTTCATCAGGCGATTCAACTATCTTGAAAGCCAAACCTTGAAAAACGGCATCTCCCTGCATGATATGAGTCTTGACGAGATGAACGTGATATGGGAGGAGGCAAAAAAAGACGACTAAGCATATTCAGGCGAACCTGTAACTTAGCAGCTGGTATATAATTTTTGCTGCTATGAAATCCGGAGATTTATCAGCATCCGACGGGCAAAGTTCCACAATATCAAAACCAACTACATTCCTTTCCCTTATCACATCACGTAGAAAATGCATGATCTCGTAATAATCCGGACCACCGGGTTCAGGCGTTCCGGTAGAAGGCATCACCGATGGATCGAAAACATCCATGTCTATTGTAATGTAGACATTACCTGACAGCTTCTCAATAGCTTTTCTGTACAGGCTTTTATCATAATATAGCCGGTGAGCGTAAAATATTCTTTCAGCATCCACAAAGGGCAGCTCCTCTTTTGACATACTCCTTATACCGACCTGGACTACAGGAGCATATTCACGGGCTCTTGCCATTGCACAGGCATGATTATAAGGAGAACCCTCATATTCCTGCCGCAGGTCCGAATGAGCATCCATCTGAAGTATTGTCAGATCGTTATATGATCCGGCAAATGCCTTCATTGCTCCTATGGGGACTGTATGATTACCTCCTATTGTCACAGGAAACTTGTCATCTTCAAGAAGTGACAGTATCCGTTCGTATACAGCATCTACAAGCTTCTCAGGTGTCTCCCTCGCCTGGATGGGATCTACGGTATGGATCCCTTTAAGATGAACTTCGGTACCTGTTTCAACATCGTAAAACTCAAGGTTGACAGATGCTTCAAGGATAGCCCCGGGACCTTTATCAGCACCCCTGATCCAGGTGCTGGTCTCATCGTATGGGACCGGCAGAATTATTATTTCCGATTCCTGGTATCCGTATACTACCTCCTCTCCACCGAAATTCATAATATGCGGAGTTTTTCCGGGTGATTATTCAGATTTTTTCTTTGGTGCGGCCTTTTTAGCCCCGGCAGCCGGTTTTTTTTCAGGTTTCACCTTATTGTCCTGTTCCTTAATTTCAGTGCTCTCAGCAACCGGTTCCTTTTCTTCTTCAGTTTTTTCTTCTTTAGTTTTTTCTTCTTCGGGCTCTTCTTTTACAAGCATATCAAGCTTATACAGAATATTGTACCACTGAGCAACCTTCCTTATATCACTAACATAAACCTTGTCTCTTGAATAGTCGGGTAATATCTCCTCAAACCATTCTTTGAGGGCTTGCGGATCCGATTTGGGATCAATGGCCGTCCCTTCTTCCTTCATGTCATAGATAAGATCAAATACTTTTCCCAAGGGGAGATCTTCCTTATCTGTGAATATTGCAATATCTTCAAGTGAACTTACCTTGGCCGATCCATAGGCACTGCTGCGCTTTTTTGTCTCGAGATGTTCCACAATGATTGCATTCTTACCCTGGGCAATGAATTTAAAAAGCCCCGATTCACCAGAAATAGCCAGAATATCTTTTAATACCATCTTTAATAAATTTTGCCTGTAAATTTAACTCTTGAAATATTACAATCGGCATATTAGTGATTTTTTTGATGTCATATTTGTTAAATTGTCCTTAATATTCTGTTCATGAAAGCTTTCTTTCCTCTTTAATTTTGTTATAGGCTTCGTTTACCTTCCTGAATTTCTCATCGGCTGCTTTCCTGATATCTTCACCCAGGGTACTTACTTTGTCGGGGTGATATTTCATAGCCATTCTCCTGTAAGCCTTTTTGACCTCGTCATTTGTGGCGGAACGTTCTATTTCCAGAATTTTGTAAGCAGAGTCCGTTTCCGGTATAAACATATTTTTAATCGAGCGGAAATCATTTGAAGAGACACCAAGGTATGAGGATATTTTTTCAACCACTTCCACCTCGGAAGGATGTATTGCACTGTCTGCTACCGAGATATTGAACAGGAGGTGTAACAGTTGAAGTCTTGAGGAATAATCCATATGGTTTCTTATCTGCAGGCATACATCTCTAAGAGGTATATCCTTTTTCAGAATATCCTTAAGAAGCAAGGTGGCCTGTCTGGCAGATTCAGTTCCAAACTGTCCTACAAAAAACTTTTTCACATAATCAAGCTCAGACCTGACTACCTTTCCGTCGGCTTTCATAACGGCAGCAACAAGAACGAGCAGACTCATTCCAAAGTCCCCCTGGCGTGTTGAAGGGGATCCTGTTGTATAGGTTACCTGTCCGGTTGTGCTGTCAATCATCGATCCTACAAGAAAACCCAGAAGTCCTCCTATTGGCCCTCCCATTACGAAACCAAGACCTCCTCCCAGCCATTTTCCAAAAATTCCCATAATTTATTCTGTTTTATTTGCCACTGCCGCCAGATCTTCGTGTATCTTAAGAACAGCTGGAATTATCATATCACTTTCCGAATTATAGATTACATAATCTGAGAGTTTTATCCTCTCTTCATCATCCATCTGGTTCCTGATCCTTTCCAGAACCTGCTCCCTGGTTAGCCTGTTCCTTTTAATAACCCTGGCTACTCTTTCTTCCACCGGAGCAACGACAGAGGCAATCCTGTCAACAAGTTTCGAGGCACCGCTCTCAAAAAGAATTGCTGCCTCCATAATCACATATGGGGCTTCCTGTTCCAGTCTCCACTTCTTGAAATAGTCAAACACAACAGGATGAACGAGAGTATTTACTTTTTCTAAAAGACTGGTATCATTGAAAATAAGTGCTGCAAGTGCCTGCCGGTCAAGTTCTCCCTTTTCATACATATCCCTGCCGGTAATGATATTGATCTGTTTTATTACCTGATCGTCATTATCCATTATTTCCCTGGCAACAGGATCTGCGGAAAAAACAGGTATACCAAGTATGCTGAACACCCTGCATACAGATGTTTTACCGCTGCCGATACCCCCGGTAATTCCAAGTTTAAGTCCGGATCTCGCTTCTCTTTTCATCATATACAAGTTGAACAGGAGATTATTTTCTGCCCTTCTCCCCCGGTTCAGATCCGGTACCCGGAGATCCTTTGGCAGGAGCTGTCTTGCCCATAGTAAAAAACAGGGTATCGGGCTTAATGGATATTATGTCGCATTCTGATCGCAACTGTTGTGACAGCAAACGGGTGATCCCTGAGGTCAGAATATAATAATCTGCTCCCCTGCTGCCAGGTACCTTAACACAGTTGACACTGGAAATATCAATATCCATCGGGGTCTTTCTTTTAAGCACTTTTAGTGAAAAGAGAGAATAACCCTGACCCTTCAGATAAAAATTGAGCTTTAACGGATGTTCCGCTTCCACAGTTTGACCCTTTGGAAGGCTGGTCAGATTCACAGGATAGGTTATCTCTGCCTCGACAACCTTCCCAAGTGCATTCAGGTACCAGAAGATGAATGACAGAAAAAGGAAGAAGGAAAAAGTGACCAAATTTCTGTTAATCCCCCAAATCTTCTTCTTTGAAGGTTCTGTTCTTGTTTCATCTAATCCGTTCACAGTAATACAAATTGATTTTTACAGGTTTCTCAATCCGCTGAAGGATCTTTGAGAAGAGCGTTTTTATCAACCTTAAGCTTGACATCACCGCCTGCATCCATCATTACATGGCTATCTTTAACTTCTATGATTCTTCCGTGAATTCCGCCTGTAGTAATGACTTTGTCTCCCTTTTTAAGTGAGTTCCTGTAATTGGTCATCTCTTTCTGTTTTCTCATCTGGGGTCTGATCATAAAGAAATAAAATACCACAAACACCAGAATAAGCGGAAGGAAAGTCACCAGTGGATTACTCTGTCCGGTAGAACCGGAAGGCTGAGCCATTAAAAACAAATAAGCAAAATTGGTCATTGTCTGATTTATTTATTAAGTGTTACTAATTTAAATTATTATCTTCAACTTCAGCAGTAATTCTTAAAAGAACTACAGGTTTTGATGCATTTGATTTTACAGTAATTGTCTTTGTCTGTTTTCCCTGTCGTCCCGATGTATCAAAAACTACTTCAAGGCTTCCTTCTCCCCCCGGCACTACAGGTTTTTTATCATACTTTGGAACAGTGCAGCCACAGCTCGTAGTAACTGATTCCAGTACCACATTTTCACTTCCCTCATTTGTAAAAGTAAAGGTATATGCCACTTTCTCACCCTGGACAACCTTACCAAAGTCATGCTCATACTCCCGAAAAACAAGAGCCCCCTTGCCAGGCTCAACCTGGTCCGTTTTTACCTGCCCGGATTGGCCTGAACCACTCCTGCAACCCTGTATCATCAGGGAAAAGACCAAAGGTAATATAATCAATAACTTTTTCATGTATAAATAATTCTGAGTTTATTAATTATGCATAATCCTCAAAGTTAAAACATCTTTCAATCCGGCAGTGTCTGTAATAAAGACAGGGCATCCTCCCGGATAAATTTTCTTCCTATGTTAAAGTTTCTCCTACGAGTCCTCTGCCGTGTTTATTAAACAGTCCTTCTTCCCTTATCTCCTTTACTATTTTATCCAGTATCCCGTTCACAAAGGTACTGCTTTTAGAAGTACAATAGTATTTTGCGATCTCAATATACTCGTTCAGTGTAACCTTAACAGGTATTTCCGGGAATTCCAGTATCTCGGCGATGGCCAGTTGCATAACAAGTATATCCATCAGGGCTATGCGCTCTACTTCCCAGTTAGTGGTATTCTTGTCAATAATAGCTGAATATTTTTCGCTGTTAAGAACAGCCTTTCTAAAAAGAATTTTCACAAATTCCCTGTCCTCATCATTTTTAAATAACGGCATAAGCGGTACATCTTCTCCGGAATCAGTCCTGAATTTCTTGAATGTCTTTTCAAGCATTGCTGTAATATATTCCATATCATCATTCCAGAATATGCTCTGTTCCTCAAGGCTTGACTGCAAATCTTCAGATCCTGCGAATAATTCAGTTATAATACGTATTATAAATTTTTTATCTGTCTGATAATTATTTATTTCAGAAGAGATATATTCCTCATAGGCATCCCAGGTAATCATTTTGTTATAAAGGATTCTGGGAATATGGGAATTATTGATCCAAGATAATTTACTGGAACTTATATATTTAATCAGAGAGGTATTTTTTCTGAGTTGTGCGATCAGCTGGTTGTCGACAAACCTTCTTTTCGGATTAAGATCATCCAGTGAAGGCATATACTTCTGAAGGGCCTGATCTATTTTCTCAAGCGCTATATCCGCTATTTCAAGAACAAGCAGAATCAGATAATGATAAAGCTCATAGGTCTTGTTAATACTGAACATAAGTTCTGCTTCCGCCTTTTCCAGATCATTGTCATCCCTGCGGTTAATAGCATAAAGAGCCATAAGGGCTTTTATACGTAGTAATCTCCTGCTTATCATTTGTAAAGAACCTCAAATTTTCGCTGCAAAAATACTCTTTTTCCCTTATCGTCAAAACAACTTTGTAAAAATTAGACCCTTTCGTTAGCTCATTACCACGATCTGAGCACTATAAATTTTCAGTAATCCATGAAAAAATTTATCATTATAAACAATAACAGGGAAAATAATTAATCATTTACAATTATTACCATCAATTTTGATTTGAAAAAATATTTGTTACATTTGACAATACAAAACAAAACCCTAACACTAACTGACTTAGAAATGGAAGACGAAGCAGGAACCAAGGAAGTCATAAACGGGAACGATGACAGGCTCGTAAAAGAAGAGATATTCACCAAGATCGTGCGGGCAGGAAAAAGGACTTACTTTTTTGATGTAAAGGCCACACGCAAGGAAGATTATTATCTTACAATCACAGAGAGCAAAAAACGTTTAGGCAAAGAAGGCAAAGTATTTTATGAAAAACACAAGATTTTCCTGTACAAGGAAGATTTTGAGAAGTTCACAGATGGTCTGAGAGATGCTGTTGAATTTATAGGAAACGGAACTCATGAACCACATGTTCATGTTGAAAACACTGCAGTAGAACCCATAGAACCAAAGGACTCTCTCACAACTGAGGAATTTACAAATGTTGAATTTGATGATCTTGGAAAAAAGTAAGTGTTGCCAGCGTTTTTTTTCTAAGAAAATTTCTTAATGTCGGATTATCTACTCCTTATATTAGGGATAATTTTTATTATAATGGGAATAATAGGTTGCCTGGTTCCCGTGTTACCCGGTCCTCCTATTAGTTTCCTCGGACTTATTTTACTCCACCTCAGCAGATTCGGCCAGTTTTCAGCATCCACACTCATCACCCTTGGCAGCATTGCTGCAATTGTAACAATACTCGACTATATTGTTCCTGTGTGGGGAACAAGACGTTTTGGCGGATCCAAATACGGGACAAGAGGAGCCACAGTAGGTCTGATCATCGGTTTTTTCCTGGGTCCGATGGGTATAATTTTAGGTCCTCTTATAGGGGCTTTTGTCGGAGAGATGCTGTTTAAAGACGATGTCGCCTATGCTGTTAAAGCCGGTTTCGGCAGTCTCCTTGGATTCATGACCGGTATCGGCCTTAAACTGGCTGCATCTTTTGTTATCACCTTCTATTTTGTAAAGGAATGGATATCCTGAACTTCCTGTCAGGGCATCAGGAACCAAGTGTAGCCACCATAACAGCCTTAATAGTGTGAAGCCTGTTCTCGGCTTCGGCGAATACTATCGAATGCTCAGATTCAAAGACATCCTCGGTAACCTCCATCCCATTCAGTCCGAATTTTAGATATATTTCCTCTCCCACCCTGGTCCCCCTGTTATGAAAGGCAGGAAGGCAGTGAAGGAACCTGACATTGGGATTACCTGTCATCCGTACCACATCCATATTAACCTGGAACGGTTTCAGCAGCTTAATGCGTTCTTCCCATACTGAATCAGGTTCTCCCATCGATACCCATACATCAGTATACAGAAAATCAGCTCCCTTAACGGCAGTTTCGACATCATCAGTTATGGTAATCTCAGCTCCGCTTGCTGTAGCGATCTCCCTGCATTGCTTCACCAGTCCGGCCTCAGGCTGGTAAGCTTCCGGAGCGGCAATGCGGAAATCCAAGCCCATCCTGGCTGATCCTACCATAAGAGAATTACCCATATTGAATCTGGCATCTCCAAGATAACATAAAACCATTTCGTTCAGATGTTTCGGCGAATGTTCTTTCATGGTGAGAAAATCTGCCAGTATTTGTGTCGGATGAAACTCGTTAGTCAGTCCATTCCATACCGGGACACCTGCGTACTTGGCCAACTCTTCAACAATAGACTGCCCGAATCCCCTGTACTCAATTCCATCATACATCCCTCCCAGGACTCTTGCCGTATCTTTCATCGATTCCTTCTGTCCTATCTGTGATCCCGTCGGTCCCAGATACGTAACATGTGCTCCCTGGTCATATGCCGCCACCTCAAAGGCACACCTTGTCCTTGTAGATGCCTTTTCAAAGATCAAAGCAATATTCTTACCCTTAAGATATTGTATTTGAACACCTTCATTTTTCTCCTTTTTAAGAATTCCGGCGAGGTCAAGGAGATATGCTATTTCCTCCTGAGTGTAATCAAGCAGTTTGAGAAAGCTGCGGTTTTTAAGTACTGTCTTCATTTCATTATGATGTTTATGCTTCCCGTTATAAAAGAATCGTTAAAATTAATAAATAAAATAAACAGCGGGGACTTTCCAAACACCGATTAGATGCTTAACGGGATTATTTTTTTATCTAACAGGTGAGACAGGATCATAAAGCAGGTCAGTATTTACCTCCTGTCATCCTCATACTCCATCGTTATCTTGGATCCATATTTCTTATCTGCCAGTTTAAAAGCTTCGGTGATAACACTCATTTTACCGCCATGCTTAATAAAATCCAGGCAGGCTTCAATCTTCGGTAACATGCTCCCTTTTGCAAACTGGCCTTCCTCCAGGTACCTGAGTGTATCTGCATAGTCCAGGAACTCCCTGATCTGCTGGTCAGGTTTCCTGTAATTTAAATAAATATAAGGCACATCTGTCAGTATGTAAAACTCATCTGCACCTATCCGTGTAGCCAGGAGTGAGGATGCTTTGTCCTTGTCGATCACAGCCTCAGCCGGTCTCACATTTTTATGCTCATCTATATAGACCGGGACACCTCCCCCACCTGCTGCAATTACAATGTTACCCTTTCTCACCAGATCGTTTATCACCGGTGCATTTATTATTCCAACCGGCTTAGGAGATGGGACGACCCTTCTGTATCCGCGTTCTTCCTTTACCTCTTCCCTGAAGATCCATCCCTTACGGGCTGTAAGATCATCAGCCTGTTCCCTGGAGTAAATTCGTCCCACACGTTTCTGGGGATCTCTGAATGCCGGATCGTTGATATCAACAACCACTTCCGTAATAAGACTTATAACATTTTTATCAATGCCATGTTTATTAAGCACATTACGGAACATTCGTTCAATCATGTAACCTATACCGCCCTGTGAATCTGCCACACATATATCGATAGGCATATGTGAAATGTTGTACAACTGCTCACCGGCATCATTTCGCATAAGAATATTTCCTACCTGCGGACCGTTGCCATGTGTTATAACAAGGTCATATCCTTCATTTATAAGAAATATAAGGTTCTCAAGTGTCTCTGTGGTATTCTGTTCCTGCTCTTCAATCGTTCCGACCTGGTTATCTCTTAACAAAGCATTACCTCCAAGGGCAACAACAGCTAACTTTCTACTCATTTTATTTTTATTATCATTTATTAGTATTCCGGCACCTGTACGAATACAAGATCAACTATCATCAACCCGGAATTTAAACATGTCCCGGATCATCATCACAACATTACTCAAAGAGAATGAACATAATTATCAACTGAAAGAGTTGAAGTTAAAAAAAAATATTACTTTTACAACTTTCAAAATACAACCAGATAGGTGAGAGTTAACCATGTACTTATCATCGCACTAATCGCCGCGTTGATATGTTACTCTTGTAATTCAAGGGGAGGAAGACATATTGATGAGGGGGAAATCCATTATAATATTGATTATACAGGGAGTTTTGGTGTTATGCCCAAGGATATCCTGCCCAAGACACTTGTAGTATCATTCAAGAAGGACAAAATATTATATGAAATGTCCACTCCCTTCGGTAATTCAGGGATTATGAATCTTTCCAATCCGGATGAGGATATTTATGATACCTACCTGAGTCTCTTTACAATAAGACTGCTTTATGAAGCCAGGCCTGGCGAGATCTTTCCAGGTTTTGAGACTATGGACAGCATGGTTATCACTAAAACGTCAAAAACATCTGTCATATGCGGATATGACTGCAAAAATGCTGAAATAACTTTTCCTTCGAACGAGAAGAAGGTTTATAACATATGGTATACAGATGAAATAAATTTAAAAAATCCAAATACGGCGACTCCTTACCAGAGCATCGATGGTGTTCTTATGAGTTTTTATTTTATAATTGGAGATGCAGTGTTGCACTTTGATGCAGAGACAGTCTACAGAAAGGATATTCCCGATTCCATGTTTCAACGCAGACAGAAATATATGAAAGTCTCCAGGGAGAACATAAACAAATTCATCAAAAAAATGGTGAATATATAAAACGGTAAATACCACCACTGACAGAGATAAGCAAATCTTTTTAAAGGCTGAAAATATCGGTCAATCCATCCTTACAGGAGTCAATAAATTCAGATGTTTCCTTTTTGTGAAAGAATCAAATTTATATACCTTTGGGTTGCTTTTAAGTCCATGGTCAGGCTGTAAGACCGGTTAAAATAAATTTAAAACAAGATGAGTAAAGTGAAGGAAGATGGAGGCAAAAAGGTTACTAAAGCTTCAAAGACTAGCGGTAAATCCAGATCTTTTTTCACTGATGAAAGAGTAAAATTTATTTTCGGGATACTGATTACAGGTTTTGCCCTGTACCTTCTGCTGGCATGTGTGGCATACCTTTTCTGGTGGAAAACGGATCAGAGTCTCCCCGATGCTGATATCATCTCCGGTGCCAATGTCGCTGTAAAGAACTGGGCGGGTAAAAGCGGGCATTACCTTGCAAAGCTTCTTATCGGGTACGGATTCGGATTCGGTGCATTCTTTGTACCACTTATTTTTGGTGCTCTGGGACTTTACCTTCTTAATTTTCCAAAGATCAGACCCGTGAGACTTGTTGCAAAATTTGCTTTTGCAGCAATCATTATTTCACTTCTTCTCGGATTTATCTTTGGTGAAGCTGACGGTTACCTGATAAGCGGTCCCGGCGGGGCCCAGGGCTATCTCATTACAAGATGGCTTGATGCTTTTATGGGCATGATAGGAACTGGTATCTTTCTCGTCTTCGTGACTATTACCTACCTGGTCCTGGCACTGCATCTACGACCTGGTTCCCTTGGAATAAAGATGCCATCCTTTATGCAACAGGGAAGGCAAAAAGCCGGTATAAATGTTACATATGCCACCGACCTGACGGGTACGGGGGAAACTGGGACCCAAAACGTGGTTACTTCGGATAACGATCTTAAAAATGAAAAAGATATAGACTTTGTTGTCAGGACCTCAACTGATACAGATGATAAGGGTGATGAATATACCGGGGATCCATTCAGGGGCGGATCAATAATCCGTGATTTTGCTAATAAGGAAGGACCGGAAAAGGGTAATGAAGAAGAAATACCTATCAATATCTCGAGGCCTTTTACGGATGATAACCTTTCGGATAAGGAAGTGGAAAGGATGATGGGTAATTACGATCCGCGTCTTGATCTTTCACATTACAGGTTTCCTCCGGTGTCTATCCTTAAGGAGCACAAATCGGAGAGTGCATTTGATAATACTGAGGTTCTTGAAAACAAGGAAAACATCATAAAGACACTTGGTGACCACAAGATAGCGATCAAGAGTATAGCAGCAACTGTAGGTCCTACTGTAACATTATACGAGATAGTACCCGAAAGAGGTGTCAGACTTGCTCGCATTAAATCACTTGAGGATGATATTGCATTGAACCTTTCGGCCCTGGGTATCAGGATAATTGCACCTATACCCGGAAGGGGAACAGTGGGTATTGAAGTCCCGAATAAAAATCCTGAAATGGTTTCGATGCGATCATTGATAACATCCAAATCATTTCAGGAAACCAAGGCAGAGATAGCCCTTGCCCTTGGACGGACAATAACCAATGAACCATATATTGTGGACCTGACAAGGATGCCTCACCTACTGGTTGCCGGTGCTACAGGACAGGGAAAATCAGTGGGCATCAATGCCATCATTACCTCCATCCTGTACAAGAAACATCCTGCGGAAGTTAAATTTGTACTGATAGATCCCAAACGTGTTGAATTACCTCTTTATGAGAAGATAGAAAGGCACTTCCTTGCCAAGCTGCCTGGCGAAGATGATGCAATAATAACTGACACACAGAAGGTTATTAATACTCTTAATTCTCTTTGCATCGAGATGGACAGCAGGCTGGAGCTCCTTAAACTTGCACAGTCCAGGAATATTAAGGAATACAATGAAAAATTCATTTCCAGGAAACTAAATCCTGAAAAAGGGCATAAATATCTACCCTATATAATACTTATTATTGATGAATTCGCCGACCTCATTATGACCGCTGGCAGGGAAATTGAAGGCCCGATTGGCAGGCTGGCACAACTGGCCAGGGCCATAGGTATTCATCTTATCATTTCTACACAGCGGCCATCAACAAATATCATAACAGGCTTTATAAAGGCAAATTTCCCGACCAGGATAGCATTCCGTGTCTTTTCTTCAATTGATTCAAGGACTATTCTCGACGCCACAGGCGCTGACAGGCTTGTCGGCCGCGGAGATATGCTGGTCTCTTCAGGCAGTGAGCCGGTAAGGGTACAATGTGCTTTCATCGACACCCCGGAAATAGAGGAACTTACTGAATTTATAGGCTCCCAGACGGGATATGCTGATGCAATGCATCTGCCGGAATATATTGATGATGCTGACTCCGGGGTTACAGATATTGATCTTCGTAAAAGGGATCCTATGTTTGATGAAGCAGCCAGGCTCGTTGTGCAACACCAGCAGGGATCAACATCGCTTATCCAGCGTAAACTGTCAATAGGCTATAACCGTGCAGGCAGAATTATCGACCAGCTTGAAGCAGCAGGTATTGTAGGACCATTTGAAGGGAGTAAGGCCAGGGAAGTACTTTGCTCAGATTTTATAGCTTTGGAACAGATTTTGAAGAGCCTTGAGTAAAGAGCTTATCATGAAGAACAAAATAGTTAATATTATTTTCCTTTGCAGCTTTTCAATGTCAGTCTTTGCCCAGAAGGATCCTGAGGCGATGAAGATACTTGACAGGTTCTCTGAAACAGCACGAAAGGCTCCATCTGTTTCAATGGAATTCTCCATTGTTACTGTTAACCAGATGGAAAAAACAACCGACACGCTAAACGGAAGTGTTATTCTTAGCGGTGACCGGTACAGGCTAGAATTACCCGATAACACCGTATGGTTCGACGGGGTTACCTCATGGAGTTACCTGCCTGCAGAGAATGAAGTAACAATAACCAAACCCGGGAGGAAGGACAATTCATTTCAAAGTAAACCTTCTGCTATCTTCTCAATGTACAAGAAAGATTATAAAATCAAGCTTGTTGATGAGACAACCAGGAATTTTATCATAGACCTCTACCCGGAAGATATCAAAAGTGACCTGGTAAGGATAAGGTTGACGATAGATAAACTGAAATATAACCTTGTAAGTCTTGAATACAAGAAGAAGGACGGAATCACCAGTACCCTGTATGTCAAGAAATATAACCTGGACCAACAACCGGGAGAGGACGCTTTTGTATTCCAGCCTTCCAGATACAAGGATGTGGAAATAAACGATATCCGATAGCCTGTCAGGCTTCTCTTTCCGGATATGCTATTCTCGAATGATAAATGTTAAGAAGCCTTTTCTTAAAAGTAGATTTTATGTCTGTAATATCCCTGAATGTAAGCGGGGCATTTGAGAGTTGATCATCCTGCTCCTGCAAATACACCACCCGTTCAACCAGCTCATTTATCGCTTCTTCTGTATATTTATCAAGAGTTCTTGAAGCCGCTTCCACCGCATCAGCCATCATAACTATGGCTGTTTCCCTGGTTGATGGCCTCGGACCAGGGTAGGTAAAATCCTTTTTCTTCTCTTTATCTTCAGGATGCTGATCAACATATTTCTTGTAGAAATAATATGCTACCGTTGTACCATGGTGTGTTTGTATGAAATCAATTATCTGTTCCGGCACCTTGAAGTTTTTAGCAAGCACAACGCCATTCCTGACATGATTAATAATAACCTTAGTGCTTGCCAGTGGATCCAGCTTATCATGAGGGCTACTACCATCAAGCTGATTCTCAATAAAATAATCAGGATACGCTATTTTACCAATATCATGATATAGAGCACCGGTCCTCACCAGCAGCAGGTTGGCACCTATTACACGGGCGGCCTCCTCTGCCAGGTTAGCTACCAGTCGTGAGTGCTGAAACGAACCGGGAGCTTCCTCTGCAAGCCTCCGTAAAAGAGGCTGGTTATAATCTGATAATTCCAGCAATGTGGTATCTGAAAGGAAATAGAAATTTTTCTCAAAAAGAAATATCAGGGGATAACTGAGAAGAACAAGAATACCATTTCCCAGGAACCACTTATATTCTGACCAGTTAAAATCAATAAACGTTCCTTCCCGCATAAGACTTATTCCGGTATAAAGCACAGAATAACAGACAAAGACCATCAATGCTGCAAAGACCATTTTTCCTCTCCGGTAAATATTGGTCAGAGTGAATATGGCAACTACCCCGGCAATAAAGCTGGAAAAAACAAAACTAAACTTATCAGGTACTATCAGTCCGGCAAGCATAATTGTGACAAGAAGTATAAACAGTGCAAGCCTTGCATCGTAAAATGTCCTTATCACAATAGGAATAAGTGCAAATGGGATTAGATATAGAATGTTGTCATTACCAAGATCAATAACGATCCTGGTCATACCGACAAAAGCCAGTATGATGAAAATGATAAAGAACATCTTCCTGTTAACCTGCAGTATTTCGGGACGAAAATGTGAGAGGAAGAGATAAAGGACAAGATAACATGAAGTAACCATAATAAGTGTACCCAGCAGGGTAAAGATATTATATTCCCCCCCGCGTGGCCACATCGCAACAACAATAACAATACTTGCTATGAATAGCATAGTATTGACAATTGACTTGCGGGCTGATTCCTGCGTATTCTTTATATCAGACATCCCTCCTATAAAAATAAACACTTTAAAAGTTAAACAAAAATAAGCTAAAATCCCAATAACAAATTCTTTGCTGATGAGTGATCGCAATGCCGGGTCATCAAATATCAGGCAGAAATATCTTTTAAATTTATTCATTGAACACAGGGTCATGATTTTTGTTCATGATGTCTTAAAAGATACCCGTATCATTGCACTAACGGTGGAATAGATATTTTTACAGGTTTATTTGTTAATTTTGAGACAAAATACTCATTGATGGAAATATTCGTTTGCGAGAATGTCTTTGTACCGTTACGCTCAGGTCCGACACATAAGTCGGAGATGCTGAGCCAGGTCCTGTTTGGAGAGAAGTATACCGTCACAGACAAAGCAGGAAGCTGGATCAGGATAACCACACTCTTTGACAACTACAGCGGTTGGCTCGATACCGACCATCTTCAGCACAGACCCGCTTCTGACGGTAGCAGTGGCGCAGTACTTAACCGGGCCCTTCCCTGCTTTAAGGAGGATAGGACCAGGATGGTCCTGGAAGCAGGATGTGAAATTTACAGTCCTGATTTTAAATCAGGGATGTTCATACTGGGTGACAGGCAATACACTACCGGGCAAGGATTTAATGAGCACTACATCAATGTTAGGGAGAACCTTCCGGAAACCGCTGTGAAATTCATAAACAGTCCTTATATCTGGGGAGGAAGGATACCATCCGGGATAGACTGCTCAGGACTGGTACAGCTGGTTTATAAGATCCATGGTATTGCAATACCACGTGACAGCCTCGACCAGGCAGAAGCAGGGGAAGTCATTGATTTCATTGATGAATCTAAACCGGGTGATCTTGTCTTCTTTGATAATGAAAGAGGCAAGATATCACATGTTGGCATGATCTTTTCCAGGGGCCTTGTAATTCATGCTTCCGGACGGGTAAGGATTGATACAATAGATCACCAGGGCATCTTTAAAGCTGAGAAAGGTGGATATTCCCACAGGCTAAGAATGATCAGGAGGATAGCTCAGCAATCATGACCCGTGTTTTCAACTGATCTTCTGATCAACCAACGCAAGTATCTCAGCCTCCTCTGCTTCAGCTCTGGTTACAATCTCAAGACCGGAAGCAATAAGTGAACCGGCAAATTTCCTGTCATCGAGACCGGCGACATTTATCCTGACATTGAGGTAGGCACCCCTGATGCATGTCCTGATGGCAAGAGCTCCGACACCCGCATCGGTAACAGAATTAGGGTTTCCGACTTTAACCATTTCCTTAACAAGATCGAAAGCCATATATGCTGTTTCCATCACCCTGTAAGGTACCATGGCAGCATTTTTTGTCGCTTCCTGAACTGCAATGTTTCTAACCTTTTTTTCCTCCTCTGTATTCTTAGGAAGGGAAAAAGCCGTCATTATACTGTTAAATGAATTAGTATCCTCATCGACAAGGCCAAGAAGAGTATCCTGTATATTTTTTCCTTTCACAGCCCAGTCAGAAAACTCTTTCCAGCGTTCATCCCATCCTCTTTTATGTCCCGACAGGTTTGCCACCATAGTACCCAGTGCCACGCCAAGGGCGCCGGTGTAAGCAGCCACAGACCCTCCTCCCGGGGCAGGTGATTCTGAAGCTGTCTCATTCATGAAATCCTTTAGGGTCATACCGACAAGCAAAGGCCTGTCTTTGTCAGCCATGACAAATTCAATTATCTTTTCTTCAGGCACGAACTCATGAATATCACTGAGCCCCATAGATCTGACTGCGATTTTAATCAGCTCATCATCCGACACACCAAGTGATCTTTGTTGTTTAACAAGGAAATATCTTCCTGCATCCAGTAATGATTTTAAAGGGATGAGCCCAACCAGTTCGGACCCGGTAACTCTCACTCCCCTTGCATCTGCTTTTTTGCATACTTCGTCAAATGCCACATGTACAGGAGTTACCGAAATATTTGTCAGGTTCATCGAAATCTGAGCTATCCCGTATTCCCTGATATACCATCCTATAGCTTTCACGCTCTTCAGTGTTCCGGGCTGATTTATTTTTTCACCTTTTTCATTCACAATATTCCTGCCTTTCTCCCTGACATCAAAAGCTATGGCATTCGCTCTCCTTGTAGAGGTTGTATTCAGGTTAACATTAAATGCAACCAGAAAATCCCTGGCACCCACAGCAGTAGCACCCGACCGCTCATTGAGCCTTGCAGGCCCGAAATCAGGTGTCCACTCACTGTTGCCGAACCTGTCTTTAAGTCCCTCGTATTCACCTGAGCGGCAATAAGCAAGGTTTTGTCTTTCAGGTTTATAGGCTGCATTTTCATAACAATATACAGGGATACCCAGCTCATTACCTATCTTCTCCGCAACTTTGCGTGCATATTCCACAGTTTCCTCCATTGTCACTCCTGCCACAGGTACAAACGGACATACATCCGTTGCACCCATACGGGGATGTTTGCCATGATGCTTCGTCATATCTATCAGTTCCGATGCCTTGCTTACAGCCAGAAAAGCAGCTTCTGAAACAGCATCAGGGCTGCCTACGAAAGTCACAACTGTCCTGTTGGTATCCTCGCCAGGATCAACATTCAGGAGCTTGATTCCATCGACTGATTCTATAGCATCGATTATTTGCTTAATGACAGACATGTCCCTACCCTCACTGAAATTGGGAACACATTCTATAATTTTCCTCTCCATATTATATATTTTTTGTTTCCAGCTGTGTTCAGCATCATATGATCAGTATGTTTCACACTTTTTAATGATCTTCCCTTTAAGAATTACGGTATCGATAAGATCACTCCCAAAAGCATATGGCAGGTATTCATAAGAAGGTATCTTTCCTGTTATGAAAACACTGGCTGTCTTTCCTTTCCCGATATAACCATGCGTGTCTGATATTCCCATAGCATAGGCCGAATTAACCGTAACCGCATTTATAACCTCTTCCGGAAGCATTCCCAGTTTGATACAGCCCAGCGACATTATAAGCTTCATATTTCCTGACGGTGATGAACCCGGATTAAAATCGGATGCAAGGGCCACAGGCAGACCCGCCGAGATCATTTTTCTTGCAGGCGGATACGGCATCCCCAGGAAAAATGCGGAACCAGGAAGTAATGTCGGCATTGTATCCGAGTCAAGGAGCACCCTTATCTCTTCATTCCCGGTACATTCAAGGTGGTCAACCGATAATGCATTATACCTTACACCTGCCTGGATTCCTCCTGAGTATCCAAGTTCATTGGCGTGGAGCTTTGCTCGCAGACCATATTTCATTCCTGCCATAAGTATTCTTTCAGTGTCTTCTTCCGTAAAAAAACCTTCATCGCAAAAGACATCGATATAATCAGCCAGTTCTTCCGCAGCTACCACGGGTATCATCTCGGTGATTACAAGATCAACATAAGCAGTCCTGTTATTCCTGTATTCCGCTGGTATGGAATGAGCGCCCAAAAATGTCGCTTTTACTTCCAGCGGAAAGTTATCCCTGATACGTCGTATTACCCTCAGTATCTTTAGTTCATCTTCGGTATTCAGGCCATAACCACTTTTTATTTCTACGGCACCTGTGCCCATAGACATTATTTCCCTGACCCTTACAGCCGATTGATCGTACAGTTCATCCTCAGAAGTATCGTGAAGCAGCTTTGCCGAGTTGAGAATGCCTCCTCCCGCGGCTGCTATTTCTGAATAAGACAGACCCCGTATTTTATCGATATATTCTTTTTCGCGGCTGCCTGCATATACAAGATGGGTATGAGGATCACAGAATGCCGGAAAAACCATCCTGCCGCTTGCATCTATTATTTCATATTCTTCTTCACCGGTATGATCATCCTTTCCAAGTTCAGCCATTTTGCCGAAATCCTTTATCATACCATCCGACATCAGGAGAAAAGCATCGTTTATAGTATCCAGTTCAGACATTGCGGCACCTGAAACGACTATCCTGTCTCTGTCGCCGGCCTGAACAAGACACTTAATGTTCTTTATCAGTATCCCTTTGCCCATTCTGCAATTATTAGGGTTCTAAGGTAGCAAATAATAAAAAAAGAGTCTGATATTTGCAATTTTCTTTATCTTTATCACAGTGAACCAAACCTCTGACCCGTGAAACCCACATGATTGAATAATCATAGAGAAGTATTAAAACAGCTAATACATATGGGTTCCCTGCCTGACAGCAGGCAGGCATATGACCTATAAATTCAAAATTACTTACATATGAAAAGGATCTTCAGCTTAATTCTTATCGCTTGTCTTGCTATCCCTGTACTTGCACAGGAAAATACCGGCGCACCTCAACAGAAAAAGGTCAAAACCGGATGGAAATTCGGAGGAGCTCTTCCTGCTATTTCCTTTGACTCAAACCTCGGCTTCCAGTATGGAGCACTCATTGAATTCTTTAACTACGGAGATGGCAGCAAGTATCCTGATTTCTACGACCATACCTATACTGAAGTATCTCATTTCACAAAGGGAAGTGGTATTTACAGGTTTATGTATGAGTCTAACCATTTAATCCCGGGCGTAAACCTGTCAAGCGATCTTAGCTACCTTCCTGACCAGGCTAATTCCTTTTACGGGTTTAATGGTTATGAATCGGTTTACAATAAAGACTGGATAGACAAGTCGAGTGATCAGTACAAGTCAGCAATGTTCTATAGCTACCAGAGGAACCAGTTCAGGTTCAAGAACGATTTCCAGGGTAATCTTTCGGGTAACAGGATACAGTGGAGTGCGGGTTTTGCTTTTGAGAAATTTGATATAGATTCGGTAGACATCCCGAAGCTTAATAAAGGTAAGAAAGACAAACTTCCTTTTGTTGCAGATCAGCCAGGCCTTTTTGAATATTACCAGGATCTCGGTATAATTAGCCCTGATGAAGTCAAGGGTGGATGGGTCAATACTGTAAAAATAGGTCTTGTGTATGACAGCCGCGATAACAAGCCCAACCCGATGAAGGGTATATGGACCGAAATAGGCATCGATGTTGCTCCCGGATTTCTCGGAAACGACTGGTCCTTCTCAAAACTATTTATAACACACAGGCAATATTTTACCTTGATAAAAGACGATCTTTCCTTTGCATACAGGTTGGGTTATCAGACTACTTTATCGGGACACACTCCTTTCTTTTACCAGTCACAGGTCATCACTTCCAGGCTTACAGGAGCAACCAATGAAGGTTTGGGAGGTGTAAGCACTTTAAGAGGGGTTTTAAGGAACAGGGTAGTAGGTGACGGGTTCCTGTATGGTAACTTCGAATTAAGATGGAAACCCTGGTATTTCACTTTCCTAAAACAGGACTGGTATATGGGTCTTGATGCTTTTTACGATTTTGGAGTGATAACCAGGGAGATAAAGATGCCATCTAACTTACAGGCAAACTTTTCACAATTGTTTCCTGCCGATAATTTCTCCGATTACTTCAAGCTTGAGAATGATAAGTTGCACCAGGATGCCGGGATAAGCATCATGTTTGCTATGAACCGCAACTTTGTCATTGCATTTGATCTTGGTAAAGCTTTTAATGCCCAGGATGGTAATATAGGAGTTTCTATCGGGCTGAACTACCTGTTTTAGTTTACATTCCCTTTAAGAAAAAGCCCAGGGCTACTCCAAGGTAATTTCCGATCACATATCCGATGATTCCAACGGTTATACCGGTTATTATAACGTCCTTGTTCTTCAGTGCGCCGGCTATGACAGGAACGAAGGGAGGTGAGAATACAAATGCCGTAGTGGTTATAAGGTAATCGTCTGCATTGACCCTGAATATCTTCGAAAGCAGCAGATGAAGGAGAAGTGATCCGAAATATGCATAGAAAACATATGCAAAGAGCCCAAGGAATTTTATATTGAAAATGATACTCAGGTCAGCCATTGAAGCCATGACGAATGAAAAGACCAGTATGAAGTACATTCCAAGCTGAAAAGTCTTTTCAATCCTGTTTACCCATTTAACAAGCGAAGCTATGATAGCAAATGTTGATATTGATAATATTACTACAACCGTTAGTGATATGCCGGGAATAAGCAGGCTTATTCCATATGAGGCAATGAACATCAGTATTGACAGCCCCAGGGCTTTGAGGAGAGGGACCAGTCTTCCTCTCCTTAACATTCCGGAATAATCTTCAAAGCTCTCAGTTTCAGCCAGGGCTTCATCAACATCCTTGCTTCCGCCATTATGATTAAAAGGAGGAAGAATAGCTCTGAAAATCCGGGGACCTGATGTAAGAAAGAAGATCAGTGTTACAGCTCCCATCAAAATATCATATGTGCTGGTCATAATAAAAAGGTTTGGATCAACACCCAAAGCGACCTTAATTGAGGCAAGGTTTGGCGACCCGCCTGTATAGATACCTACAAGCATCCCCGCCACCTTCCACGAATCGGGGACAAGATTCCTGAAAAGAAAATAACCTGTTATTAGAATGACAAGGACAGATACCAGTGCCAGTAACATGGACAGAAATCCGTCTTTTGCAAACCTGATCCACTTCCTTATATTCAGAGAAAACAGTAAAAGAGGAAATGCAAGAGGAACAATTATATCTATCAGCATATTCTGTATTGCGGATAATTCATTTACAAATACATCCTTCTGTGTTAAGGTGCCAGAAGCAAGCAATGTTTCCATCTCCGGCTTGGGTATGGATTCACGGCCCTGCAGAGTCATTTTGAATGCATCACTCCCATGGGGTAATATACCCGTTGATCCCAACAGAAGCCCGAAGGCGTATGCGAGTGTAATGGAACCTATTTTTTTCAGGATGGACCAGCGCTTACACATCCGGATTATTACAAAAGGAAAAGCGAAATAGATAATGACCAGAATTACAAGTTTAATCATGGATGGAGATTTAGGTAACCAAATATAGAAAAAGCGGCTCATCTAGTGATAAGCCGCCTGAAAAATAAGCTTTTATACTTAGTCAATTTAAAATCCGTGTATCAGTCACATTCTTCAAAGCTCTTTTGGTACTGTTCAATAGCTTTCAGGCTCATTCCCATGCTTGAGAAACCTCCGTCGTGAAAAAGGTTCTGCATGGTGACTTTCCTTGTAAGGTCGGAGAATAATGCAACACAGTATTCAGCACATTCTTCGGCTGTTGCATTTCCCAGGGGAGACATTCTCTCGGAGAAATCGACAAGTGAATCAAAACCGTGGATCCCGCTACCGGCTGTGGTAGCTGTTGGTGACTGAGATACTGTGTTTATCCTCACTTTTCTGTCTCGGCCATAAATATAGCCGAAACTACGGGCAATAGACTCCAGAAGGGCTTTGGCATCTCCCATATCATTATAACCGACAAGAGTTCTCTGGGCCGCCACATAGGATAATGCCACAACTGACCCCCATTCCTTAAGTGCATCCAGCTTGTAAGCTGTCTGAAGCACACGGTGAAAGCTGAGAGCTGAAATATCAAATGTTTTGAGCATATTCTCATAGCTTGTCTGTTCATAAGGAATATCCTTCCTGACGTTAGGCGACATACCTATCGAGTGAAGGATGAAGTCGAATTTGCCACCGAACAGTTTCATTGTTTCACTGATCAGGTTTTCAATATCATCCATCTTCGTAGCATCGGCAGGTATGACCTTACTACCGGTCGTCTCAGCAAGATCACTTATATTACCCAGTCTGAGAGCAACAGGAGCATTGGTCAGAACAAGTTCCGCCCCATTCTCCCATGCCTTCAGGGCAACCTGCCAGGCTATCGACTTTTCATTGAGGGCACCAAAAATGATACCTTTTTTCCCTTTTAATAGTCCTTCTCTCATTAGAAAAAAATAAATTAATAATTAGTTTATGGCAGCCTGTAACAGTTCACGTGCATTACTGAGTGCTGCTTCGGTGATCTCACTGCCACTAAGCAACCTGGCTACTTCCAGGATACGTTCATCAGGGGATAACAATTTAACCCGGGTAATTGTTGAATCTTCTGTGTCATCTTTATAAACATGATAGTGTTTTGTCCCGCGTGAAGCCACCTGCGGCAGGTGGGTTATGTTGATTACCTGCATGTAATTTCCCATAGAGGAGAGTATCTGACCAACTTTATCAGCTACCTCACCGGACACTCCTGAGTCAATCTCATCAAAAATTATTGTTGGCAGGTTATTATTCATTGTCAGCAGCGATTTGAGGCTCAGCATTACCCTGGATAATTCACCACCCGAAGCTATCCTGGCAAGATTCTCAGGCGCAACCTGTTTGTTAGCCGAAAACAGGAAATCTGCCTGGTCGACACCTCTTGCCGTAAACTGATCCAGCTTCCTGAGAGATATTCTGAATCTTGCATTTGGCATACCCAGCTGTTTTAAAAGGCCGGTGATCCTGGATTCAATCTGCGGAATCACAGCATTTCTCATTTTCGATATCTCTGTTGAAAGAAACCCCAGCCTGCCTACTTCTTCGGTTATCAGTTTTTCAAGCAGCTCCAGCCTTTCACCTCCTGATTCAACAGACCTGATCATTTCCTTTATTTCATCTTTCCGGGCGATAAGCTCATAAAGGTTATTAACCCTGTGTTTCTGTATGAGAGAATATAATGTGTCAAGCCTGTCATTAATAAAACTGAGCCTCTGAGGATCAGCTTCCACTGATGCAGAAAGACGTTCAATTTCTGTTGCAATATCGTCCAGTTCGATAAGAACTGATCCGGTACGGGACAGGAGGCTACCTCCTTCGGGAAGAAAGGGCTCAATCTTTGACAGATGATTCTTCACTTCCCTGAGCATAGACAGTATCGAAAACTCATCATTATAGAAGAGTGATGAAGAGCCGGTCAGAGCAAGTTTTATCTCTTCCGAATGTTCAAGCCGTTCCTGTTCGGATTCAAGGTCCTCCTGTTCTCCTTCAGTAAGACTGGCATTATCAAGCTGGGTCAGCTGATACTGGTAATATTCAAGGTCGGCCTTGTTCTTATCTGCTTTTTCCTTCAGTGTTTCATACTCTTTTTTCAACCTCCGCCAGTTATGGTATGCCGATTGATAGGAATTTCCGAGTTTTGATGTTCCGGCAAAAGAATCAATAACATTAAGCTGGAAAGAATTATCATTTAGCATCAGGGTCTGATGCTGCGAATGAATATCTATCAGTTTATCCCCCAGCTCCCTCATCTGGTTAACAGTTACCGGTGTATCGTTGATAAAAGCTCTTGATTTGCCTGTCTGGGCTATCTCTCTTCTCATTGTTGTTACAGGCTCGTAATCCAGTTCATTGGCAGAAAAGAAATCATCCAGGTCATAATCATCAATCCTGAAAGTGCCTTCCACTATACATTTTTCACTTTTGTCAAGAAGCACCGAAGTGTCAGCCCTGGTTCCGAGGATAAGTGACAGGGCACCGAGAAGGATTGACTTTCCGGCACCTGTTTCCCCGGTAACAATGGTAAGTCCTTTTTCCAGTTCAACGTCCAGTTCCCTGATCAGGGCGTAATTTTGAACAAAAAGTTTTAACAGCATAATCAGTTGTTAAGGTGCTTCAGTGGAATTTATCTGCTCGTACTTGGCTTTATTGGCAGGATCGATCTCGGTCATTATCTGAACGACACGACTCTTTTCCTCCGGGAATGCCTCTGAGAAGATGTTAATTATCTCATTTGATTTGGCATCCATCACCACCTGAAGAAGATACATAAACGGATCCGGCTTTCTGCGATAAACATCCTGTACCAGTTTAAGGCTTTCAACAATATTGACCCTTGCCTCTGAATTTTTCGATTCCATCAGATCCATCCCGTTGATATAATATTCATAAATGAACTTTCTTACGCCCTCATATTCCTTATCAAGCAGGTTCTTTACCAGCCAGTAGCGGTTCCTGTTCCTGGAACCGTCATAAGCCTTCCAGCCCGCTTCAGGTGCATTCTGTGCATTTGCAACAATCTTCTCAGCCATCTGAAAGGCCTCAGTTCCTCCCAGGGGAGCAAATGAATCGGCATCAAAGCCTATTATTATGTAAGCATAATAAGCCAGGACCGATACCAGGTTTGACCTGTGTGTGGTAGGATCAAATTCAAGGGGCTGGAACTCCACGTACCTGAACTGGAAGTTATTATCAATGAAATTTAGAAGCGTGGAATTATATGTTGTATTATATACAGGCCGGCTAAGCTGTATTTGTATCGTTCCTTTAAACTCATCAGCCGACATCTGGTCCGTCAGGTTTATAAGGATGTTACAGTCTATCCTCTCAGCATAGCTGTAGACATAATTTGTCCAAACCGTGTTATTCATGAATTCATAAATATCACGTTGCATCGACTGAAAGACCTCACGGTTTGATCCCTGAATTCTCTGTGCTGATATCTGCACATTACAGTTCATCTCCTGTGCGGCCGACGCCAGGGACACAAAAACCAGTAAGATCAGCATGTAATATTTTGAACTACGGAATAACCTCATTCTCACGGCCTATTTTAGCATTGAAATTATCTTGTCAAGAATATCTCTTGCAGCTTCTTCTTTAGATTTCAACTCAAATTTATCAATAATATTGTTACGGTCAATTATTGTGATCTTGTTTGTATCGTGTCCGAATCCGGCACCTTTTTCTTTAAGCGAATTAAGGACAATCAAATCGAGGCTTTTCCTCTTCAGCTTTCCTGATGCATTTTCCAGTTCATTATCAGTCTCAAGGGCAAATCCGGCAATTAGCTGGTCCTGCCTCTTCAATTGCCCGAGTGCCTTTGCGATGTCAGTAGTCGGCCTGAGCCTGACAAGTAACTCGTTGCCTTTCTTTTTGATTTTTGCATCATGAACTTCTGAGGGTGTAAAATCGGCAACAGCAGCGGACAGGATTGCAATGTCACAATCAGGGAACAATTCAATACACTCCTTTGCCATAGATTCAGCCGTTGTCACATTTATGACCCTAACCTTCTTCGAAACAGGTGAAATATCTGTGGGTCCCAGTACAAGGATAACTTCAGCACCATACCCTGCTGCTGCATCAGCCAGTGCTATTCCCATTTTCCCTGATGAAAAGTTGCTTATAAAGCGTACCGGATCGATTGGTTCCCGTGTAGGTCCTGCGTTAACAAGGATCTTTTTGCCATTCAGAGGCTTATTGTTTTTTTTTTCGTGAACATATCTTTTATCACTTCCACAATCTCCTGAGGTTCTGCCATTCGTCCCTTTCCGGTAAGTCCGCTTGCGAGTTCGCCGGTTGCAGGGTCAATAACAATATTTCCGAATGCCTTCAGTGTCTCAAGATTTACGATGGTTGAGGGATGTCCAAGCATATCCACGTCCATGGAAGGGGCTATCATAACAGGACAACGGGCAGAAAGGTACGCAGTCAGCATAAGGTTATCGGCTATCCCGTTAGCCATTTTTGCAATCGAGTTGGCAGTTGCCGGTGCAATAAGATACAGATCGGCCCATAAACCCAGGTCAACATGACTGTTCCACTGACCGCTTTCCGGGTTAAAGGATTCATTAAGTACCTGATTTCCTGAAAGTGTGGCCAGGGTAAGAGGAGTAATGAACTCCTTTGCATGATCTGTCATAATCACCTTTACCTCGGCGCCTTCCTTAACAAGCAACCGGATGATAGTTGCAGTTTTATATGCTGCAATACCTCCGGTTATACCGATAAGTATATGTTTGCCTTCCAGCATTATATATTATTTTTCCCTCTGCTTGGGATTCAATTCCGGGTTTCTGAAAAAGATCTTATTCTCTTCAAGTTCCTGTAGTGCTATAAGTGTAGGTTTTGGAAGTCTTTCATAGAATTTTGAAATCTCGATCTGCTCCCTGTTTTCGAATACTTCCTCCAGGTTATCACTGTATGAAGCGAATTCCTCAAGCTTCTTATTAAGCTCCTGTTTCATTTCAACTGCAATCTGGTTTGCCCTCCTGGACACAATGATCACTGTTTCATAGATGTTCCCGGTTCCCCTTGTCATCAGATCCAGGTTGCGTGTAACTGTTGTTACCGGTGCATTTGATTTTCTGTAATCCATATTATATTGATTATTTTTCTTTGCTTTCAGTATTAGCTGATCCTGGTTTAAGATATTTATTTGTCTTTTCGTAGATATTTTTCACCTCTTTCGCATAAGAGGAATTAGGGAACTCTTCCATAAATGAATAATAGTCATCCATTGTATCCTGGTAACGTTCCCTTTGTTTGTTTGCAAAACTGTTCTCAGCATACAGGAACAGTGAATTGAGTTTGAGAAACATCATTTCTTCCCTGTATTTTGAATTAGCAAAGGTTTTCAGACTGTTGTTAAGAGCAACAACCGCAGCCTTATATTGTTTCATATCATAATAAAGCTTGGCACTCAGGTATGATTTTTTAACAAGCTTATCCTGCAGTTCTACCACATATTTCTTACACTCATCAATCCTTGTACTGTTTGGATATTTGGTCATGAAGATTGTAAATCCTTCAATAGCATTCCTGGTATTTTCCTGGTCAAGTTCCGGACGGGGGGATATTTTGTAGTCACAGTAAGCTGCCATAAAATTTGCTTCTTCTGCATGATTGCCGAAAGGATACATATCGACAAAGGTTTTAAAATAGCTCCCGGCAACATAATAGTCCTTCATCCCAAAATATGACTGGGCATTCATCCAGCTTAATTCCTCTGCTTCATCAGTAGCCCTGAATCGAGGAAGTATCTGGTTCAAAAGTTCCGTTGTCTTTACATACTGACCTTCATCAAAATATTCCTTGGCTTTTGCTTTTTTCAAATCATAGTCCGTACTCTTGAGAACTTTGGAATACTCCCCGCACGAACTCACCAACAGCGAAATTATCAGCACTATATATAATCTGAACCTCATACTAAAAATTGTTGCGCAAAATTACTGAAAAAAATTAATATCAGTGATAAAAACGTAACAATTATGCTTTTATTATTGACCACCAGAAGCCGTTATGAGGTGGTCTTGAAAGGCAAATTAACCGTTATATACACAAAAAAAACCAAGAATGCGGAGGTATAACCTTAAATTTCTGCTTCCTGCGATCTGAGCGCTATGTCTTTAAGGGCTCTGTGGTCAAGGTTGTCATGCTTGTCAGATAACCTCTAAAAAATGCAGTTAATACCCCACAACAAATTAGGTATAAATAGGTATGACTGAGTTGCTCATTATTCCTAGATTTGTGAAAATTTTAACAAACAGGCACATTGTTATGGATATTTTCGAAAAAATCAAAACCAATAAAGGAGCATTGGGTCAGTATTCTGGTCTGGCAGACGGATATTTCATGTTTCCGAAACTTGAAGGAGATATCTCACCAAGAATGAAATTCAGAGGAAAAGAAGTACTGAACTGGAGTCTTAATAATTATCTTGGACTGGCTAACCTCCCGGAGGTAAAACAGGCTGATGCTGATGCTACTGCACAGTATGGTCTGGCATATCCCATGGGAGCCAGGATGTTATCGGGACAGACCTCTATGCATGAAAAATTTGAAAGTATGGCAGCTGAATTTACGGGTAAAGAAGCAGCATACCTTCTTAATTACGGTTACCAGGGTATGGTTTCAATAATTGATTCACTCGTTGACAGACGAGATGTTATTGTCTACGACTCTGAATCGCATGCCTGTATAATGGACGGACTCCGTTTGCACATGGGAAAAAGATTTGTCTACCCCCATAATGATATCGAGAACTTTGAGAAACAATTACAGAGAGCTACCAAGCTTGTCGAAAAAACATGCGGAGGCATCCTTGTTATCACCGAAGGAGTTTTTGGTATGGCCGGGGACCTAGGAAAACTGGATAAGATAGCTGCTTTAAAGGATAAGTATAATTTCAGGCTGCTGGTGGATGATGCTCACGGATTTGGTACCATGGGAAAAACAGGTGCCGGAACAGGAGAACATTTTGGTGTTCAGGATAAAATAGATGTCTATTTTGCCACGTTCGCCAAATCGATGGCGGGTATCGGAGGATTTGTGGCAAGCACCAAAGATGTTGTTACTTATCTTCGTTTCAATCTTCGTTCCCAGATATATGCCAAATCACTTCCGATGGCTATGACAATAGGTGCTATTAAAAGGCTTGAGCTTCTGAAGACACATCCTGAATACAGGGAAAAATTATGGACTATAGTAAGAGCACTCCAGAAAGGTTTCAGGGAAGCAGGACTGGATCTGGGCAACACAGAATCTCCTGTAACACCGGTGTTTATGAAATGTCCTCTCGCCCAGGTAACCCAGCTGATATATGATCTGCGTGAAAACTATGCCATATTCTGCTCTGTAGTAATTTATCCTGTAGTACCAAAAGATGTTGTAATGTTACGAATCATACCGACAGCTTCCCATACTCTTGAAGATGTCGAATATACAGTTAAGGCCTTCAGGGAAATAAAGGAAAAACTCGATACCAATGCCTATCCGAATAAGATGGCTGATTTCTCAAAATAATCATAAAAATACAGATTATAGAAGACTGTGTTACAAAGTGCTTGTAACCGCTAAGTCCACCAGTCAGGCGCAAAGAACACAAAGATACAATATTAATATTCAAATCTTTGCGATCCTGGTGTTGTGCCTTTCCGTTCTCTGCGGTTAAAGGATTTTTCTTTTTGAAACAACCTCCTCTTTTATTTCATCGAACAAATTGGGATTTATCAGGTTTATATATTTGTAAAATCTGTTAGTCTAAATTGCTCTCAGCCCGAAATTCCTAAATAATTATCCAAGCTATGGAAACTGATAGTCATGAAAATAATATTCTCAAAGCATATACAATGCTCCTGTATTTTGCAGGAAGCATGATAATGTATGAGCCTTCTGAAGAATGTATTTCTGACTTCTGGGAAAATGGCATGATAAAGAACCTTCCGATAAAAAGCTCTAATCCAACATTCATCATGGCAGCATCCCAGTTGAGGGAGTCGTGTAAAAATACCGAAACATGCTGGATATTACTCAGGGATGACTACAGGAGGCTTTTTGCATCAAAGGGACTGGCACCTGTCTATGAATCTGTTTATTCCGGTAAAAATAACACCGCCGGAGACAACAAATACCAGGATATCTCGGATATTTACAAATCATATGGATGGGATCATCAATTCAGAAACATCACTGAAGAAGATCACCTGGGAGTTGAACTGCTGTTCCTCACCTGGCTTATAGAGAAATATACATATCTTGATGACGCTACAAGCAGGAAAGAGATGCGCGGTGACATTGTACGGTTCATAGATTACCATCTTCTGTCATGGCTTCCATACTGGAACAGGAAGATGCAGGATGTTTCGGAGACTCTGTGTTATAAGGGTATAGGGACATTAATACTGGCAGTTTCCGAGGATCTGCGTTCGGTCTTCAGTCATGGCAGCAACGAAAAATTCTCATCCAGCGGTAACCTCAAAAATTAGGATTGAAAAACCTGTTTATGGCTCCCATATAGTATTCCCGCCATCCTTCAGCTATATTCTCAAACTCATCATCGGGAATGTTGGAATGTTCAACTGTGACCTCCGATTTACTTCCATTTGCAGCAATTGTAATGGATACCAGGGACTGTTCTTCCTGATCACCGAAATACCATTCCTGCACTATTTTTCTATCCTTTATAAATTCAATATTCCTCCCGGTGATATCACCTTCCCACAGGGAGAACTCAGTACCCGGCTCTGCGGTCATCTGGGCGGTATAACCTGACCACAGCTCAATCGTGAATGGATTGGTCAGTGCAGCATAAACATCGGAAGGTTCCGCATCAATCGTGAATATTTTTTTAAATGTCTTCATAAGCACAACTTGTATGGTCAGCCCATATCTGCAAGGTATCTTTCAGCATCAATTGCAGCCATGCAACCTGAACCTGCTGCAGTCACAGCCTGCCTGTAATGAGGATCCTGAATATCACCTGCTGCAAATACCCCGGGAATATTTGTTTTTGATGTTCCCGGTACTGTCTTAATATAGCCCACCTGGTCTGTTTCAAGATAATCCCTGAACACCTCCGAGTTGGGAGTATGTCCAATGGCCAGGAAAAATCCATCAATTCTTATCCTGACGTTCTCTTCTTCAGGAGTACCTTTTTTCCTAACGAGGGAAGCTCCTTCCACGCCATTTTCACCAAACAGGTCGACAGCCTGATGTTCCCACAATATTTCAATGTTTTTTGTATTCATCACTCTGTCCTGCATCACTTTCGATGCTCTGAGAACATTTCTTCTGACAATAAGGTAAACCTTATTACATAAACCTGCCAGATAGGTTGCCTCTTCAGCTGCAGTATCACCACCACCAACAACAGCAACATCCTTTCCTTTATAGAAGAACCCGTCACATGTGGCACAGGCTGAGACACCCATTCCGGCATACTTTGCTTCTGCTTCAAGTCCGAGGTACTTTGCGGTCGCCCCTGTGGCAATTATAACTGTGTCTGCTTCAATGAGAATATTATCGTCAATAGTAACTTTATGTGTTTTCCCTGAGAAGTCAACAGCTGTTGCTATACCAAACCTGATATCAGCCCCGAACCTCTCTGCCTGCCGCTTAAACTCTTCCATCATAACAGGTCCTGTCACTCCGTCGGGATAACCGGGATAATTTTCCACCTCCGTTGTTGTAGTAAGCTGTCCTCCCATCTCGAGTCCTGTATACAGAACAGGATTAAGGTTGGCCCTGGCAGCATATATGGCAGCAGTGTAGCCTGCGGGTCCCGATCCTATTATAAGGCACCTTACCTTTTCAACATTCCCGATTTCCTTCTCTTTATCACCGGCATCTTCGCTTTGAAGATCCATAGGTTTGAATATATCCATATCTTAATTTTTTTGACTGCAAATATACACAACTTTTAGCTTTGATTTGTGACAAATGTTACAGACTGATCATGGACTCATTTGCCTGCACCTGAAGAGCTTTATAAACAAACCCGCCTGATTGCAGATCTTTCTGGCGGGTTTTGTGCAGCCGCTATTATGGATTCCTCCTATAGGAGCAGCACCTTTTCAATCAACAAATAATAAATGTATGGAAATTATCTCTGTTTTTTTATTGTATCTGATGGTTCTGATTTGGGAAGACTAAAAGTGATCGGAACCATATAATAAACAGGAACAGGTTTCCCATCCTGCAAGCCAGGAGAAAATCTCCCGAATTTATTAACAACTCTTAATGCTTCAGCATCCAGCAATGGATCAACTCCTTTTAAGATTACAGGCTCAATGGCCTTGCCTTCTTTATCAATTACAAACCTGACTATTACCCGGCCCTGTATCCTGTGTGCCCTGGCTGAATCAGGATAATTTGTATTCTCGGCAATGAACTTCAATAATGCAGCGTCTCCACCGGGATAATTTGGCATTTGCTCGCACATTACATAGACATCATCTGGTTCTGCCTTATCCGGTAATTCAAACTTAACATAGACAGTATTAGCAAAAGGTCCGTTAGCTTTGGGATTTTTAGCCGGTTCCCATTTGGGTGAAGACTCAATGGCCTTAATGACCGCATTACCAAGCAATGTATCCTCCTGCCCTATCAGGGTTACATGATCAACAGAACCATCTTCCTCCACTCTGTAGGTTGCCGTAATCCTTCCACTGACACCATGATCTGTTGCTTCAGCAGGATATTTTGTATTCTTTATTACCCAGTCGTTAAATGCAGTATATGGTTGCCCTTGAAAAGTGGGAAAATCTTCAGGAGTCCGTCTTCTGTATGGTATTAATTTTAATTCTTCAGCTTTCTCAACTGAATAAAATTCAACAACACCATTCTTTCCGGCTTCACCATATTTATCGGTAGCCTCTTTCCCCTTTAGTTCTTTTACAGTGCCAATATCCATACTCTTTGAAGCGAAAATTTCTCCGGCACTCTGATCAGTTACCTTATTATCCCAAACAACCAGCTTCTCAGGAACAGTATCATTTGCAGATACTTCTTCTGTTTTCTTATATTCAGGATCAATTGCCATTTTAATTGTCATCTCTTTCCTGAAATCAGGTTTTAGAGAAACCTCTTTTTGCCCTTCCGCTTGAATTCAATGATCGTTTATGATCCCTGAAATTGAAGAAAAGTGAAAATGCAAGTGCTGCGAGGAAAGCATACAGAGTAACTTTGTCCACCAGAACCGGATTGAAATCCAGTCCTGTCAGTCTGTCTGCAAGGTACTTGATATACGAATTAGGGATATCCGTCTTGCCCAGTTTCTCCAGTATCCCGAAATGCAAGTCAGTCAATGGACAATAACCGAGAGTTCCGACTATCAATCCAAGGAAAAGCCATGATGCTCCTGTAAGCAGGAGCGTGATGAGGTTAAGCTTCCTGGTTTTTCTCCAGATCCATCCGAAGAGATTGAAGAAGACAAGGGATGTATGAAACACTACGAAAAAGTAATCAAGAAATCTCCAGATCATAATATAGTTTTTAATAAAGGTCGGCAAAAGAGTAAAAGAAAGCAATAGTTAGAGCATTGAGAAGTGAGGGATGAGTTTTAACTGAATAGTTGTCAATTACACTGAATTACTGAAAAATGGTTCTTTAAAATAACTAACTTTATAATTTTAAATATATCCTGATGTTAATCCCGGGATTACTTGTATAACTGAATAACAAAACCTCCTTTATATGGGTCACTTAAACTGGAAAGGCGAATGGGTACCGGATGAATCCCCGTTTGATAAAGCAGGGGAGTACTCCCTCAAACGGGATCTTGTCAGGGAAATGATGGATATTGCAAGGAAATACCAGGGAATATTAAAGGATTCCACCATCGCCGAGGCAGCAAATGAGGTGGTTAAGAAATACGGACACCTGGG
>CAYYIW010000002.1:0-162902 GCA_964472085.1 uncultured Rikenellaceae bacterium | reverse complement strand
ATCCTCAAGTTTTTGATCACTTGCATAATATTTATTAAAATTATCCGCCAATATGCTATATTCAAACGGATTTTGAGGATCAAATTCTTTCCATATGTTTTCAATATTCCTGATCTCACTTTGAAATCTACTTTTCTAAACGCGAACAAGCAGATAATTAAACCATGGCCAAAGTTGAAGAAAAAGTGGTTCAATATTATTCTGAAGCCTAACAAAGTGGAAATCGTTAACTAAACCAATTATAGTACCTCTTTTCCCACCAATCAGATTAAAAGACTTACCTATTGCTGAATCAGGTTTCTGGAAACCAAGTTGTCTTATCGCTGTTTCATTCACAATAATTCCTTTTACAGGATCAGATGGGAAGTCTCTGGAAAAATCCCTCCCGGCTAATACTTTTAAGCCCAATACCCTAATGAAATCATAATCTACCCAGAGCATAGCCATAGATCCGATCTTTGAATTACCTTCTAATTGATATCTTGCTTTTCCAACAGGCCCACCAGGGAGCAATGATGCTGCCCCTATTTCTCTGATTCCGTTTACTTGGAACAACCTCTCCTTTATTGCTTCCTGATGCTGTCACATTAACTCATCTCTTATTGGAATTACGATCACTCTATCTGCTTGAAAACCTAATTGTTTATTTTTCATATATGTTAATTGTTTAAAGACAATCCAACTGCCTAATATTAAAAGGTTTGTCAAAGCAAACTGTAAAACAACAAGCCCTTTCCACAAATTCATTTTTTTGGAACTCCCGCTTGTCTGGGACTTTAATGAATGAACAGGTTTAACTATTGAGAGCAGGAATGACGGATAAATACTTGACGCTATGCCTACAAGAAGGACAAAGGAAGAAGGGAACAATATGGCTTTCCAATATTTAATGGAGTGTGAGAAAACTCATTGTGAGTTATTTTATCAAGTATCGGAAGAGTAAAATAAAATATTAACAGTGCAATCATTAGGGCAGATAGGACATAGATTATTCCCTCAATCAAATGCTGGTAGATTATTTGCTTTAGCGTCGCACCGAAGAGTTTTTTAACTGCAGTTTCCTTAAGTCTTTTAATAGACCTGGCAATAGTAAGTCCAATATAATTAAAGCACGAAATCAATATAATAAAAAGAGCTATTAGCAAAAGTAGAATAACGTATACAATGTTTCCATCTGAATTAATTTGGAAATCAGCGTTTGAATAAAGGTGAATTCTTTTTAAAGGTTGAAGATTAATCTTTAAGATTGTATTTGAACTATCTGAATATTTTTTTATAAAATCAGGTAGTTTTCTACTTAGATTATCTCTTGAAGATCCTTGATTTAGTAGGACATAAGTCTGGCACATATTGTTATGCCAATCATTAATAAAATCATTGCCAAGCCATTCTTTAAGGATAGAAAATGAAGCCAGAAAATTAGCATGAATTGTTGAGTTTGCTGGAAAATCTTTTATTATACCTGTAATATGGAGTTTAATATTATTGTTAAACTCGAGTGATTTACCAACAGGATTTTCATCACCAAAGTACTTTTTTGAAATGCTTTCAGTTATAACGACTGAGTTTGGCTCTTCCAGTGCAAAAGCCGGAAGCCCTGGCCATATTTGGCCAGTCTGATGTTCAAAAACACAAGATGCTTTATTACAAATATATACAACCGGTACCAGGTGGTCTATTAACTCCGGCGTGAAGTGATCATGGGCCCTGGCTTATCCAATCAGACCGGTGGATTGTGGTCAGTCAGTCCGGCTTTTGCACTCTGACTTCAGACGCAGCAATAATGCAATCATTATTTGGCAAATATGAAACCGGCTGTATACATGTACTTCATTATTATAAATATTCTTTATGGAATTGATGCAACTAATTTAACAATAATACGTCCTTATACCGGTACATTTTTAGCGTTACAATCATCCTGATCTTTCACTTATTAAATTATAACAAAATGAAAAAAACATTTAACTATCGCAGCCTGATCTTTCTGATAGCATCGATAATGTTATCCTCCGGCGCATATTCGCAGGCACTTATCCCTGTAAGAGGTACGGGGCCCTCAGTCGATAGAACAATTAATGTTTCTGATTTTCAGGGCATTGATGTATCCAGTGGTATTGACGTAATCCTGGTTCAGGGAAACAGCGAATCTCTTATTCTGACTGCACAGGAAAATTTGTTTGAATATATTACGGCAACTGTTGAAAATGGAACATTGAAAATTTACAGCCGGAATAACATAAGGCCAACCCGGCCAATGAAAGCACGTATCACATTTAAGAATATAAGCAACCTTAGGGTAAGAGGTGGGGGTGATACTTACAGTGAGACTCCGCTAAATGTTGATGCATTGGATATAAGTATTAGCGGGGGTGGCGATTTCAGCTCTGTAATTAATTCAGAAACATTGAAATTCAACATAAGCGGTGGAGGCGACGCAGAAATTGGAGGAAAGACGGATGATTATAATATCTCTGTATCCGGTGGAGGCGATCTTAAATCAAAAGTAAATGCTGAAAACACCTCCTGCAGATTAGTTGGTGGTGGTGATCTGTATTTAAGGAATGAGACACAGGCTTCCGAAGCTGATATTGAAATTAGCGGAGGCGGAGATGCAGATATTAAAATGAGTGCTGAAAAGTTGAAATGCTCTGTCTCGGGTGGTGGTGATGCATTTATTTCCGGTAGAGCTTCATTGTTTGATATGAATATAAATGGTGGTGGTGATGCTGATGCAAAAAATCTTTCAACTGAAATTACCACGTTCAATGTAAGAGGTGGTTCAGACATCAGCGTTAACGCATCAAAAGAGTTATCAGGCCATATTTCGGGCGGTGGTGATATTTATTACTCCGGAAATCCGGCAAAGGTATCAGTTGATGCCAGCGGGGGATCAAAAGTTCATAAGGAATAAGACGACAGACGGAAGGTAGACCAGAGACCACTGTCCCGCAGAGCCGTAACTAACAACCGCCGGAAACTACTGTTGTTTTCTTTCTCCTTTGTATCTGAACAGGTTTCTTTTCTGTGGATGTATTCATAACGGCTCCATTTTTCGGGGCAGCCATTTTTGCAAAATTATAACGGGGTATTCCTTCCATAAAGGAAGAATCGGTCTTACTGGCGGCCAGGTCATCTTTATGCTGAACATAATATTGATATCCGCCCGCCAGTACTTTTACATTACTGAAACCTACCTGCCTGAAAAGCATCCACGGACCGTTGGCCTGCAACTGGTCATTACCGTAGAGAACGACGGTAGTATTCTTTTCTTTCAGGTTTTTCATCCTTTTGAAAAAGCCTTTATCTGATAAATCTTCTGCCTGGATATTTTCAGCTCCCGGAATGTGACCATGACTGAAATCATAATCATTGCGTATATCGAAAAGTACTACATTCTGCATCTTATTATTCAGTACATCGTTGAGCTGCCAGGGATAGAACATTGCATCTTTATTGTTTAAATCCTTTAGGCTTTCCTGCATGTCGGACTTATAGGACAGCAACGGCTTTTCCAGGATTATTATACCGGTGATTATTACTGCGGCCACAACCACGAGTCCGGTTATTGTTATCCAATGATTTGATTTGTGTTCACGCATTGTCTGATGTTTTATTTTCAATTACCTGTTGATCAGCAACCGCCTGCAACAACATTCGTTTTTTTCCTTCTTTTTATTGGTACCACAACCTTTGAAGATTCCACATTTCCCGTCTTAGCCCCGGTGAAATACATCATGGCTCCTCTGCGGAAATCATAATCAGCCCATGCTGTTGCCGGTTCCTCCTCTGATGGTTCCTTCGGATCAATGATTGTTTCCATCCACCTGTTCAGTCCGCCTTTCAAAACATATGTGCCATTGAAACCCAGGCGTTTGGTCAAAACCCAGGCCTGGTCGGACGCAATATCGTCATTGGCAATAAAAACCACGTCGATGCCGGGAACACCAAAATATAACAGGTTATTCTTATTCAAAAGGCTGTCGAGTGGTATATTGATAGCGCCGGGAAGTGAAAAACGGCTATACTCATCCTTATTCCTGACATCAACTATTTCGAGTGAAGGATCGCCCTGAATGATCCTTTTGGCTACCTGGTCTGTGGTAACGTACCGGTTTGGCCTGATTATATCCCATAACAGTTGCTCAGGAGCTGTTTCCTCGGGCTTATCGGTTTCCCTGAAAAACAGGGTCCCAAGAGCCAGAACAAACATTAATACGGTAAGAAAAACATAATTTTTGTTCATCTGACTAGAATTTGTATTCGGTTATTTTTTTTCTGATGCGCCTTTCAACAAACCTGACGGCCCAGAATGCAACCAGGGCTACAATGGTAAATACCAGGGCAAACCATTGGGCAGGGATACCGGTCACATCTGTCAGTGTAACGTTTCCAAGGAATCCGCTTGTAAAAAATTTTGCAAAAGCAGGGTAAGTCAGCTGAAAGGCTCCTATACCAAGATAAATACCTGCGAGATAGGCAACTGCATCAAGCTTGCCAATAGCTATGGCAGTAAAACTTGTCCCCGGACAAAAACCTCCCATAATAAATCCAACACCCATCATCACTCCTCCCAATATCATGGGTCCGACATAAGTAGGAAGAATAAAAATATGCTTAAGGTCGAGCAAGCCAAAATGATTGAAATAGATTAAGCCAACCATGGCTACAATGACCGCAGTAAAGAACACCCTGAGAACCACAAAGTTATAGCCATAAAATACACCGACAATGTTCCTGGAGGATGAAAAGCCCGATGATTCAAGGATAAAACCAAAAGCTATTCCGATGAGAAGGGCAATGACAAAATCCCAGTTGCCTGCTATTATACCATTAGGAATTAAAGGTCCCATAATTATTAATCTCTTTAAATGTTTTCGTTCTACTAATTAAAATAACCATTGTCAATCCTTCTTATACTAATTCCTGCCTGCGTGTCTTTTTTTAAATTCATTTCCGTACAGGCCGGGATATGATATAATGACCATTAAACCCACAGTTTTCTGAACAACCGTGCCACAGCATAGCCTGTGCCAAAAATGGCAAACATAACAATCACCCCTCCCAGAGAGAAAGTTGAGGAACCACTGAGGGCTGCACCGCTTGTACAACCTCTTCCGAAACGGCTGCCAATACCAAATAAGGCACCTCCGATAAGTGCAGAAATGATCCTTGTCTTGCTCGTGATATTCGGATTGTGTTCGACATGGAATTTTTTCACACGTCCAAATATCACACCAGAAAGAAGTCCGCCAATAAACATACCGATTGACTCAAACACCAGCCATGAATAAAGGGGAGAGTGATCGCTATCGGTGATCGACGGGCCTATATAGGCGTTCGCCCGTGCCTGAGCAGGTGTAACGATCTCGGCTGTAGTTGTTACCACATCGTTGACTGCTCCGCTGGCACCAAGTCCGCGCCCCGTAAGATACACTGTAAACAGTACCAGCAAGCCTAATAATACCCCACCGAGATAGGGATTAATATATTTAAGTCCTTTTTGATTTTCCTGATCCATTGCTCTACTAGTTTTAAATTTAATTTATGAAATGGGAAATCTGCCCGGCCTGAACAATTATGAATCGAAACATTATCCCGCCAAACAAAACGAGAGCTGATGGTATCCATTTGGGGACATGGAAACCAAGCAGTTCCATAGACTCAAGTACTCCCGGGAAGATAAGTCCCAGGACAACAACAAATGTCCAGAAACTAACAGTATATGATCCGCCCAAAAACATTTTCACGGCTTCGATCGAAGTCTGCGACCCGGCCCAGAATCCCATGAAAAGGTGAATTATCAGGAAGAGTTCAACCAGGATAAAGACGAGGTCGATCCTGCTCAATATTTTCCGTTCTTCGGCATCTTTGCTGATCCAAATTGTGGCAGCCAGTCCGGTGGAGAAACCTGAAACCAGGAATAGAGGCCCCAGTAAGGCTGTATTCCACAACGGCCGGGCGTTAAAGGCCGACAATAGAATACCGGTATATATCCCCAGAATGATGGCAAAGTACATCATAACCCAGGCCAGCCAGACACGATATTTAATCAGCAACGCTTCAATCCTGTTTAAAAATTCAAATTTCCAGTTCCACCCGGGAATAATCTCCTTCATGTAACTGGCGACCCAGAGTATCGACAGGGGAGTGATGACCATTAACGTCCAGGCTCCCCAGCTCATCGGCGACTCAACACGAATCGTGGTATACAGGTTCCAGAAAAAGAGTTTATGTTTTAAATCCCAGAACAGTGCAATAAGGCCAATAACCAGGACGATTGGCGCCAGGATAGGTGCCCATTTAACGGTTGCCTGCATTTTATTCTCCTTACCGGTGATCACAAAATACCCGGCAAAAAACAGGATTCCGGCTGCGAGTCCGCCAAGGAACAGGTAAAATGGAATCTGCCAGTGCCAGACGTGAAGGTATGGATCAACGTTGGGAATATGGCGTCCGCTTACAATTAGTTCTTCGCTTATCATATCCATTTTATAATAATTAGATCAGAAAATACAATTGAGGTTTTGTACCGGCTTCGGGAGACAGTAATTTCCACTGGCGGCCTTTCATTGCTTTTGAAACAGCACTGTTCGGATCATCCAGATCGCCAAAATGCAGGCAGTAAGTAGGACAAACGTCGACGCAGGCCGGGTTCTGGCCTTTTTCAACGCGCTGTACACAGAATGTACATTTATCCACATAGCCTTCAGGGTGAACATATCTGGCGTTATAAGGACAGGACTCAATGCAGGCACTGCAACCAATGCACTTATTGTCTTCTACCAAAACTATTCCACCTTCAACAATATGGCTTGCTCCAGTCGGGCAGCAGCGTACACATGGGGCATTGTCACAATGGTTGCACCGCTCTGACCTGAACTCCAGGTTCAGATCAGGATATTTCCCATTCACATTTTCCACGACCCAGTCGCGGCAATACCCGTGAGGAACATTGTTCTCCGTCTGACAGGCTACCACACAGTCTCCACATCCGACACATTTCTTTGTGTCAATTGCCATTGCATATCTCATGCTTCAACCTCCTTTCCATTCTTATTGGGGTCTTCTTTTAAAAACGTAATAAAATTTCCCCGCATTCCTGCGCCACCCATTACCGGATCAACTGCAACATGTGTTATCATAACTTCATCACTTGCCCCGCGTCCGAAAGCCCGGGACAATTTACGGTTGGAATGTCCGAAACCGTGCACCATGAATACCGAATCCCACCTGATCCTCTCAGTGACCCTTACGGCAACGGGAAACTTGCTGACAGCATCATCCTGGTTTTTCAGCCATACTTTCTGGCCCGTCTTTAGTCCCCAGATATTAGCAACCCTGGGATTTACCCATACACTGTTCTCACTCATCAGATCCCACAGGTTATGATTGTTTGTGGTGCGGCTGAAAGTGTGCATTGGAGCACGCCCGTAAATAAGGCGGTAGAAATTTTGCGGAGGTTCGGGGTGTGGTTTGTAAACCGGAATAGGATCAAAACCGTGGTCTGCCAGATCACTTGAATACAATTCTATTTTTCCTGTATTGGTATTGAAGGTATAGTCTTCGTTTTCACCCAGGTATGGGGGTCCGCTCTTCCTCGGGAATGTCTTGATCCCGATTTGTTTCATCTCTTCCAGTGATGTTCCGACCTGTTTCAGCTGCCAATCGATCACTTCGGAGTAATCATTGTAGTTGAAGTATTCGTGAAGACCCAGCTTCTCACCGATCTGCTTTGTGATCCACCAGGCAGGTTTTGACTCGTATTTTGGTTCGGCGGCCGGCATCCGAAGGGCCACATTCGGAACACGGTTCTGGGCTGCCCTCAGGAAATCATATCTTTCCAGGTAGGTTGCTTCCGGTAAAACGACGTCGGCATAGCCAGTGATCTCCATCGGCATGGTGTCCATCACCGCAATAAACTCAACAGCCGCGGCTGCCTCTTTAAACAGCTTCTTGTCGGGCAGCGAAACAGGCAGGTTAGTACCACCAACAAGCCAGGCCTTAATCTGGTGCTTATAATTGTTTCCGGGAATGGATGCCTTAAGCAATTCAGTGGTAATTCCCATGGTAGCCAGAGGATAATTTCCTTCATTGATATCTTTCCAGGTCCAACTGGGTTCGGGATATTCAGGTTGAGGATACTGAGGCAGGTTTGCCGCTTCAGGCAGGTACAAACTGCCTCTCTTCCCCCAGGCACCCAGGAGGGCTGTCAGAATAGCCATGGCTCTTTCACGCTGTGTGTCGTCACCATACCAGACGGTATGCCTTCCGGGATGGATAACCACAGCAGGAGCCGCGCCGGCCATTGCCCTGGCTGTTTTACGTATAACATCCGGCTCAATACCGGTGATGCCATATGCCCATTCGGGCGTCATATTTTTTACATGATTCTTTAGCAGGTCAAAGCCAAAGGTGTATTTGTTAACAAAGTCCTTATTGTATATATTCTCATTGATAAGCACATTTATCCAGGCCATCAGCAATGCAATATCGGTGGCCGGCTTGATCGGTAACCAGAACGTGGAATGCCCCGCAGCTGTGGATAACCGTGGGTCGACCGTGATAATTGTTGCCTTGTTATTGATTGCCGCCGACATCTCCTGGATCTGCGAATTGTGCATGTTTTCACCAATGTGTGATCCGATCAGGACCAGGCACCTGGTATCGCGGATATCAGTGTTCTCAGGTGATCCGATAAAAGCACCGAAGGTAGCGTAATATGCCGCAGAACGGGGTCCACGACAGTTGGCATAGGCCGGTTCGGCATTGGTCTCTGAACCATAGGCACGCATAAGGTGTTCAAGGTGTGCACCGGGACTACCATGATTAAATAAGCCAAATGCTTCCGGACCATACTTTTCCTTTACTTCTTTCATCTTGCCAGCCACTTTATCGAGCGCTTCGTCCCATGTAGCTTCCCTGAAATATTGCGAACCGTCATCGCGGGTTTCTCTGATCAACGGTGTTTTCAGCCTGTCCTCATCGTAGTACATACCGACACCGCCGGTACCTCTCGGGCACAAACGGCCGTTACTGTGCGGGTCCTTTTTATTCCCCACTATCTTCCTTATATGACCACTCTTGTCTACATAAACCCAACCGGCGCATTTCCAGAAACATACCTCGCAATATGTCGGATATGCCGTCAGATCTTCATCGCTCACCGGTTTCTCATTGTCGGATTCTAACCACCTGAATATCCCCGAGCCAAAGGCGGTTAAACCCACGGCCGTTAATCCGGCACCGACAGTTGAAATCTTGATAAATTCCCGTCTTGTTTTCATTAGTGACTGGTTTTTTCGATCTGTTAAGAAAATAACAATGCAAAACTATATAAAGTTTAGTATATATATATCTAGATATATGGAGGTGAACTATAGTCTATTATGAGCTAAAGTCAATATTGAAAGTGTAGAATCAAGTATATTAGTTATTTATATAACAAATATTGTTATTAAAATAACACATGAAATAAATGAGTAAACACTCAATTTATAATAATTCTAAATAATATTTGGTTCAATTCAGGTTTTTGAGTATCTGACCGGTAATTTATAACACCGGCTGCACCTTTTATTATTCCTCGCTTTAAGGATAAGGCTTTCTGCTAAATATGTGCTGCAAGTTTATTATTTTTATCGTAAATTTTTATCTGATGGGAAACCCGGATCGCCGTTCTTTTCTTCGCCTGGCAATGGCTGGTGTCATTGCCTTGTTTGTCATTTTATGGAACAGGCTGATCCTTGAACATCTTGAACTGAAAAAACAGAAAACACGAATTTTACCTTATAACAGAAACAAAACAGTTTCTTTCGACGGCAATTACCTGGTTGTAAATAAAGATGAAAAAGCCACAGTGTTTTCGGCCCATTGTACCCACCTTGGTTGCCTCATCAATAAAAAAGAAGGTGACCGCCTGGTTTGTCCCTGTCATGGATCGGAATACGATCTTAACGGGAAAGTTGTAAAAGGACCGGCCTGGAAAAGCCTGGAAATAATTCCTTCCAAAATAACATCAGATGGAACTCATATCGAGATTATCGGTTAACAGAAAAGGACTGAAGGGTCAGACGACTTACGGGACTATGGCACTTGCCATGTTCTGGATCGTTCTTGCTTCCGGTATCCTTCTTGCCGTGCCGTTCGATGTGAAAGAACCTTATTTAAGCATAAGCGGGTTCGTGATAAGCAATCCGTGGGCCGCCATTATTAGAAATCTTCATTTTTGGAGTGCTCAGTTCTTTTTGATCTTCAGCCTGATTCACCTTTACGATCATTTTCATTACAGGGAAACCCTGGGGTTGAGCAGGGGTATAGCCTGGCGACTGAGCCTTGGGGTGCTGATCATATTCCTTGCCATGCTCACAGGATTTCTGTTGAAAGGTGACGCTGACAGTCTCCAGGCCAGGCAGATCCTTGGGACCCTGGCTCAACGCATTCCTCTGGCCGGGAAGATGCTGTCTTTCACATTGCTTGGTGATTCCGGCAGCTTCCAGCTTATTTATGTACATCATATTGCCACCTTTACTGTTCTTATTTCCATCATTATGCTGGAACACAGTTACAGGTTCTGGCCTTCAGCCAGTGAATTTATTATATCCATATTCTCTCTTTTACTGCTCAGCTTCTTCTTTAGCGCACCCCTGCACGATAATCTCAATCCTGCTGTTAAAGGCCCCTGGTATTTTGTAGGTTTTCAGGAGATCCTTCACTGGCTGAGCCACCCTGAATGGTCGTTATTGCTTTTCCTTCTTGTCCTTATCTTGATCTATATAGTTAATTCCGGAAGAGGAAGCGCCGCTTTATTAAGTAAGAGAAGTCTGTTGATATTCGCCGTAATTTATCTTGCCCTGACCATTATCGGACTTTTTTTCAGGGGTGAAGGCTGGAAATGGATCAATCCATGGAATTCTGCTTACAGGTATTCCGTCCTCAATAATTTCAAATCGCCCCGTATAGCATTTTCTCCCGGATTCACTCTCGGGGAAGCTGCCGGATCTCCAATTGTTATGGGCCGGAGGGAAAGCTGCCTGGTATGTCACAAGGAGCCTCATGGATTTGCCGATTCCCATAAACCTGCTGCAATCGGTTGTTTTTCCTGCCATGGTGGTGATCCATTTGCCACATCTAAGAACCAGGCTCACCGGGGAATGATCCGAATTCCGGGAGACCTTTCAAATTCCGCCCGGACCTGTGGAACAACCCAGTGTCATCCAGATATTGTGCAACGCCTGCCTTCGGGTCTGATGGCAACTCTAAGCGGTATGATAAGTGTTGATCGCTATGTGTTCAATGAGCAAACCAATCCTGACTCACTTACTGATGTCAATAATCTGGGATATTCAGCTGCCGATATTCATCTTAAGAACCTGTGTGTGCGATGCCACCTCGGCAATACAAAAATTGCTTACGGACCAGTGAACGAATCCAGCAGAGGTGGTGGCTGCCTGGCCTGTCACCTTAATTACACTGCCGAAGCAGTATCGGACCTGACCCGAAATCCCGATACTTTACTCATGACACATCCGTCTGTCAGCTTAAAGATCACTGATGATCATTGTTTCGGTTGTCACAGTCGTTCCGGACGCATATCAACCAGCTACCAGGGATGGCATGAAACAACGCTTGAGAAGGACCAGATGCCTGACAGCAATAATTACCGCCTGGTTGAAGACAGCCGTGTATTTACAAGGGAACCTGATGATATTCATCATGAGCTGGGACTGGAGTGTATCGATTGCCATCATTCATATGAGGTGATGGGCGACGGGAAACGTTATGAACATGAAGAGGACCAGGAGGATGTTCAGTGCATTGACTGCCATTTCAACGGTAAACCGCTTTTGGTTAATTCTAAGGATCTGGATAATGAATCGGCGATAATCGCTGCATTGCGTTTTGGAAATATTGAAAACAAAAACTTCCTGAAAACCCGTAAGTACGGACATCCTCTTATCAATACGTATGTTGAAAACGATTCAGTCCTGTTCCTAACGAAGAATACCCGAAAAAAAATGATTATGAAACCGCCGGCTGCCGTTTGCACCCGCGATAGTGCCCATAAAGAGATGACCTGCTCTGCCTGTCACAGCGCCTGGGCACCCTCCTGTATAGGTTGCCATAATACCTATGAACCAAACACCCCGGGTTATGATATGCTGAATAACCAAGACGTCAGGGGAAGCTGGGTTGAATACACAGGAGAATATTCAGCCCGGGAACCGGCCCTCGGGATCAGGTCGGTGGGAAACCTGAAAGAAATAATTCCTGTGATCCCAGGTATGGTACTGACAATCGACAAAGCATCGTTCCCGGGGGCAACAGGCGATTCCATTATATTCCACCGGTTGTTTGCACCGATTGCACCACATACCACGGCCGCAAAAGGACGTAGTTGCAAAAGCTGTCACAACAATCCTGAAGCACTGGGTTACGGCCGGGGAAAATTAAATTATACAATTGAAAATGGTAAGGGAAAATGGACTTTTGACCCTTATTATGTAAACGACAGACACGACGGGCTCCCTGCCGACGCATGGACTGGCTTTCTGTTAAACCGCTCCGGCATGGTTTCTACACGCACCAATGTGGCCCCGTTTGATGTGACAGCACAGAAAAAAATACTGACTGTAGGCGCCTGCCTGACCTGCCACGATGAGGGATCCTCCGTCATGCTTCAATCACTGACCGATTACCAGAAAGTACTTGATCACCGAAGTTTTAAATGCATTTTACCTGTGTGGTAAAGGTACTATCCGAGTCTGGCTGGTCCATCTTTCAATTGATATTACCTGAATAACAATGGTGCAAATTCCAATAAATCATGACGCCAGGTAATAAATGTATGTCCTGCATCATATGTGTTGGTTTCATATTTAATTCCATATTTATCAAATAGTTTTTCCATTGCCATTCCGTTTTCATATGCAATATCTTTTTTGCCACCCATGGCAAACCAGAATAACTTCAGTTTATTGATTTCCGGATTCTTCAGAACGTCTGCATATTTCTCCTCCAGCATCTTACGCTGAGGCTCAAAGTATCCTGTACTTAATGGTAAAACATATCCAAATTTTTCAGGCGCAAACAATGCAATATTCAGTGCCTGTAGTCCACCCATCGACAACCCGGCATAAGCCATACTATAACGATCTTCTTTAACATTATACAATTTAGCGATCAGAGGTAATATCTCCTCAAACAATTGTTTGTAATACGGATCCTCATCAATTCCCGGATTCATAAAGAAACCTTCAGCCGGATGTCCCATTGGCATTACGATCAGCATTGGCATGGCTTTATTCTTTGCATAGAGATTGTCCATGATAAAATTTGCCCTCCCAATAGTCGACCATGAAGCATCATTGTCGCCTCCTCCGTGTTGCAACACCAGTACAGGAAGTTTTTCCTCCATGTTTTCGTAACCCGGAGGTGTGTAAACATGAAGCCGGGTCATTTTACCGGTGACATTTGAATAAAACCAGACAATTCCGATCTTTCCGTGAGGGACATTCAGATTCTGGCAATATTCTGAATCCTTCCCGGGAATTATAAAATAGCTGGAATAGCTGTTTTCACTTTCTTTTATAAGCATATTCCGGGGATCTAAAGTTCTGACCCCGTCAACAATAAAATCATAGCTATATGCATCAACAGGCAGTGGATCAGTCGTATATGACCATACACCCTCTTTGTCTCCGGTCATTTCCTTTTGCCATGATGCGAGGGTCGACGGATTGGATGAAACAATTAAAAAATCTCCATTGACAGTTACTTTGGATGCCTTAGGTGCGTAAATGCTGAAAACGACTCTTCCATCAGCCAATACCCTGGTTGAATGCAGTGTGTCATTAGGTGTGGGAGCCGGTCCCCGTGGCTGTGCATTAGTGAGGACTGTCAGGAAAAAGCCAGTCAAAATGAATAATTGTCTTAATGCTTTCATTATTATAAATATTTAGAAATTAATTATTCCTTTCCCAGCTATTGTTCTGCGGGTTTATATCCGGCAGCTGCGAATCCGGATCCACCACAACTGAACGCAACGGACTTGTTGAGTGACAGGTATAAACATAGCTGTCACCTGTTTCCCATATTTCAACGGGAAGGTTCACATCGCTTACCTTTCCGTTGATATCAGTAATACGAAGCTTTACAGGCATTGCCATCTTTTGCAGATTAACAAGCTTTATCTGAGCTCCCTGTGCCGGATCATCATTCACATAACTTACACTTTCGATGCCCTGATCCAGTGTCCAGGTCTGATAAAACCACTCATTCCAGAACCAGGTAAGATCTTCACCGGCAGCATTATTCATCAGCCTGAAAAAGTCAGTCGGCGCCGGATGTTTGAAAGCCCAATGCCTGATGTACTCGCGAAAAGCATAATCGAATCGTTCCGGACCCAGGATATATTCCCGTAAGATAACCAGTCCCAGGGCAGTTTTGTAATAACTTAAGGTATGTGTTGCCCGTCCCTGAACATCAGCTAAATTCATGATACTTTTAGCATCCGGGCTGATCATGTAAGGAACAATGTCACGAGCCGGGTTTTTACCCTTCGGATCATATTCCCCATCTCTTTTAGGCCCGAATTCCCCATTGTTAAAAGCGGCCTGTGCATAGATATCGATGAACGTGTTAAAACCTTCGTCCATAAAAGGGAAACGTCTTTCGTCCGAACCGACTGTCATCGGGAACCAGGTGTGCCCGATTTCATGTGCTGTCAACAAATATACGTGATGCGCATTCCTGGCTTTCCATGAGCAAAAAATCAGACCGGGATATTCCATTCCTCCTACCGGACCAGCCACATTGAAGGCTACAGGGTAGGGATAGACAAACCATTTTTCTGAGAACTGCTCCACGGAATATTTCAAATATTCTGTTGCCCTGTTCCACAAAGTGTCTCCACTGCTTTCTGCCGGATAAACCGACATGGCCAATGCTGATTTTCTTCCCGGAAGGTTTATTCTTGCAGCATCCCATATATAAGCTTTTGATGCAGCCCAGGCCACATCCCTGCTATTAGTCATTTTGAAATGCCAGGTCAGCGTACCTTTATGTACTGGTCTGCTCGATAATGTTCCGGCTTCTTCAGGCTTTATGATGTACTTTGTTTCGTTGCTGGTCTTTGCCTGATCTAGTCTTGATATTTCCTTTTTTGTCAGCACTTCTTCCGGGTTAACCAGCTCACCTGCGCCGGCTACGATCATATTCCAGGGAACTGTTATTTCGTAGTCAAAATCGCCGTACTCACAGTAGAACTCACCACTGCCCAGATAGGGCAGAACGTTCCACCCTCTCAGGTCATCATAGACGCAAAGCCGGGGATACCATTGTGCCACATCGTAAAGGGTCCCTCTTTCAGATGTTACCCTTGCTGTACGGAACTGTTTGTCGCTTATCCGGAACGAATATTCAATTCTTATTTTAATTTGTCCGCCTTTAGCCTCAATAGGTTGATCCAGCCTGATCTGCATCCTTGTGTCCGAAACCAGGTAATTAGCTTCTGATGCCGAGCTTCCATCAAGAATTTTTACCGACTTAAAATTGAACCCATCCGTAACGGTCGGTACCCTATCTACATAACTCCCGCGGGAGCCATACTTAAATAAATTCTGGCCAAGTTCTAACCAGAGATAGTCAAGCTTATCCGGACTGTTATTGGTATATGTAATTATCTCAACACCTGAAATTGTCTGTGATGCTGTATCAAGAGTTGCAGCAATATTGTAATCCGTTTTATTCTGCCAGTAGTTGGCTCCGGGGATTCCGGAAGCACTCCGGAAAGGCGATTCCGGAGATATTAACCGACTGGAATTAAATAACCGGGATTGATCGTAAACACTAACCTGCTGGGCTTGTATTTGTCTTCCGGGAAAGACTATTGATAACAGGATAGCTGCAAAAATGTACTTTGGTTTCATTGAATATACTGTTAAAAGAAATAATTGCCGAATTTACTGTATTCCGCTGAAAAATCTCCTTTAACTATCAATTTTGTCTTTCAAAGAGGGTTCTACTGAAGGCTGTCTAAAAAGTTAAAAATCATTAACCACCAAGGGCTCAAAGTTATTTCACAAAGAATACAAAGCGCTTAATTACCAAAACTTACCTTAGTGTCACAATCCGGATAGACATCGTCCGGGCGGGCTTTGTGGTTAAAATGGATTTTAAGACATCCTCATACAATGTGCACGCTTTCATTTTTCCCCGGCAATATCCAGGATTTTAACATCCGAAGGTTTGCTTGTCATATCAGCAATTTGTTCACCAAATGCCTTAAAATAGGATGTCCCAAAATGAAAGTCTATTGCTGCCTGGTTTTTATACCTTTCAACAAAAATGAAATTTGTTTTTTCATAAGGATCCTGATAAAGCATGTAGCTGAGACATCCTTTCTCTGCTTTTACATTATCGATCATTGTTTTTGCTGCTTTAATAAAATCTGCTTCCATTCCGGGTTTGACAAATATCCTGGCGGTTATCATTTTCTGATAATCGGCTGCCTGAACTGCACCTTCAGTTTTTCCTGTCTGAGCAGTTGCCTTCTGATTAAAGGCAAAAGTCATAATGACTAAAACCGCCACTAAAGAAGTAATTCTTGTTTTCATCTGTAAATTATTTGACGTTTATATATCTCCCAATATGATTGCTTCTTATCTCCTCTTCACACATACCTCCATTCTCCCATTAACACTTATAACATACCCTGTTCATTTAGCCATTTCCTCAACCTCTCGTGCTCTGCCCGGTATTTTGTCTCAACATCCCGGACGATCTGTTGAAACTCAGGTACATCCCGGATACTGTCAAATAAAGGATCATTTTTTATAAGAGTAACAACCCACAAAGGCATTCTGGTCCTTTGATTGAAAATCATAAGATTTTCTATTGCCTGATCTTTTTCTCCCATGAATGCCTGTACGGCTGCAAGATCATAATACACATATTTGGTTGCAACACCTTGAAGTTTCAATCTGATACTTTCATAACAGTAATGCTTCTGTTCATTTAAATAGATCTCTGATTCTTTTTTATTCCCGTTAATCCAATAGATGTATCCTATCCTGTGCGAATAATTGATCTGAATAGATCCGCTGGCATTTATTCTTTTTACACATTCATTAGCGTATTTTAATGATTTTTTCTTTTGATTCATAATAGAAAATACTTCTATTAGATCTTGAAGTGTATTTATTTCTGTTGAATCAAATGCATATGATCTTTCCAGGTTGTAGCCGGCTTTTTCATAATTACCACGGTATTCTTCGATTTTTCCCAGGTTATAGAAGTATGTAGCGGAATCACCATTCAATTCAACCATTTTCCGGTTGAACAGGATTGCCTGATCCATAAATCCCGCCCACCGGTAGGATGAAGATATAGAATTGAGGATAACGGGTAACTGTGGTCCTCTGTAAATTGAGTATGCCTTATAAAGATTTAAAATTGCCTGATCCATTTCTTCGGCAAAGATCATATAAAGAGTTCCTTTATCCCCTGGAGATTATTAAGGACTTCTTCCATAATACCGTTAATGAAATATTTGTTACTATCAACAGGACTTTCATTAATAAATGGTAATACTGCTATTGATTTTTCAAGTTGCTCTGTTGGTCCTGTCAGTTTAGGGATAAAAAGAACTCCGAGAATTATTAGCGCCAGAACTATGATTGAAATAGCAAAAATGGTCGGTTTATTATTTTTCCGCCGAGCTGGTATTGGTTTTGCAACTACCTGTGATTTTTCTTCCTGTGGTGAATGATATTGCCTAAGTGCATTAATTACCTCTCTTATGGCAAGGGCAACCTTATTGATCTGATTCCGGTAACTGGTCTTATTTAAGTTCTTTCCCTCATTATCCTTCATAGTTAAAGGCCTGTCGACACCCGGTTCCTTATAAATGAACTCTATTCCCCGTAAATGTCCGCCAAGTTCTCCTTCAACAAGTTTCCTGTCTTCAGCATCAAGATCATGGATCTGAACAGGCAACACCCTGTTAGCTACATTTCCTCCAGGGATTTTGACCTTTGGTCCGTACCGGTCATTTGATACCTGTTTGAGGAAAGCTTTGAACTCATGTTCCCAGGCAAAAGACTTAGGATCGCAATAAGTACGTGAAATTACCGGAATGAAAACCAGGCATTTCAGTTTCTCTTTAAGAGATTCATCAACGTCATGGGTCTCGAGAAGGCCATCATGCGGATTGATATCAAAATATACGCTTATCTCCTCTTTGAACGTCGACTCCAGCTCCGTCTTAAGCGCCTCAACAAACTCGCTGACCCACATATCACCTTTGTTGTCCTTCTGACGGTAGGAAATGAAGATATCGTAGTTGTATCCTTCAATGAGGCTGGGCATAGGTTTGCTTGTGGTTCAACAGGATAAATATAGTAAAGTAATGGAAAAGAGGCAAATAAAAATCAGATGGGATTCTTCGCCAAGACCGGAGGCCGATGCCATGAAAGACTTTATAATAATAGTTCGTTACGCCCCTTTTCGAGGTTAAAACACAGGATTGTACCTGTGCGATCTGAATAACAGGTTCCTTCCTTCAATTCATTGATATCTTTAATTCTTGCAAAAGGTTTATCTTCTCCTTTGATCCTCAACCTGGGCTTCCGAACAGACTGATTCACTCTGATTGTATACCCTGGCGTTCCAAAAGGAGCTTTTAGTGCCAGGTTATCGTTACTACAGGTTATCTCTGTCAGTTCCCTGGCAGCCCAGTACCGCGAGATCTCACTCATCTTCATCCAGATCAGGTTATCATATTTCTGATCGATTCTTTTCTTAACCTCTTTTAGTATACCGAATCCGATTTTTTCTCCATTAAAATATACACCCGGCCAGTGACATACAATTATTGCAGGTTCGCCGCTGTCAATAACGTCAACCATTCGTCCCGAAGACAGGTCCCCGGTTATGAACTTATCTGCACTGCCCGGCACCAGACCATCCCAGCCCCCAAACCAGTCATCCGTACAGCCTATTATCGACACTACGCATTTCGGATCTCCACCATCGAGACCGGAAGGGAACAGTACCCTGGGCGAAACGCTTTTTCCCTTTTCGGTAATAACATCACGGAAATAGTGTGGTATCTCAGCCCCGTACACATCCCTTACCGCTTCCAGAGTACTCAGGGCAAGGTTATCCTGGTTACGGCTGCCATAACCGCCGGGTGTTGTTAATCCTTCACATTGCAATCCTGCTTCTTTCAGAATGGAAAGCGCATAAGCCTGGTACGCAGTAAGTTCGTCCACACTTTTATTCTGGCTCCATTCCCAGTTTTCCATATACCCGGGAGTTGCAAATGGATATGGTTGCCCGGTCTTTAAGTCAATTACCCTTGTATGACATACCATTTCAGGGTGGATATCCCAGTTGGGCACTATTACTTCCCTGACAAGGTTGAGGCTGTTCTTAAGTTCTTTCTCTGTCCAGCCCGGGATGAACCTGCTGACCCAGCCTGTACATGCAGGATAAGGAACAATAGTATATTTCCCTTTTACCCCGTTTTCAATCGCCCATTCGCCAAACTCCCTCACAAAGCTGTCAGGTATTTCACGGGGTAATTTTCTCCAGTCCTGTTTATATTGTTCAGGAAAAACCTCTCCAAATTGCGGTATCCCGAAATAAGCCATATTGACAAGGCATGTTGAATCGTCAATTATCAGACTGACTGGTACACGGTTATATGGATTCAGAACTTCTGCAAAAACAGCAGTTTCCGGCAGCAAATTAAGGTTATTGGAGGCAGCAGCAGCAATACTTCCCATGCCTGCCATCTTAACAAATGAACGCCTTGAGATATTCATATTCCGGTGGATTTATTGGTTTTCAGGATGAAAATTACTTAAAAATCAGTATATTCAACCAGGGGCCATAGGTTATGTGTTAATCTTTCAGAGTCCCTGACCGGTGGTTGATTCGTTGCATGCAACGAACTAACGAACTAACAATAGAATTAATATTAATTTAATTAAAAACAATAATAATTCTTTATTAAGATTGAAACCCTTAAGTTACTGACAGAACTTGCAGAGAAACATGAATTTAAACCAGTCATAGACAAAGTTTATCCTCTTGAGGAAATTGTTGAGGCACATCACTATGTTGACAAGGGCTAAAAAAGGGGAATGCGGTTATTAAAAAAATAGTCAGTTTGTCTTTCTGTGTGGTTCATGTAATAAGAGCCGTTGCGCCGTTTCGCCCTTGTGCCTTTCTCCGTTGCCTACTGAGCTGTCCAGCCACCGTCAATCATCAGCGTGGTACCGGTTATCAGGGATGAAGCTTCTGAAGATAAAAACATGATAGCACTTGTCACATCTTTTGGAATACCCACTCTTCCAAGTACAACTTTTGAAAGGATCTCGTTTTTAAAATCTTCATCATTAAGCCATTGTTCCGTGCCCGGAGTCTTAATGAATGTCGGAGCCACGGCATTTACAGTAATATTGTATTTTCCCCATTCAACAGCAAAGCATTTTGTAAGATGAGCTATTGCGGCCTTGGTCATGCAATAAACAGATTCGGTAGGTAAGGCAATAAATCCTGCCTGTGAACTTAAATTGACAATACGTCCGTATTTTTGTTTTTTCATAAGTGTTCCGGCCTGCTGACTCACAAAAAAAGTACCCTTTAAGTTCACATTAACGGTATAATCAAAGTCCTCTTCAGTTACGTCCTCTACCGGATTTGGCGGCCCAATCCCGGCATTGTTAACGAGAATGTCCAGTTTGCCGAATTCCTTTTTCAGGATTTCAAAGCCTGCTTTTATTTCGACTGTATTACTTACATCCATTTGCAGGGGCAATACCCTTCGACCCATGTTTTTTATCTCATCCACAATGCCTCCGTCAGAATGAATATCCCGTAATCCAAGTACAATATCGGATCCGGCCTCGGCAAATGCCAGTGCACACTCGCGTCCGATACCTCTTGCCGCCCCGGTTATCAAAGCTACTTTACCCTTAAAATCTTCGTGATAATAGTGTTTCATAAGATCAATTTTTAATGTCTCATTAAATTAAGAATAATACCTGATAATTGAAATATTACCATTAATTACTTGACAAATTTCCGGTGGAAAATGCGAACTTGCTGCATGTCGCTATTCGGAAAAAATGTATTTTAGGAACCTGTATAAAACGAGATATTCAGAATATGAAAGTTACTATAAACAATATCACACTGGAATTATTTGATGGAGCCAGGATTCGTGATGCTATCCTGGGCTATTACACACAGAAAGGCCAAAAATGTCCTGATCCCTTACCTGTGATTGAGGATAAATACGGAAACATTGTTGAACCAGACGGAGAACTCAAAGAAGGCAGTGTCCTGTTTATAAAAGGAAAGAAAACCAAAACATTCCCACTTCTTCTCCTGGTCCTTACAATCTTGTCTGCAGGATTGCTTTTTGCCTGCAGTACCGGAGGAAAAGCAATTGCAGGTAAAACAGGTGAAAAACAGGCAGTAATATTTGCAGTCAATGACATGCATGCTGCTATTGATAACTTCCCAGGGCTTGCCTTTATCGTTGACAGTCTGAGAGTTATCTATCCTGATATGTTACTTGTATCTGCAGGAGACAACCAGACCGGGAATCCGGTCAATGACCAGTATCCCGAAAAAGGATTGCCAATGATTGAGCTCATGAATGCGGTGAAGTTTGACCTGAGTGCTGTCGGTAATCATGAATTTGATACCGGACAGGAAGGGTTCGCTTTCCTGACACATAAAGCGGACTTCCCTTTCATTTGTGCCAATGTTTCCGAAAATGATTCACTTAAGGTAAAAATAAAGCCCTATGTAATAATAAAGCTGAAGAATGGCCTGAGGCTGGCTTTCCTTGGTCTGATCCAGATCAATCAGAATGGTATACCCGATTCTCATCCTGACAAAGTAAAAGGTTTCACTTTTAAATCAGCATTTGATACAGCACCGAAGTATCTCTGGCTTAAAGATAAAAGTGATATTTTTATAGCATTGACCCACCTTGGTTTTGAAAGTGACATTAAGCTTGCCAATACTTTGCCTGCCGGACTCGATCTGATCATAGGCGGACACTCACACACACGGATTGCAAAAGAACAGGTCTTCAACGGTATCATGATTACCCAGGCCGGTAGTAAGCTGAAATACGGAACTCTTATACAGCTAAATAAAAAGGAAGACGGAACATTACAAAAATCAATGCGGCTCATCGACATTAATAAATCAGGGAAAGAGAATTCACGGATACGCTCCATGGTTAACAGTTTTAATGACAATCCCGGCCTCAAGGAAGTTATAGCTACTTCAACCGATGATTTTTCATCGCACGAAGACCTGGGCTACCTGATGGCTGATGCACAGAGAGCTTCAGCTAAAGCTGATATGGCTTTTGTAAATCCCGGTGGCGTCCGTATCAGTCACCTGTCAAAAGGTCCTGTTACCATAATGGATATCTATGAACTTGATCCGTTCGGGAATGCCCTTGTCCTGACAAACCTGACAGGACACGAGATTTTATCAATGTTGCATTCAGCCTGTAAAATGGACAACAATCATCCGCCATTTCCATCAGGGATCACAATAAAACTGAAAAAGGATAAAGACGGTAATCTTAAAGAGATATCTCTCATTACTGAAGACAGCCAGGCACTTGACCTGAATAAAACCTATTCTGTGGCAATGAACGATTACATGACCCAGGTTTACAAATACGAACATAATGACCCTGGGCATTCATTATTTATTAATACAGCGGAAGCAACAATAAATTACCTGAAAAAAATTAAGAATATAAGAAGTTACAGGGATGAAAAGAGAATCCTTGCAGAATAGATATTTCTAAAATTCCAGTACGTCCCCCGTTTTGATCTGCTGTATCCCAAAACTTACATAAAAAGCTGTCAGGGCAGGCAGTTCTGTACAATGCGAAGGAAAAACATGTTTTATTTTATTATCCTCGAGGTACCTGATAGTCTCTTTAGTCTGTTGGTTGTCTTCTTTAAGGTGAAATCCTCCCATAATACCAAATAAATCATTGGTCCCCGTAACTTTTTTTGCATGTTCAAGTGTATTTATTATGCCGGAATGTCCGCAGCCTGTGACTACAAATAATCCTTCAGTAAGTACCATAGCCAGTGCACTGTCGTCCATTACATAATCAGGCGTGCCATCCTCCAGAATAAAAGAGGTGCTACGGGATTCAAATTCTGATTCCCTGGGTATCTCCCCCAGGAAGAAAAACTTGTCGGATATTTTATAAGGTCTTGAAGTGGTTATTAAATCAAAAATACCTGATAATTCTACCATGGTATTTTGCAGTCCGATATATGTATGATCACTTTTACGATAGCGCCTCACAAAGCATCCGGGATGACAAACAAGGGTATGTCCTTTATGATAAACCAGTCCGTTACCGTGATCAAAATGACCATGACTTAAAACAACTGCATCAATAATATCCAGGCTGATATCCATTTTTTTAGCATTTCGCATGTGAAGATCACTCTGACCTGTATCAAACAGTATCCTTTTCCCGTCATATTCGATCAGATATGACAACCCATGCTCTGCCGGAGTAAACGATCCCGGATTATTTTCCGTAAGCACTGATATTCTCATTATCAATCTGGTTAATTGTTATTAATATCCTGGTTACTGACCATACCCTTATTAATGATATACGGGGAGAAATGTTCCTGATCGACCAGTTCACGGTATTTATAAAAAATCTTTTTGAAATCTTCCCATGTACACTTTTTTAGTGAAGGATCGCGTAGCAAGGCAGCCGGATGGTAAACCGGCATCACCAGGCGATTGGATATATTAAGCCATTTACCATGGTCCCTGGTAATCCTGTGGTCCCCACCCGTCATGTATTTTAATGCTGTTGAACCAAGCAGAATAAGAATAACGGGGTTAATGATCTCAATTTGCTGATTCAGCCATGGGATACAAACTGAAGCTTCGTATCTTGTTGGTAACCTGTTGCCCGGAGGTCTGCACCTGACTATATTACTAATAAAAACATGCTCTTCTCTTGTAAATCCACAGGCAGCCAAGATCTTATCAAGCAACTGCCCTGACAATCCTATAAATGGCCTTCCGTTAATATCCTCATCTCTGCCCGGTGCTTCTCCAACAATCATTATTCCGGCATCGATATTGCCTTCACCGAAAATAACATTCTTCCTGGTTTTTGCGAGGTCACATCTGGCACAATTCAGAATTGCTTCTTTTAATATGGTGATATCCTGTGATTTATTATCCATTTAAAATTTTTGACCGGTGCTTCATTTTACAGATAACTTAATGACAGCCTGTATTGATACAAGGTATATCCAATACAAATTTAATCCTTATATTAAAAAGGTTCAAATAATTAAACCTGTACAGAAATCAGATACTATAACACTGAAAGAGAAGTTAAGAGGCTATAAACAATAAAGATTGTATTTTTGTTCCCTGGTTGATCAATATATGATATTCTACCGGGTCTTTCACGAGAGAAATGGTATAATCATTAAATTTTAAAGCACTTAAATAACGATATTTTGAACATTCCCGGACCATTATATCATAAACTGAACATTTTCATTTTGACCCTGGTTGTGCTTATCACTGGGTGTTCATCACACAAACATCTGGCATTTGAAAATATACCTGTCGACGGCAACCTTGAAACCTTTTTAAAGGAAATGGAAGGCCTCGGCTTTCAGAAAGAACGATCATATGAGAAGGACCAGGCGGCTTTCAGCGGGGTATACTGTGAAAAGCCCTGCGGTATTATCGTTTCCACAACTCCAAAAAGCAAGACTGTGTACAGGGTGGTTGTCAATCTTCAAAAAGAAACTCACGATTCAATTAAAGCAACCTATGAAAGACTGAAAAAGCGATGCGCATTAAATTATGGTGAGGGAGCAAGTATATACCAGCAGTTCCATAATTCACCAAGGTTTCTGTTCAATGAACCAAAACTTGTCAGAGAGCCCAAACCGGGTGACTATACAAGATTTATGATCAGATCGGGGACTATTTTCCTGGAAGTCAGGCTGGATTATCTTTCCATAACCTACATAGACAGGAAGAATAACCTGATCAACAAAAAGGAGGGGGGTAAAGAAAATGACATGGAAACACCTGATATATAATAACAGGAAAATCCGATAATCAGAAATATATCTCCATAAAGATATTTTCATCCCTGATACCCTTATCTCTCAGGATATGATATGCTTCATAGATCATACTGTTGTTGCCACAGAGATAGAATAACATATCGTTATCGACAGAAAAATGAGGCAAATAAGTAGTTATTCTGCCATTATGGTTTCCCCTGTTGTCATTTGAGGTGCAAAGGATATACCTTTCGGGATCATATTCATCTTTATCATATGCATCATCACCATATCGTACTCCATGTATTATAGTATAATCGATACCGGGATAGGATCTGACAAAACTGTGAAAGGGTGAAATACCTGTACCTGTTGCAATGAATACCAGCTTCCTGCTGTATCTGTCATATGATTCAATGCCGAAAGAGCCGAACGGCCCGTTAACCTGGAGTAACTGTCCGGGCTTACAATCTTTAAGTTGTCCCGTTATTTTTCCGTTAAGAACCTCCCTAACGAGTATTTCAAGGTAATCGTCTTTTTCACCACTGTAAACCGAATATTCCCGCTGATCCATCTCTCCCTCGGGGCTGACGATCATATGCTGGCCGGCCTTAAACTCCATCCCTCCGCGATCGAGTCTCAATACAAATGTGTTATTGGTCAGAAACCTTAGTTCCTTTATACTGTGTAATCCGGCATTAACTGTCAGATCAGGATCCTTCTTTTCAAGATACATAAATAGCAGATTCTATCATTTCTGATCAGGAAACAACAGGAGGGTGTTTTGGTTCAAAAACGTTGAATATTTGTGCTTTAAAAGGAAACCGGAATTTACGTATCTATTATACCCTTGCACCGATTACAAGGATATCATCTCTCTGGGACTGGTCTCCTTTCCATTCATTGAATGTCTTCTCAAGGATATTCCTTTGCTCAAACATAGGTAATTCGCAGATCTTTAGAAGCAGCTTCTGAAAGTTCTTGCTTCCGAACCGGTTGTCCTTGATTCCGCCTACCTGGTCGATGAAACCGTCTGTGAAAATATAAAAGGTATCGCCTATCTCAAGTTTTATCTCATGATTCGTAAAGGATTTGTCAATCAGGAAATGCACCCCTACGGGCATCGAATCGGCTTTGATCTCTCTGAGTTGTGGTTTACCATTGGCATTACTGATTAGGTATAATGGGCTGAAAGCTCCGGAATACTGCATAGTTCCTGTACTGGTATCTATAACACACAAAGCCATTTCTATACCTTCCCTCGATTCTTCTGTTTTGCCTGTCTGACGCAGCGAATGTTTGATCTCTTTCCTCAGTTCATTCAGGATCTGGTTTGCATGTATCTCTTTTTTGTTCTGTACAATTTCATTTAAATACCCTATGCCCAGCATGCTCATGAATGCACCGGGGACACCATGCCCTGTACAGTCTGCTGACACCAGTACAATATTGTGATTGATCTGTTTTATCCAGTAAAAGTCGCCGCTTACAATTTCCTTTGGCTTAAAGAATATGAAATTCTCATTTATCAGTTCGGTGATATATGTTTCTGGTGGAAGCATTGCCTGTTGTATTCTCTGGGCATAGTTGATGCTGCTTATGATCTCCTCCTTCTGGCTGTTGCTGATCTCGTATAATTGCTTAAGCTCTTTATTCGCTATAATTATACTGTCATTTTTCTCACGCAATTCTTCACTCTGCTTTTCAAGTAATGCACGGCGTTCATCAAGTTCTGCCGTAAGTTTCTTTGACCGCTTCAGGCTCTTGTAGTAAACCAGGATAAGTCCGATTGCCAATACCAGGATAACTCCAAGTCCAAGGATTACAATCCCTCTTAAAACCTTGCTCTTCTCAAGTATTTCCACTTCCGATTGTTTCTGTGCAACTTCAAATTCAGTCCTGAGATCCGCCATTTCCCGGATGTTCCTGTCACTTTGAATGCTGTCGTTCGCTCTGATAAATATTGACTGATAATGATATGCGCTGTCATACCTGTTGGTTGTACGGTATAAATGTGCCAGTGTATTTGCTGCATCACGTTGGTAATCTTTAAGTCCAAATTTAACTGCCTTGTTAAATGCCAGGGTTGCTGATTTTATAGCATTGGCTAATTCTCCTTTGGACGTTAGAGTATTTGCATATGCTATTGTATATTCGGTAATGGCCCGTTCGTCTCTTTCCTTTGCCAGTAGTCCAATGGCTTTTAATAGATTATCCTCCGCCTTTTCATTGTCTGACAGCCTGGAATAAACCAGTCCTGAATTACCAATGCAATATGCATATCCTATCGTGTAACCAATCCTGTTGCACAGCTCTTTTGTTGTAGAAAATATGATCAATGCTGAATCGTATAACCCCATACTGTAATCAGCATAGCCAAGGTTAATGGTAGCAGAAATAAAATTTATGGTATCTCTTTCCTTTTCAAAGATATTTATGGCATTCTTCAGATAAAATTTTTCATTGTTATGATTATCCTGCTTATTATAAGTTTCTGCTATACATTGATATACTGAGGCCAAACCTTCATTAACTCTAAATTTCTTGTATGAGTTTGCCGCTTCGAAGAAATATTTGAGTGCTGTGGCCAGATTACCAGCATCAAGATACCTGTATCCCATTGAAATATATGCTGTGGCAGGATTTCTATTCATCCTCTCAGCAAGCTGTACAGCCGCATTACAATATTCAGAACTTTTATTAAGGTCCCCGACAATCGATATCATCTTATACAACAGAAAATATGTTGCCGTATCCTCTTTAAGCTGACCATTGTTTAATAATATTAGCAGGCTATCACCGGATTGTCCAATTATAGCCGATGGCTTTATTGCCAGGAAAACTGCAATACAAAATATTGAAATGGCACGATGAAACATTTACCTATATAGTATCTTGAGGCGGAGGAACCCTGATATAAGGATCGAGTTCGACTATTTCATTGAGCTTTTTAGTAATAACAATTATAATGTACTTAAATGTGTCAGGTTGTGCATCCTCTGGAATTTTAAGTTCAAATTGATTTCCATATATTCTCTTGGGATCATCCAAAACAATTCTATGATTATTTCTAACAAAATATATTGAATCTATTTCCTTGATCCCACTGTGATTATCTAATTTCCATGTCACAGTACTCCCTGGTTTAACATCTGTTGTAAGGCTGTCGACTACTGCTCCGCCATTGGAATCATGTAACAAGAGATGTTTTCCTCCGTGCCATTTAAAGTAAGTCATTTGAATTTCCACCTTTTTCTTATTTACCTTCACATTGTTTGTATCTGATGAAGATTCTGAAGGATTTCTTTTATCTAAGTTATTGCAGGATTGAGTGTGTAAGCCTATTGTTACAAATAGAATCCCAGTAATTAGTGATAAAGTTTTTTTCATAGTTTGACCAGGTTTTGAATTTTTATTTAGAATTTAAACTGGAATGTTAAGTACTCTAAACAGAGTACCTGTTAGAGCGGACTATTACAATTAGTTTACTTTAATAATCCCTGAGCAGTCATGTTGTTGAATATCAATAACAAATTTAAACATTGAATGCGCAAAAGTCAAGTTTATTTTAGAAAGTCAGGATAGGCAGTAAAAATGCGTTAGGTATATTACAGTAAATTCTCTTTCTTCAGGGTAGCCGCTATATGATCATGATTCTCCCGGAACTTCGTTTCCATCTCACTATAGATACTTTTAAATTCAGGCAGATCTTTGATATTATCAAGTATCGGCTCCTGCTTTAAAAATAATATTGTCCAGTAATGATACTTATCTTCCTTTGAAAATAATTTCATCTGATCAAGGACTGCCGTTGTATCCCCTATATAAGAATAATATAAAGCCAGGTTCACGTGTTTATAGATCGATTGGTCCCTGTCGCAGTAATCTTTAAACTTACCGAGATATTCCCGGGCTTTGTCTCTGAGTCCCATCTCCTTAAACACAAATGCTATCTTCGCATCTTCGGCTTCATATATGTTAAGATTCTGTCTTTCTTCAATATCCGTGAAACGTTTATAATACCTGTATGCACTTTTATAATCTCTCATGTAATAACAGATCTTGCCAACCTCCTGCAAGATATCCAGTCTTGTGGTGTCCTTTTCCAGGGCTTTGACCAGGAGATCCTTTGTACGGCCAAGATCCCGGTCTTTTGCATATAGTATATAGGCTTTGATATATTCGGAGTAAAGGTTATCCGGGTCATAATCAAGTGACCTGTTTATATAGAATTCAGCCTCATCCACAAAGCCTGTCTGGATAAAGGCATTACTCAGGTGCATATAGATAAAGCTGGCAGTAACTGAATCATATGAGGCTACATCAAGTTTTATTCCCTTAAGTGCATATTGAAGATATTTTTCCGAATCAGGAGAATACCTGGCATAGAAATCCGACAGGCTGTTAATGACCGTAGCTGAATTCGGATTGTATTTCAGGGCCTTTTCGAAATATGGAACAGCCTGGTCATTCTGTCCTTTGTCCATGTAGTAGAGTGCTTTGGCAATCAGGCTTTGCGCCAGCTGATCATCTATTGACAGTGCTTTATCAGCGTTGATATTGATCATCTCATAATATTTCTTTTCAGCCTGTGACTCATCCAGGAGAAAATAGGTAATAGCAAGATCGGCATATGCCCTGGCAAATTCATTATCGTGCTCAATGGCTTTTTTAAAATACGGTATGGCTTCTTCCAAATCCTTACGACTTCCTTTATAAAAAAGATCAAGCCCTTTTAGGAAATAATCATAGGCCACAAGGTTATCTGTTGGCGGTTTTTCAATTCTCTCTGCCTCAGCCGGGGTTACCACGGCCTCTATATTCCTGGCAATATCCTTGGCCAGCTCTGTCTGGAGATCAAAAATATCTTTTGTGTTTCTCCGGTATTGCCTGGCCCATAAGTGTTTATCTGTAGGACCTTCAATCAATTGAATATTAAGCATTATCTCATTGCCGATCTTTTGCCCGCTTCCCTCAACAAGATAATTTACATTTAATTCTTTGGCTACCTGTGAGATGAGTTTGGTAGTATTCCTGTACTTTTCAACCGAAGTCCTGCTGACAACCCTTATATCTCCTATTTGCTGCAGATCGGTGAGTATGGATTCCATTAAACCGTTAACAATGTAGATATTGGCAGAATCACTGCTCTCATTTCTGAAGGGCAACACCGCTATTGATTTTTCAAGCTCCTGGCTTCTTGGTGATGAATGTTTAAACACAATGAAAAGAACAGCTGCAATAATAAAAACACTCAGCAGGATCCCTGCAAACACTATTAATTTTCTGTTCCCCGATTTGTTCTTTGTGCCGGCATCTTCAATAATAACTTCCCTGTTGCCCACCTCCCCGGGAGGATATCCGTAAAATTCGCGGAAACATTTAATAAAATAGGATGTACTTCCAAATCCAACCCTGTATGAAATCTCTGACACTGTAAATGAAGTTTGCTTCAGCATATTCATTGCCTCTTTGAGACGAACCTGCCTGATAAACTGGCTTACAGATATCTTTGTGATGGTCTTTACCTTTCTCAGGAGGTTGGAGCGACTCATGCCTGACTCCCTGGCCAGTTCAGAGACCCCGAACCTTTCATCGGAAATGTTTTTCAGGATAATACCTGTAATTGAAGTTATAAAATCATTGTCTATGATATTATGATCGGGCATGCTTTTCAGTAATTGTTTCGAAATTAAGCATTTTGATTAAAAAATCACCACATATGTATTTCCTTAAAACCACATTTTGCGTCATAGTTTTTATCACTGCGTCATATTTTATATTGTGATTCCGGAAACTTTACACTTTTTGCTTCAATTCTGTTTAGTTATGCATTGCTGTTTATCAGACCTTTACATCATAAAAAAATTGTTATGTTAAACTATTAAATAGAATTGTCATGAAAACACGAGTATTGTTTCTGGATAACTTAAGAACATTTTTAATATTTCTTGTGGTTCTGTTGCATGCAGGCATGTGTTATGAATCAGGTTTTGATTCCTTCTGGATCGTTTCTGATCCTGCAAAATTCAACCAGATAGCGTGGGTACGGACTTACCTCGATCTCTTTGTGATGTTTCTTATGTTCTTTATTTCCGGGTATTTTATACCTGTATCTTTAAAGAACAAGAAGACTTCTGATTTCATTATGTCAAAGGTAAAACGAATAATGATCCCATGGATTATTGCGGTTTTTACACTTATCCCTGCATATAAGGCGATATTTCTTTTCTCAAGGGGGCTCCCCCAGGAAGAGTGGTTCTCATATTTTCACCTGTTCCAGAGAGCTGGTTCTGATCTAAGTTTCGTTGCAAACAATCCCAACCAGAACTGGTTATGGTTCCTGCCTGTCCTGTTTCTTTTCCAGATGGCATACCTGGCAATTTCCAGGCTAAACCTTATACCTTCCAGGATCAGCTTAAGAACAGGTATAATACTGACTTTTTCAATCGGACTGATATATATTATGGTCATCTCACTCAGCGGACTTACCGGGTGGGCACATAGTCCCCTTCTTGATTTCCAGAGAGAAAGGCTTCTGGTTTACTTTATGGTATTTCTTTTGGGTTCACTCAGCTATAAACTTAAAGTATTTGAATCAAATACAAGGAACCTGGGAAGATTGTCGGCAATAACAGCCACTCTTGTCATCTCGATGGTAGTCTACACAATAATGGCTCTGAACCTGTTCCAGAATCTGCTGGACCCTTCAAGAAATCATTTTTATTTTTCACAGTTTGCAGACAGGCTTATTTTCTATGCAGCAGTTCTGGTGATCATGTTCAGTTTCATATACCTGCTTATAGATATCTTCAGGTTCAGATTCAACAGGAGCAACGAATTTCTTTCCGGCCTGGGTAAAAACTCATACCAGGTTTATATAATACATATGATCGTTCTTGGTGTAATAGCCCTGGCATTGGTTCACCTTCACACACATGCTCTTGTTAAATATGTAATCCTGACTGTAACAACATATGTCATAAGTAACATTATTGTATATGCTTACAGGAAGGTATTCACAAAGACGACCTCTGTCAGAACGGCACTTGCAGTAATCACAGCTTCCGTTTTTCTTTCTGTTGTCGTTTATATAAAACAGGCTGATGCAAAAGTAAGTAAAGAACTCCCATCCATAACCAATGCAGTTCCCTCCGTTGGTCTCCACCAGGCTGCAATAGAAGGAAATCTTGAGGCAGTAAGACAGCATATAAATGCCGGCTCCAACCTGGATGAAAAAGAACCGACCGGAGGTTCAAGCCCCCTTATCACGGCAATTATGTTTGACAGGAAGGAAGTAGCCCTGGCATTAATAGAAGGAGGTGCAGATATAAATTTCCTTAATAATGACGGATCAACACCATTACATACTGCCGCATTTTTCTGCCGGACCGAACTTGTAAAGTTATTACTTGATAAAGGAGCCCACAGGAATATCCGGAATAAGGCAGGATCAACTGCACTGGAATCAGTAACTGTCCCGTTCGATGCAGTAAAAGGCATATATGATTATTTTGACAAGGCATTCAGGCCGATGGAACTGGAGCTTGACCAGGATTATATCAAAGCCACAAGACCTGTAATTGCCAGGATGTTACAATAAAAATATTTAAATTTCTTAAACCAATAATAAACCGGGAGGTAACATTATGCAATCTATAACCAAAAGATCATCATGGCTTGTATCTGTACTTGTGTCATCAGTACTGTTTAGTTGCGGAGCTTATAATTCTTCCGATCAATATACCTGCGGGCAACCGGAAAAGACCGGTGACGGATTGGAAACCGCTTCAATGAAGGATGTTAATCTTGATGAGAGAATGATCAAAAAGGCAGTTGAAAAAATTGCCGGAGGAAAGTACAGGGAGGTTCATTCCATGCTTATTTATAAAAACGGGAAACTGGTCGTGGAAGAGTATTTCAGCGGACATAAATATAAATGGGACGGACCGGACTATTTTGGTGAAGAGGTTAAATGGGATCGTGACATGGATCATCAGATAATGTCATGCACCAAAAGCTTTACATCAGCCTGTATCGGTATTGCCATAAATAAAGGATTCATTGGTAATGAAAACCAGTCGATATTCGACTACCTTCCTGATTATCAATATCTAAAAACCAACAACAGGGAGTATATCAAAATAGAGAACCTGCTTACCATGACTTCAGGACTGGCCTGGGATGAATGGAGTGCACCTCATGGCATTACGTCAAATGATATTGACAGATTATACTTCGATTGCGATGATCCTGTAGTTTGTGTTCTTGAGAGACCATGGTGGGCCATACCCGGTGATAAATTCACCTATAATGGCGGAGGGATGGTAATTCTCGGACAGATATTAAAGAATGCTACCGGAATGAATATTGATGAATTTTCAAAGAAATACCTTTTCGCTCAACTTGGAATTAAGAAATCCACATGGTCAAAATATCCAAACGGAATGATCGATGCCGCCGGTTCATTACGACTGACACCTCGTGAAATGTTAAAACTGGGCATTCTCTACCTCAACGACGGAGTATGGAATAATGAAAGGATCCTTCCTGAAGGATGGATCAAAAAAAGCTCAGAGCCATACAGGAATAATGTTGGTATCAAATTACCTATTGAAGACTCCGGCAAGAACGGGTATGGTTATTCCTGGTGGACCTGCGAACTGCAATCAGGAGGGAAGAAGATCAATATGTATCGTGCAAACGGCTGGGGAGGACAGGTAATTATGGTGTTCCCCGAACAGGAGATGGTTGTTGTCTTTACAAGTGGTAATTATGCAACAAGGTCTACTCTTTTTAAGATTATCAGTAAATATGTCCTTCCTGCCGTTTATTGAATCCTAAAATGTCACTTTCAAACCTGTGCCGGCATTAAACAGCAAAGAAAGTGTATTAAAATTCAATCATAAAAGTGGTATAAGTATCAGCTGCAGATATTGCCACTATGGACCCGTTATGCATTTTCATAATTTCCTGACATACACTTAATCCGACACCGGAACCATTTTTCTTTGTGGTAAAAAACGGCACAAAGATCTTCTCTATCAGGTCGGGGGGAATAACCGGACCATTATTGGTAATCCTGATGATCACCCTGCCCTGGTTGTTCTTCATCATACGGATATCCACTTTCCTCGTCCCGGTAATACCCGAAACTGCATCACAGGCATTATTAATAAGGTTTACCATTACCTGGTTGAGTAGTTGCCTGTCTGCTATGATCTCAGTGAGGGCTTTGTCGTGCGAAATTGTAAATTCAATCTCGTTCTCCTTCATCTTACCCAGAAAAGCTATCCTGAGCTGTTCTATCCATTCTTCAACAGAGAAAGATATAAATTCAGGCTTAGGTATTTTTGAAATTTTCCTGTAATTGTTCATGAAGCGAATCAGTCCGTCGCTTTGTTCATTTATCAGCTTAAGACCACTGACCATGGTCCGGATATCCTTGTTGTCAATTGGTGTCATGTTTTTATTTTTATCACATTTGGGCAACATTGAATATAGCTCCCTTGAAACAGATGTAAGAGGAGAAAGGTGATTCATTATCTCGTGTGTCAGTACACTGATCAGTTTACGATAAGATTCAATCTCCCGTGATTCAAGTTCACTCCTGATATCCTGCATTGAAACCAGTTTAAGCTCCTCATCTTTTCTCCTGATCATTGTGGCTCTGAAAAGAAGAAGCTGCAGGTTATCGATACAAAGTTCCTGTGATTTAGTGTATTCCCGGATTAAGATTACAACCGGCATCATACTGATTATTGCGATATTCACCATAAGTTTCCAGATTATCAAAGCCCTCAGGGTAAAACCCGTTGAGATCCTTAAGGATGAGTAAGATCGTGACAAAAGGGGTATTCTATTTATTGCTTCGTTCAGAAACCAAACTTTGCTTCTTCTTTAAGCGAATGATAATACCTGTTCCGGTTAAATTTAAAAACATCTGCAGGACGACCCGGTGAATCCTGTAATTTGCCCACTTTATCCAGTATGTCCTGGTTCATTATCTTACGTCTGAATGTACCACGGTCAATATTCCGGTCAAGGATTGCTTCATATAGACCACGCAGTTCATTCATGGTAAATCTCAGAGGTAACAACCTCTCTGCCACGGGATGGTTCATGAGTTCAGTTGCAAGAATCTTTCGTGTTCCGGATAATATTGAAGCATGATCCATAGCAAAAGGATCCGTTCCTTTTACATCCATCCACCTGCTTTCAGCAGATATCCCACCATCAGCCAGTTTTGTCTCGTTGTACTTTACAAGACCATAATATACTACCGTAACAAATCTCTGTGAGACCCACTGTAATATTTTTCCGTACTCAGTACTGACATCCTGTCTTAAGGCGTTTATTTCCTGAAAACGCCTGGCTTCCCCGAATGTACTCACCTGGCGCAAAAAAACCTCCCCAATTCCGGAAAGCTCCAGGTTCCTGTGTGCCGCCTTATCAAGGTCCTCTTCCTTTTTAACATATCCGCCCGGTAGTATCCATAGTTCCTGATCCGGAATGCGGTGAACCAGAACCTTCAGATCCGGATGATCATATGCAAACACCACTGCATTGATTGATACATGTGGCAGGTAAGAATCTGTTCCCGTACCAAAATATTCTCTTATTATCTCATCTGCTGACCTCTGTCCCATTCTTCAGAAATTTTCCCCAATATATACAATATTTTGAGGCAATGTGCCTTTTATTTTTTGTTTTTATTATATTTGGCCTGTTAAATATTTAATCTCAGGGCATAAACTCCATTCTTAATACTTAATGACAGATAAATAATCTATTCAGTTAAATATTGAGACAGCTGAAACACGTTAATGTAATTGTTAAACCTGTTAAATCAATCCCAAGAATTATGTCAATAAGAAAAACATTAATATTCACAGGTCTTTCAGGACTGTTGATATTTCTCTTTGCCTGTTCAACAAATCAAAAGCCAAATGATCTGCCTGATGTGGTAAAGACATATTCCTCTGTAATAAAGAAAGAGGGTAATTTCTCATACCGTGACCTTAATAAAAACGGGAAACTGGACATATATGAAGATTCCAGGCAGCCTGTTGAAAAAAGGATACAGGATCTGCTGGCACAGATGACCATTGAAGAAAAAGCAGGTATGATGTTTTATCCACCTGTAAGAGTTAACAGGGACGGTACTATTGAGGAGGAACCATCAACAGATATGCTGGCTTCAATGTCACTTGTCGGCATTACTGAGATAGACAAGCGCCATATTACGCATTTTAACCTCTTTACAGTCTATTCTCCAGACACTCTTGCCATATGGTACGACAGGATGCAACAATATGCAGAGAAAACAAGACTTGGCATTCCTCTTACAATTGCATCCGATCCCAGAAACCAGGCTGCAAGCGGATTCTATTCTATGTCTGCAAAGAATTTCTCAGTATGGCCCGATCCTTTAGGAATGGCTGCCATTGGAGATGAAAAAGAGATGGAAAAGTTTACTGACATATCCCGCCAGGAATATCTTGCGGTAGGCATACGCCAGGCTCTTCATCCGCAGGTGGATCTTGCTACTGAACCCCGATGGCCACGTATCTCGGGAACATTCGGGGAGGATGCAGATCTTTCTGCCCGTATGGCAACCGCCTACATAAAAGGTTACCAGGGCGATACGCTGAGATCAAACAGCGTAGCTTGCATGACCAAACATTTCCCCGGAGGTGGTCCTCAAAAGGAAGGCATTGATCCACATTTTGAGTTCCAGAAAGGACAGGTATACCCCGGTAATAATTTCAATTATCATCTTATTCCGTTCGAGGCCGCTATCAAGGCTCATACAGCGGCTATAATGCCATATTACGGTGTTCCCATGGGACAAAAAAACATAGAGGAAGTAGGATTTTCCTATAATAAAGCCATCATTACCGGTATTTTGAGAAATAAATTAAATTATGACGGAGTGGTCTGCACCGACTGGGGACTCGTTTCTGACAGCAAGATCGGAAACTACGATTTTCCTGCCAGGGCATGGGGAGTTGAGAATCTGAATAAAGAAGAACGCGTACAGAAAATTATCGATGCCGGTGTTGACCAGCTCGGCGGAGAAAGCCTGCCGGACGTTGTGGTTCAGCTTGTAAAGGAAAGAAAAGTATCCGAGAGCAGGATAGACACGTCAGTAATAAGACTTCTCAGACTAAAGTTTGAACTGGGTTTATTTGATAATCCTTTTGTCGATCCGCAACTTGCATATGAAACTATCGGCCGTAAGGACTTCAAGGAAGCCGGAGAAGAGGCCCAGCGCAGATCCCTTACATTACTGAAAAACGACAACCAGCTATTACCTCTTGCACCCGGTAAGATGAAAATCTTTATAAAGAACATCAATCCTGAAGTAGCTTCATTTTATGGTACTGTGGTCACCAAACCTGAAGAAGCAGATATAGCGATAATAAGACTGCAGACACCACATTACCCGCTACCGGAAGCAAGAGGCAATCCAATAGCTGCTATGTTCCATACCGGGGATCTCGACTTCAAAGGAAAAGAACTGCAGGATATCCTGAAACTAGAAAAGACAGTACCTACAGTGGTTGATATTTATCTCGACAGACCTGCAGTTATCCCGGAGATCAATCATTACGCCAAAGCACTGATTGCCAACTATGGTGCATCTGATGCTGCACTCCTGGATGTTCTGTTCGGTAAATACAAGCCGGAGGGTCACCTTCCGATAGAACTGCCGTCGTCGATGACTGCAGTTAAGGAACAGAAAGAGGATATGCCATATGACTCCGGGAATCCGCTTTATAAATTCGGTGCCGGATTGAGTTATTGATAAATATTATTTAAGATTAAAGAAATATCCTTTCAGACATTTTAAAATAAATTATTTCTTTCTTAAGAAGGGTGCCTTAAAATTTTGAGACACCCTTTTATATATGGACTAATTAAAACTTATTGCTTAATTTTACTTTATTCCCGGGTATGGTAATAATTTCCCGGGATTAATCTAAAATTACTCTGATTGATGGAACCTTCATCCATGTTTACCAAATTTTTACAGGCCTGCATTACTCCGGTAGCAATGATTTCTGGAGTTGGCTTACTGCTCCTGACAGTAACCAACAGGCTTGGCAGGATCGTGGACCGCACAAGGTATCTTGTTGCTGAACTTGACAACACAGGGGCCAGGAAAGAAAAGATAAAAAAAGGACAGATACTGGTTCTGATGAGAAGGGGAAGGTTTTTGAAACACTCAATAGCCTGGCTTCTTACAGGGATGATAGCCAGTTGCCTGATCATCCCGCTGCTCTTTATCATGAACCTGACCGGAACCAACCTGATGATCCTGGGATATTCACTGTTTTTTATATCCATATTATCCCTTTTATTGTCGCTTATATATTTTTTTAAGGATATTCTTCTTGCTCTTAACGCTGTGAGAATGGAGGCTTCCGAATATATTAAGGACAATAGTCCAACAGGATAAATTTCCAATGATACTAAATTTTAAATCCCTCAGTATGAAAATAATATCCTGGAATGTAAACGGAATACGCGCAGTCGCGAAAAAGAATTTTTTTGATGATCTCAGTATTATGGATCCCGATATAATATGTCTTCAGGAAACCAAAGCAGACGAAAAACAGGTAGCCGAAGCACTTGGTCATACAGACAGCTACCATATCTATGCTAATGCTGCTGAAAAACCCGGTTATTCAGGGACGGCAGTGATGTCAAAAGTGAATCCGCTTGATATTACCAGGGGTATGAACCTGAGACAACACGATATGGAAGGCCGTGTCTTATGTCTCGAATTCGAAAAATATTTCCTTGTCAATGTATATGTTCCTAATTCAGGAGCTGAACTAAAAAGACTTGGTTACAGGCAGGAGTGGGATGCTGCCTTTTTTGGTTATCTTAAAGACCTGGAGAAAAGGAAGCCCGTAATCGTCTGCGGGGATTTCAACGTGGCTCATACTGATATTGACATTGCTCGTCCTGCAGCCAACTATAATAAAACAGCCGGTTATATGCAGGAAGAGATAGACGGCATGGACAGACTTACAAAAGCCGGGCTGGCAGATACTTTCAGGCACTTCTATCCTGATTCGACAGGTCGCTACTCGTGGTGGAGCTATCGTGCAGGGGCAAGAAGAAAGAATATCGGCTGGAGAATAGACTATTTTCTTGTCAGCCAATCTTTTCTTCCATCTGTTAAAACGGCCTTCATCCTGGATGAAATAATGGGCTCTGACCATTGTCCGGTAGGTATTGAACTTTAACGGGTAAATAACGTCTAAGAGTATAACACATTTTAAAAACATACAAAAATGACAAAATCATGTCACTACTTCTTTCTCCTCTGACCATAAGAAATATAACACTTCGTAACCGGATAGCAATGTCCCCCATGTGCCAGTATTCATCTGATGACGGTTTCACCAACGACTGGCACATCGTTCATCTTGGAACCAGGGCTGCCGGAGGTACCGGGCTCATTATATCTGAAGCAACCTCTGTTTCCCCGGAAGGAAGAATAACTCCGGGGGATGCCGGGCTATGGAAGAATGAGCATATTTCCGGATTTAAAAGGATTGTCGATTATATTCATGACAGAGGAGCAATGGCAGGGATACAAATTGCCCATGCAGGAAGAAAAGCATCATGTGCCGTTCCATGGGAAGGAGGTAAACAACTTAGCCTTAATAATGGCGGGTGGCAGACCGTGGCACCCTCTGATATCCCATTTCGCGATGGAGACAGATCTCCCCGGGCTTTAAGTTCTGATGGATTGAAGAAAGTAGTTGAAGATTTTAAAACTGCTGCCATAAGAGCACTGGAAGCCGGTTTTGATATAATAGAAATTCATGGCGCTCACGGTTATCTCCTGCATGAGTTCCTGTCCCCCCTCAGCAATAAAAGAACAGATATTTACGGAGGATCTTTTGATAACCGTATAAGGTTGCTGAAAGAGGTAGCAGAAACAGTAAGAAATGTCATGCCTGAAGGAAATCCTCTTTTCGTGCGTATCTCATGCACAGACTGGGCAGAAGGTGGTTGGTCGCCTGAAGAAAGTGTTAGGCTCTCCGGCATCCTTAAAGAGGCAGGGACAGACCTGGTAGACTGTTCCTCCGGGGGAAATGTACATTATGCAAGGATACCAGTTGGTCCGGGTTACCAGGTCCCCTTTTCAGAGGCTGTCAGGAAAACAGGGATAATGACCGGTGCTGTTGGAATGATAACTGACCCGGAACAGGCTGAATCGATTCTGAAAGAAGGTAAGGCTGATCTGATCCTTCTTGCCAGGGAACTGCTGAGAAATCCCTATTTTGCCCTGCAGGCAGGCAGGACCCTCGGTGATGATGTTCAATGGCCGGTACAGTACTTAAGAGCTAAATAACAGGCGATATGGCTACTACTTTTCCCTGCCCGCATTAACAGGTTTCCTGCTTTGGATGGATAACCGAATCAAGAGACCGTTTACCACTTCCATAAGCCAACAGGTAAATAAGCAACACCGTAAGTGCAAAATCAGTCCGGTATTCATGGGCCATGGCCCAAAAGCCTTTATTAATCAGTATAGGGATCTTTGTGGTGATAAAAGCTGTGATCATTATGATGAGAAGCGGTACAGATGCAAGTCTTGTAAGAAGACCCAAAAGGACAAGTATTCCGCAGACTATTTCAAAAGTTGCTGTGAAATAAGCCCAGAAAGCAGCATCATTAAAGCCTATCTTTAAGAATCTTCCTGTACCCAGTGTTTGAGGAAAAAGATATTTCTGAATGCCCTCAGACAGAAAAATGAGGCCAACGACGAGCCTGACAAGAAATGTCCTGTTGTTGTAAATTCCATTAAAAAGAAAGGATCCTGTTCTTCCCATTACTTTGGTTTTTGTATGTCTATTAATATTTCCTTGCTTTGACAATAAATCAATATACATTTAACAAATAACAAACAGGAAGGCATTCTGTTTAAAAACTTGTATCCGTAAACAGGTAAGTGTCAATTACAACCCGTCACCAGCCTCCGGAGGCACCTCCTCCTCCGGAAGATCCTCCCCCACCCGAAAATCCCCCGGATGATCCACCACTGCCCGAGCTCCATGATCCCCCTGTCTTTCCGGATGAAAAGACAAATCCTCCGACAGAGGCTTTCCCTTTTGTACGAAGGTCCTTCTTTGCCTTTTTATACCATTCGGTATTTTTAAGGACCAGCTTTGATACTGGGTATGCTATAAGATAGACAATAAGGCAAACCAGGGCACCGGTTGAACCAAGAACTATGACCGGAAACATTGCCCAGAAGGGTATGAGAAACAGGTAAAGGAACCAGCCAACTCCCGGCGTCATGATACCAATAACTGTAAACAATCCCAGGATGCCAAAGATAAAAGCCCCGATAAGGATCCGGGAGGATATCGACATATCCGGCTGTTCCAAAACGGACATACTGCTATTCTCCCGGGTCACTGAACCATCATCAGTAAAAGAATCTTCTGCCAGTTCCCTCCCTTCCAGGACATCTATTATAGCATCAACTCCGCTGACAATACCGCCATCATAATCACCCTGCCTGAAGCGGGGTGTCATGATATTCCTTATTATCCGTCCGGCCAGCACATCGGGAAGTTCACTTTCAAGACCATAGCCCACCTCAATCCTCATTTTCCTTTCCCCTGGAACGACAACAACCAGAACACCATTATCCTTGTCTTTCTGTCCCAGCTTCCAATCATTAAAAACCCTGTTGGAAAAATCCTCAATGTTATCTCCATCAAGTGAAGGGATAGTCAGAACCACCACCTGGTTCGTAGTTTTATCTTCATGCAGTTTAAGGGCTTCACTAAGTGTTTTGACCGTATTCTCCGACAATATCTGTGCGTCATCGTTTACTCTCCCGGTAAGATATGGGACCTCAATACTTCCGGAATACAAGCTCATGGAAATAAGTACCGTGAGTAATATAAATAATGCTCTCTTCTTCATTTTCCCTCCTCCTCTATTATTTCGTTTGATAACTCATTATTGCCGGATTTCATGGAATCCCCGGTAGCCAGCTCAGTGATAAGCTCGTCCAGGCCTTCTTCAAATGCAATTCTGATATTATTGCGCCTAAGATTCTCAGTCATACGCGAAATAACTCTTTTCATAATCTCTTCGCTCAGGCTTTCGCGTATTCCTGTATCGGGGAGTATGATAACCTGCTTCTCAAACCGGCTTACCAGTAACAGTATACCTTTTCTATCTGCTGTTGCAAATAGTTCATGTGACAGGAAAAGTGATTCTGCATACTGCATTGTTTCGGTCTCCTTCCTGCTGCCTGGCAAAAACAGGCGTGCAAAGGAAGAGAAGAACATTGTCATAGTTGCAAGAATCACCCCCGCAGCAAGGATAAGGGCAATATGCAGCAGAATCATCAGGTTCGTTATCCACTGTGGCAAAAAGAGATCATACAGGAACAGCGCCAGTCCAGCAACAGATACTCCGACGGCAAAAGCCTTCCAGGGTATCTCTGCATAACTGTCGCTTCTCTGTACCGTTGCAAGTACAATCTGTGCCTCAGTCAGATTTTCTGCCCGGGATATTGCTTTATCAAGAAGAGCCCGGTCGTTATCCGAAAGAAAATGGTCCATCTTATAAAATATTGATATTATTAAAGATAAACCATTTTTTCAAATTTCTACCTGGACATTATCATCAAATTTTAAAGGGATCATTCCGAAAGTCAGCTACCGAAAACAGTAACTGCTTCCTTCATAAAATCAGATATGTCCAGTCCCTGAGGACAAATTTCTTCACATTCCCTGCATTCGGTGCATTTTCCTGCTTTGCCGGATATCCTAACATAACCGGTAACCCATGGATTAGAATCATTCCACATGGCAAAATTATTGAGCGCAGCAAGGACCTCCGGGATCTCCACACCGGAAGAACATGGCATACAGTATCGGCAACTCGTGCAGTCTGCCTTTATCCTGGCTTCAATAGATGTCCTCAGAAGAGGGTAAACAGATAACTCTTCCCTGCTTAATGATCCGGGAAGTCCTTCTTCTGCAATCCTTAAATTCTCAACAACCTGTTCCATGCTGTTCATTCCGGAAAGTGCAGCCGTAACTCCAGGTTCATTCCATACAAACCGAAGTGCCCATTCTGCCGGCGTCCTTTTTACTGACACGCTTTCAAATACACCTTCCATCTCAGCGGGAAGATCATGTCCCAGCTTTCCTCCCTTTAAAGGCTCCATAACCACAATTCCTGTACCTTTGTCAGCAGCATACTTTAGTCCTTTATAGCCTGCCTGGAAATCAACATCCATATAATTGTACTGTATCTGTGCAAAAGCCCAGTCATATTCATCACAGATACGGATAAAATCCTGCACCTCACCATGAAAAGAAAATGCGGGGAAACGTATCTTTCCTTCCTTTTTTTTCCTGTCGAGGAATTCACGGATGCCCAGTTTTTTCACTCTTTCCCATGATTCCCCGTTCAGTGCATGCAAAAGGTAAAAATCGAGATAATCTGTTTTTAATCTTTCAATCTGTTCACTGAAGAACGATTCCATCTGTTCTACCTCCTTCAGTATGAACAGGGGCATTTTAGTCGCAAGATGTACTTTTTCACGCCATCCCCCCGACAAGGCTTCACCAACGAATGGCTCGCTGTTTCCCTTCTGTCCAAAAACGGCTGCATGATAGAAATATGCCGTGTCAATATAATTAACTCCATTATCTATTGCATAATGCAACAGCTCCACAGATCTTTGATAATCAATTTTTTCCGGCCTGGAATCAGTAACAGGCAATCGCATACAACCAAATCCCAGAACTGAAATATCAATACCTGTCTTGCCAAGTTTTCTATAAAGCATAAATCAATCTCCTGTTTTTAATTTATTTGAAAATAGTAATTTGATTTTTTTTGAAAAAATCATGATGTCCGTAACATTGATATCAGACAATCTAATAATATGGCCTCTTCAGCAAAAAATACAAATTTAGTCTTTAGAGGAAAATACAGGATCGGAAGTGACAAAATATATCATGATTCCGGGAGAAACGGGCTTTGCTGGTTTGGATATCCAGAGATAAAAGGATTTCCAGGAAACTAAATTGCAGTTACAGAACCAACTATCCGTATTTCAACAGGATAGCCTTCCAGGTTAGTGGGAATCCGTTGTATCAGGTCCTGTCTTTCCTGTTTAAGACCTATAATAATAGCTTGTGTCCTGTCTTTTTTAAGACCGATACCAACGGAGACCACTCCTTCAATTTTAAGAATGGAGGCTTCATGTTTTTTTTTGACTTCCTGGATTGTCAGTACCATAACTATCCTATTTACCCATGTACAGTTATAAACCGGCAGAAATAATAAATTACCTCCCTGTCGAAGAGATATACAAAATTACGCAATTGTTTTATCTGTCGGCTGAGATGGTAATATAAACAATCAGATGTTAATCCTCAAAGCAGAAAATACATTCTCAATACGGTTAACAATAGTTGTTGTATCACTCCCGGCAAACAATAATCCCGTAAGTCGGTTCTCAGCCGTCAGTACTGCAGAACCGCTATCGCCTCCCTGGCTCATAGCTCCTGCCATTAACTGGTCGGTGAAAACCGCTGATTTACCATCACCATAACTAACCGTAACGGTTACATCAACCTGGGTTATCTCACCAGTGGTTAACTTTGTTGTCCGGCCTCTTTTTTTAACAGCCATCCCGAGTTCTCCGGGAACTGTTCCTGTAATATTACCAATATCAAGGATCTCATTAATAACATCATTATCTTTTAATGGTCTGGCTATTGCTGCATCCACGGTATTTTCCGTTCCTTTAATACTTACGACCCGGAACCGGGCGTTACTGTTTACCAGCCGGAACATAAAATTCAGACACCTGCTAACCTGGAATGGAAAAGAATGAGTTTCAGCAGATTCAGAGAAATTTATTGGAATAAACTCATAAAGTTCTGCTATTTGATCATCAGGCATTTCTCCTCCGTCGTATGGTCCCGGCTGGAGAACCGGATCTCCTTTTACAGCATTGTTGCAGTTGGCCAGGACATGATTGTTTGAAAGAATGTAAGTTTCACCCTCTTTTTTTACCAGACATCCCAGGGTCCCGGCTGTAATGTCCTTATGACCTATGCTTACCCCTCCGGGAGCCGGACGCATTCTACGGGTATCGGGGGTAAAAGCCCTTATAACTCCTGTCTGTATTATATCTGTTGTGATCCCGTCAAAACTTGCTGCAATAGCATGTTTTTTCAGTAATCCTGAAACCGGCAGTTTTTCTCTTACGGAACATACAATACTTAGATCCGATGTCCTTACACCGTTTACAATTTTATAACCGATCCCCGTTGCTACCACGTTGGGGTTTCTCAGAAGATGTTTGCTTGTTGATTTCAGCACCTCCCTGTGCCTGGAAATTTCATTATTCATAGTCTCCACCTTTTATATAATTAATTCATAATTAGATGAAAGAATCCAAAAATTTTACAGGGATACCATATTTCACATATTATAAACAAATTTAATTCATAACCCTGTCTTTTTCAAACTTTAAATACATTTAACCGTTTTATTACATATAACTAAAAGGAATAATAACACTAACTTTATAACTGCGGATCCTTTTATAAAATGTTTTTTATAAGAACATTTTGCTTATATGGAAGACAGACTGTTATACAGGATAAAGGTAAAAGGGAGAGTTCAGGGTGTTGGCTTCAGATGGAATGCAGCCAATGAGGCAAGGAATATCGGTATCAAGGGTATTGTTAAAAACCTTTATGACGGTAGTGTCTATATTGAAGCCGAAGGAACCAGGGACCAGCTTAAATCATACCTTGATTGGTGCAGGAGAGGACCTTCATTCAGCCGTGTTGATGATGTGGATGTGGAAGCCGGACCGGCAGCAGGTTACAATGATTTCCATATTGAACATTGAACTTATTCTCCGTTTATATATCAGGAACCTGTCCCCTTTTCCTTTTTTATAACAGCCCGGTTTATATCAAGCGACCATTTACCTCCTCCGTATATAAGCAACAGCAGCAACAATACTGTAAGTAAGAAGTCAATTCGGTATTCATGTGCAAATGCCACCAGTCCTTTTGTTGCAAGCAAAGGCAGCTTTGTGGTAACAAAGGCTACCACCATTATAACAAGAAGAGGAATGGAAGCCAGCCGTGTAAAGAGACCCACCAATACCAGCGTTCCGCATAACATTTCAGAAGCTCCCGTAAAATGTGCCCAGAAAACGGGATAATGAAACCCAAGTTCCCTGAAAAAGGCAGGACCGACCGCAGTAACAATGCTGAACTTTTGTAATCCCTCTGAAATAAAGACGATGCCGACGACTAATCTTATGAAAATCATCTTGCTGTCATCCCCGGTCTCAAGGAAATAACTTTTACTAAACAGTCGTTTTTTCATATTCCTTAATTTGGAATATGTAAAACAACATGTCTGCAATATTGTTCTGATCTTCCATGGAATATCCGGATCTCAGATAATACCATCAGATAAGTATCATGCCTTTATTGAACATTAATATTACTGAGTTCCATGTAGGATCCCTGGAAACATCCGTCAATTGATACTGTAATAGTTTTCAGATCGGGCATTGTTCCGGTAGCATTAAAATCTCCTGCTTCACATGAAATAGTCAGGGTTACCTGTGTCCCCGGATTTATTGGATTCTGTGTAATAGTAGTTGAATAAGAGCCATCACCGTTATCAGTTATAGTAATGTTATTAACTTTAACTGTAGCGCCAGTTATCGGGGCTGCCTGGTTATTCATATCAATCAGTGCCAGGTTAACAGTGGTTTGCCCAACGGGATCACCATTACTTATTATCTGGCATACTGCATAAGGATTCTGTTTAACCTGTGTTGAATCGTCATTTTTTGAGCATCCGGCCAGCAATACCAGAATAAAAAAGAGTGCTGATAATTTTATTTTCATGGCTTTTAAAAAGTTAAATGGTTTTTGAATCTGTTACATACTAACTCAGCTATACATTATATTATTGCCCTCCGGCAAGCAGATAAATCAAATCCTGTTAATCCTTTGATCTGATTTTGATCTACCCGGCAAATTTAGGGTCCCTTCCGGAAAAAACAAATGACAGAAACACATGTTTTGCGGGATTTGTGCACAGAAATAATATAAATTCTAAAAATTATATCTATTATAATGAGCTGTTAGTCAAATTAAGTCAGATGCCCCATTGTCTTGCCAGCAAGCATCGTTATGAGGTGTATCTGATTATATATGTGATAGTTAGATATTGACATATTCTCATTTTTTCATTGTATTCTGATACACAATCATAAAAATGGTTATTGATTTGACAAAGGCATTGTTTTGATTCATTAATGAATGATTTCTTTACTTTTTCGCTGTTTTTTATGAGACAAAGGTCCTGATATACTATCGGATAATGCCACTGATTGAGCTTGAGGTGCTTGACAGGAGTCTGTTATTACCTTAATTTTACATCAACAGGAAATAATCAGAAAACGATGACGGATATGACGGAAATACAAGGATTAACATATTTCCGGATATAAAAGATAAAAACTAAATTATCGGTTAACACCTTAGTGCAGATCCTATAAAAAGACAATAAGAATATGATGAAGGCTTTTTATCAAATAACGTGTAAGGAGACCGGGACTGTTACGCTCAAACGCAGAAAGATCGCAAAAGCTTTCCGATGGTGGCTTAGAGAGAATGGCATTGCTTATAAATACTCCTATTACCTGACTTAATCACCGCCGGCTTAATATCTATTCCAACTCATAGTTACAAAAAATCCTCATGTAGTCGTAGATTGAGGTTCCAAGGACATCCTTCCTGTTTATTTTACCACCGGAATCCAGAAATTTCTTCAATGAACCAGCACCGCCAAGATGTGATGCTGCAATCATTCCTGACCTTGTAATCCTCACTCCCTGTATTGTATCACCAAGATAGTGATCATAATCCAGCAACAATACCCGGTTAACACGTATCAGTGCACGCAATACCTTTTCCTGCAATTCTCTGGGAAAAATAGAGGGATTGGCTCGGAATTTTCTAAGAGTTATCTTCTTGAATCCCAGATATCTTAAAGTAGATTCTGAAAACTGCCATTCACCAAAACAACCAATCCTGTTGATTGATAACCAGTTGTTCCCTGATTCCCGGAATCCAAGATCATTTATGAACCTTTCGAATTCCGATTCGTGGTACATTTTTGCCTCATACTCTTCTGCTATGCGAAACTTAGCCATCCTCAGTCTTAGATCAAGCTTTGGGGCCGTGCATATCTGAAACAGGAATAATACCACTGATAATAGAAATACTCTTTTCATCAATACTTCGATTAATAAATATTTCCAGCCTGTTTAACTGTTTGATTATCATAACAAAATTACGGGTAAAAAGGTTCTGTGTCAAATTTGCGGATATCGCTAAATGGTTCATTTTTTGGCAAAAATTCCTTCTTTAGTCACAATATTTCCTACATAAAGCCATTAAAAAAGGTCGTTTATATTAAAAGAAAAGCTATTTGTCAAAAACAAGATATAATTTACAGACATTTCAGGAGAATCAGAATGTCGGAATTGATTATAAATTTTTACTTGCCTGAATATCTGCTTAATAAGCTTAGTGGGTTTTGATTATTTATAGAATCCCGGTCCTTTCCCTATTTTGACAAACCTTAACAAAAAAATGATAAAAATCAGAGCACAAAATATCAAATAATTCTACAGACAACTTCTTTTGATTCAGGATACTGCATAAACAATATTTATCCCTCCGACCGAGAATATGAGAACTACTGTTAAACAGGTGATACATATTTGGTCATCTTATTATTTTAAAGTAATTATGTACAAGTTATCGGGGACTGATTACCGGAATGTTAGAAAAGACAATTATCATCTTCTTACTGTTTCTTGGCATGGCTGAAAATGCCAATGGTGCGGAAGAATTATACCCGGCCGTTCAACAGGATACGCTTCCTGATAACCAGTCACTTATTAACGGAAGAATCTGGTCGGACCATTATTTTATGATCAGTGGTGATCAGTTCCTGTTCTCAAATAATTTTCTGCCCGGTATTATAACCATGAAAGGCCGGACTTTCAGCGATGTTAGGCTTAAGTATGATATTTTGAATGATGAGATCCTTATGCCTCTTGATTCCGGCAGAGTACTTCAGATAAATAAAGAGCTGGTCGATAGCTTCATGATCTCATATGATAACAGAACATACCTTTTTACCAGATCAGACGATGTAAACCCGGAACTTCCTGCCGGATTTGTGAATATTCTGTATAAAGGCAAGAGTGAGCTGGTTGTAAAATACATCAAAAAGATAGATCGCCTCAACATTGAAGGTAAAGTTGACAATTTCTATCAACAGAACAGGATCTATTTTATTATTAATAACAAAGTAACCTTACTCAGAAATAAAAGGTACCTCTTTAAAGCAATTGAACCCTATAAGGCCCGGGTAAAAAATTACCTGAAAAAACAGATGTTGTACATTGACAGGAACGTCCCGGATAGTTATATCCCGGTATTGAATTATCTGGACAAAATAAGCCAACCGGACAGTTTATGAAAAACATTCTCTGCCTTCTGACTCTATTTGTGATATTTCTGAATAAATTGGATGCTCAGGAAAAATATATCCTTACCGGGGATTACAATAATCTGACATTCAGGGAATTCACATTAAAAGCAGAAAAGGAATATGGTGTAAAGTTTTTCTACAGGCAGGCCTGGGTCAGTGATATCAGGTTGGAAAATTATCCACAATGCAAGACTCTGGAATGTCTTCTTGATAACCTGTTTAAAAATACTGACCTGCATTACCTTATTGAAGATTCGGGTAATATTGTGATAACCAGAAATTTTGAAATAAAGGTAGCTGGTAATCCTGAAAAAGGAACCGGCAAATTTCTTCCGCCTACGGAATCCGCCGGCACACGGGAAGACCTGCAGGCAGGAAATAAAGTTATCGAGGTGGGAAATCCGGCTGAAAAAAACAATCCGGGCAATGTCACAATTTCAGGATACATCACAAATAAAGATACAGGTGAACCAGTGCCGGGAGTGACCGTGGTTGAGAATAAGCTTTCATCCGGTACCATCTCAAATGAATTCGGATTTTACAGCCTGAAGATCCCCCGTGGAATTCATGCCCTCAGGTTCACCTTTATAGGCATGAAAGAAAAAAATGTCAATCTTAATTTATTCAGCAGCGGCAGCCTCGATGTTGAAATGAACAGTGTGCTTATACCTCTGAAGGAGACAATAGTATCTGCCCAAAAAAATATAACGCTTCAAAGGTTTGAGGTCGGAGCTGAAAAAATTAATATCAACACGTTCCGGATTGCCCCCACTTCAATGGGTGAGCCCGATATTATTAAAAATATCCTGCTGATACCCGGGGTCCAGTCTGTGGGCGAAGGATCAGCCGGGTTTAATGTAAGAGGTGGCTCAGCCGATCAGAACCTGGTACTACTATACGGGGCTCCTCTCTATAATACCTCCCATTTTTTTGGATTCTTTTCAGCTGTTAATTCCGATATTATTAAAGATGTCACCCTCTATAAAGGTGGCATCCCGGCCAGATACGGCGGAAGACTGTCTTCTGTCCTGGATATCGGAGCAGAAGACGGTGATCGTAAGGAATTTAAAGGCAATGCCGGAATCAGCCCTGTCACAACCCATCTCAAAGTCGGGGGTCCTCTTAAAAGAGATACTCTGACTTATCTTTTAACTGCCAGGACAACATATTCAAATTATCTCCTGCGCCTGATTAATAATCCTTTTATTGGTAAGAGCAGGGCTTCTTTCTGGGACATTAATGGAAGAATAACATACTATGCCAATAAGAATAACCGCTTTGATTTTTCTTCATATCTCAGTCATGATGATTTCAGATTCAGATCAGATACAACCTACAACTACAACAATGCTATACTGGCTGCGAGCTGGCGTCACTTCTTCACGGGCAGGTTTCTATCCACCTTTGCAATCAACAACAGTTCATATAGTTATGATATAACTGAAACTGAGTTTTCACCTGAAGCATTCTCACTTGAGCACAGGATTAACAGCACTTCAGCAAAAGCCGATTTTAACTGGTTTGCGGGTAACCATGAACTGAATTTCGGAATGGACCTGACGGGCTATGTCGTTGAGCCGGGTAAAAAAATCCCGGTCGGTGATTCATCCCTTGTTTTCTCACATACAATAGAGAAACAGAAGGGTCTTGAAGGAGCGCTCTATGTAGATGATAAATTTACAGTTACGGAATATCTTTCTGTCAACCTGGGTGTAAGAATGTCATCATTCCTGGCTCTTGGCCCTCAGACTGTTATGCTGTATGATCCTGATTATTCAAAAAGTATCCCTACCATAATAGATACTCTCCACTTTAGTAAGGGATCAGTGATCAGAAATTATGGGGGACCGGAACTCAGGTTATCTCTTAATTTCAGAATATCGGATAAAAATTCCATTAAGATCAATTATAATAAAACAAGACAGTATCTGCACCTGCTCTCAAATACTTCTTCAATATCTCCGACCGATACATGGAACCTGAGCGGTTATTACCTTAAGCCCCAAACAGGAGACCAGGTGGCCTTTGGCTTTTACAGGATCTCTTCAGGAAACAGATATGAGACTTCAGCAGAGATGTATTATAAAGGGATTCGTAATATAGTTGATTTTAAAGGTGGTGCCAATATCGTGATGGATGATAACATTGAAAAGGACATCGTTAATGCCAGGGGCAAAGCCTATGGACTGGAGCTGGTATTCAAGAAGATCGAGGGCAGGTTCCGATACAGCGTGGCTTACACTTTTTCAAGAACATTTATCAGAAGTACAGGTAAGTTCCGGGAAGAAATGATCAATGATGGAAAACCGGTACCTGCGAGTTTTGACAGGCCCAATGACCTGATCGCTTCCATCAGTTATTTCTTTTCCCGTCGCCTGAACTTCACGGCAAATTATATCTGGAACTCCGGACGTCCGATCACTTACCCTGTTGCTACATATATAATGTATGATGATCCGCTAATTCATTATTCCGACCGTAACAGGTACCGGCTTCCCGATTATTCCCGTCTTGATGTATCATTAAGGATAAACAGCTCATTACTTGCGCACAGGCTTGCTCATCCCAACTGGACATTTTCAGTTTATAATCTTCTTGGACGCGAAAATGTTTATTCCGTATTTTTCCGAAAAGAAGGCGATTTGTATACCGGATACAAACTTTCGGTTTTTGGCAGTGCCATACCAACAGTTTCATTTAGTTTTGATTTTTAAGAATATGAATAAATTAAAATATGCTCCCTGTAATATTATCCTTTTACCAGAAACAAAAAAGGCCATTTTAAATTTAGTTAAAGCATCTTTCCTCATTTTAATACTGGGACTTACCAACTGTGTCACACCTTTTATCCCGGAAATTACCGAGCAAAAAAAACTTCTTGTTGTTCAGGGTCTTATAACCGACCAGGATGAACCCTATACAATAAAACTGTCAGAATCACTGCCCTTCGGCCAGGCAACAGAGATAGTACCTGTCGGGAATTGTTCCGTAACCGTATCAGATGACCTGGGGAATTACTATAACTTTAACGAAACACAGCCGGGATTTTACACCTCAGATTCTGCTTCCTTCAGGGGAGAGACAGGAAGAACATATACATTGCATATTATCAGAACAACAGGAAGTAAAAATATACATTATGAATCATACCCGGTACAGATGAAGCCCGTCCCACCGGTTGACAGTATGTATTATGAAAAAGTAAGGTTAAAAGAAAGATCCGGCTTCTTTCCGGGAGAGGAAGGATGCCAGGTATATCTCGACACACACGATCCCGCGAACAGCTGCAGGTATTACAGATGGGACTTTACAGAGACATGGAAGATACGGCTCAATTTTGACATACCGAACCATATCTGCTGGATAACAGATACATCAAATGCCATTTTTATTAAAAATACTTCTGCACTTGATGAAGACAGGATAATACGTTTTCCGATACATTTTATTTCGAATCTTACCGACAGGCTGGCTTTAAGGTATAGTATTCTAGTTAACCAGTATTCTATAAGCGGGGACGAATACACATACTGGCAGAGTGTTCAGAACCTTACCACTCAGACAGGAGGACTGTCGGATATAATTCCTGCTTCAATCCAGGGAAACATTTACTGTTCAGACAATCCGTCGGAATCAGTACTTGGATATTTCAGCGTATCCGCCAAAAAATCCAGGAGGCTATATATACAGGATGATTTTGAAGGAATATTTAATCCGTATGCTGATTGCGTTACCGATACTGTAGGATCTGTCGATCCCGGGGAGCTCAATGTTTCGGTATGGATACTACTTACTCATAAATGCGCAATGCCATGTGCTACTACTTATGAGATCACAACCAACAGGGAGTGCACTGACTGTACCTTCAGGGGAACAACAACAAAACCTTCTTTCTGGACAGATGAAAAATAAACTCAGGATAACACTATTGCTTATTTCAGGTATCCTGTTTGTCAGGATCGCCGGGGGACAGGGAAACGCTGATCTTACGGATATGTTAAGAAGTAAATTTATCAGTTATTGCAAAAAGGTACCCAGGGAAGAAATATATTCCCATACTGACAGATCAGAATATATTGCTGGAGAAACTATGTGGTTCAGTCTCTGTGTTATTGACAGGCAGACAGGTCTGCCTTCAGGATCAGGCACTGTTGCTTACGTTGAACTGCTGAATGCAGATAACAGGCCTGTTGTTCAAAAGAAAATAAAGCTCAGAAAAAGTTGTGGTGCAGGAGAAATGGAATTACCCGATACATTAAGTACAGGCTCCTATACTATGAGAGCATATACATCATGGATGAAAAATTTTCTTCCCGATAACTGTTATAGCACTGAAATATTAATTTATAATGTCCTGAGTAATAAAGTTATACCTGAAAATATCCACTCGTACAAGATCATTCCACGGGAACCCGGAAATACTGGAAATAACAGGTACGAAAATAGAAACCTTACTTTACTTACTGATAACAGTGGAGCAGATTCACTTGCAGTTTATATTGTTGCAGACAGTATCTTCCGTTTGCATAATAAAAGCCGTTTTTACCTTTTTATACAAACCCATGGTAAAATTGATCATGCAGGCTTATACACCACTACTTCCGATACAACAAAGCTGACCATTTCCAGGGCCGGGTTAAGCAGCGGGATAAACCAGATCACTGCTTTCAGTGCAGATGGTAAACCTGTGGCTGAAAAATATATTTACACACCAAAAAATGAAAAACAATCGCTTGATGTAAAAGTGGCAGGCAATTACCATAGGAGAGATAAAGTCACCCTGGAAATAGTTTATAATGAAGGACCACGCCAGATAAATGATTCTGTACACCTGAGTATTTCGGTTTCACCATACACGGGCCGGACAGGAGAAGAGGATATTGCCGATTACATGGTGTTTGGGTCTGAGTATGGCCTCTTGCCACATTATCTGATCAACGGACGAAAGATAAATGATATCCCTTCTTCCACACTTGACAGTATACTTTCCGGGATAAGAAGCAATTGGATTGACTGGAGAGAAATTATTGACAACAGGTTGCCTGTAACCGAATATAAACCTGAAAAAGAGAACAGTTATCTGGCCGGAAGGATTGTTTACAATGATGGCAAAACACATAATAATGAAATTGTTATTATGTGCATGCCGGGAAAATATGCGCAGTTTCAGTACTGCCGAACAGACAGCTCCGGAAATTTCCACTTCATCACCAGGGCTGATGAGACTGCCAGGGACATCGTTCTGATGCCGGACAGGTTATCCGGTAATCCTGCAATAATCCTTGCTTCCCCATTTTCAGATAAATATCCGGTCATTTCAGGACAAAAGGAACAGTCAGTAACTGAACTGCATTCCTATATTCCGAAATGGATGGTAAACTACCAGGTAGAGACAATTTACGGAGCACGATCTTTTAAGATGCCTGCTGATTCAGTTATAATGCCCGGTGATACTGTCGGATTTTACGGGAAACCTGATTTTGAACTTGTTATGTCTGACTATATCAGGTTACCGAGGATGGAAGAGGTATTCTTCGAGATTCTGCCTCATGTTTCTCTCAGGGAAAAAAACGATAAATATGAAATACAGATCACCGACCGTATTGATAACACCCCGTATATAACAAAACCATCACTTATGATTGACGGCGTTCTTATAAAAGATGCCAAACTGATAGCTGACCTTGATCCGGAAAAAGTTGAAAAAATTGATGTTATCGAAGATAAATATCTTGTCGGCAGGTACCTGTTTCCCGGGATTGTTAATGTTATTACAGGACCCGCCGACTTCAACTCGGTGGAACTTCCTTCTTACATGATCAGGATGTTATATCGTGCAGCTGATCCGGAAAGAATATTTGTCTCCCCTGACTATTCATCTGAATCAGCACTTAAAAACCCCGAACCTGACTACAGAAACACGCTGTTCTGGAATCCATCTGTCAGTATCGGTCCTGAAAGGAAAAAAGATCTTCAGTTCTGGACCTCGGACAACGGTTCCGATTATGAAATTACTATTCAGGGACTGACATTGGACGGCCGGATGATATCGGTACATAAAATAATCCATGTAAAATAAAAATCTTAAAATATCTTAAAGAAACCATATTTTTAATAAACCATTAAGTAACTTTAGACTTCTGTAGACTTTATCAACTAACTATTTATATCAAAAAAAGAAAAATGAAAAACAATTCAAGAGGCAAACTTTCAAGACGTAAATTTCTTGGAAGTACAGCTACGGTAGCGGCATTTTCAATGATGCCGATTCACCTTGCCGGCAGGACTTCTTCTTTTTCCGGCTCTTTATCTCAGACGGTTCTGGATTCCAGATTCGGTGGTGTGCATATAGGTGCAATAACCTACAGCTGGCGCAGTATGCCGGGTGGGATTGATAATATCATTAAGTACTGCACGGAAGCAGGTATCGGTACTATAGAGCTGATGAGCAACGATCTTGAAGATAGTCTTGGTGCTCCAAAGAATCCCATGATGGCAATGTTTTCTCCTCCTCCTCCACCGAAACCGGGAGAGAAACCGGCACCTGCTCCTCCCCGCAGAAGGGAACTGACCCAGGAACAGAAAGACGCCATAGCGAAGTATAACAACGATATGAAAGCGTGGAGAACATCAGTGCCCATGTCAAAATTCACAGATGCAAAGAAAAAGTTTGATGATGCCGGGATTGATGTTCATATAGTCAAATTTTCACCATCCCGCTGGTCTGACGAAGAAATTGATTATGCGTTCAACGCTGCCAAAGCTATGGGGGCCAAAGGGGTTACCGATGAGCTTGGAATGGAGGCTGTCAAACGTCTGGCTCCGTTTGCCGAGAAACATGACATGTATGCAATATTCCATAACCATATGCAGTTTGCAACACCCGGATTCAGCTATGATCCTTTCATTGCCGTATCCCCTGCTGTAATGTTCAACTTTGATTCCGGCCATTTCTTCGGTTCAACAGGGATACACCCGAATACCATTATTGAAAAATATCATAACCGGATCGTCAGTATCCATATGAAAGATAAAACAGGGCCCAAAACAGATCCGCCAAATACCAACCAGGTATGGGGACAGGGACAGTCACCTGTCGAGGATATCCTGTTACTTGTCAAAAAAGAAGGATGGCCAATATACTGTGATATTGAACTGGAATATGACATTAAACCCTGGTCAAATGCAGTCAGGGAAGTAAGAACATGTGCTCATTATGCACGACAGATCCTTATATGATCTAACAGAGGGAGTCTCAAATGACAAAACCATTTAACCGCAGAGTACGCAGAGAAAAAACGCAGAGCTTGCAAAAGCATAAATATTAGTATTTATACTTTGAGGACTTTGCGTTTTCCTGGCGGGCTTTGCGGTTAAATACAATTTGGAGACATCTCTTTTAATTCTCTTTTATTCTTCAGAGTTCCAGTTTACCAGTTTTGACGGGTAATAATCTATTCCAAGTGCTTTAAAGCGCGTACCCTGTCCCCCGAGCCTCACCTTATATTCGTCCCAGTTCCTTAAGGAATCAGGGGTCCAGCCTATTTCTGCATACCCGGGTAATCTTGGAAATACCATATATTCTATATCATCCATATTTGTTATGGTCTCTGTCCATAACGGGGCTTCAATACCCAGCACATTTTCCCTGCCAATCCCCGGAACAAGTTTTGCAGGATCCCACATATACGCACTATCTACCTCAATATATCCTGCCCAGTGAAGTCCGAGCCTTGTTGTACTGTCATACTGCATATCAAGATAAGCTTTTGCTGCCGGTGACATGAGTATCTTTGCTCCCTGCGCCACTGCTGCCTCAGCATTTTTAACACTGGCCCAGTCCTGGGCGGTTACACCTTCGCGAAGAGTGGCAATGGCAATATCATCCCAACCTATTACTTTTTTTCCATGAGATATTACAATATCCTGTACCTTATTGATAAAAGGTATATAATCTTCTCTTTTCGTGGAATGTGATTCATCACCCCCAATATGGAAATACGGTCCCGGAGTAATAGCTGATATCTCATTTACCACATCATCTATAAACTTATAGGTGATATCCTTCCTTGTACACAATGAGCTGAAGCCTACTTTTATGCCTGTATAAAGTTCCGTTGCCTTGCCATTACAGTTCAGTTCAGCATAGGAAGAGAGTGCTGCATTGGTATGACCCGGCATATCAATTTCAGGAACGATTGTAATATACCTGTCCTTTGCATAATTCACCAGATCGGTATATTGTTCCTGTGTGTAATATCCTCCCTTTCCTCCTCCTACTTCAGTGCTTCCGCCATGAAGAGCAAGCTGGGGCCACGACTTTATTTCTATCCTCCAGCCCTGGTCATCGGAAAGATGCAGATGAAGCATATTTATCTTATAATATGAAAGAAGATCTATAAGATGTTTAACATCATCCACGCCAAAAAAATGTCTTGAAACATCAAGCATCATTCCACGGTAAGAGTAAACAGGATAATCCGTTATTATTCCTGTTGCTATTTCCCAGGGACCTTCCTGTAGCGTTGTCATTTCAATCCTTGCAGGCAGAAGTTGCAGAAGGGTCTGAACTCCCATAAACAGGCCGGCTGGTTTGTAAGCCGTAAGTGTAACCATCCTGTCTGTTATATCAAGCTTATATCCCTCATTTCCCAGATCTGATTTATCATCTGACAACAAAAGGTAAATACTTCCCTTACCCGGTTCATCATCAGTCATATTTACTTCCATGCTGAATCCTGTAGCCGGCTTTAGTCTGTCTGCCAGGTATTGACCGATCCTTGTTATTTCTTCTGAATCACTCTTAACAAATATTCCGGTTCCCTTATTCAGTATAAAGGAACTTCCGGTGGCTTCAACTGAAACCGGCCTTGGAATAACACTTGCCTTTGTAAGGTCCGTAGGTGCTTTTGGTGCACACGATGAGAATACCAAAGCGATGAACAATATTGTCAGCGCTTTGATTGTCTGAAATTTTTGCCTGTAGATCATAGGTTAGTATATTAGGTTGAAAAATAATAGGTTCATTACGGCCCGTCCAGAACTTTGCTTCTAAATTAGTGTTACTTGAATGATAAACATAATATTTAGATGGGAAATTACGAATTTCTGGCTGAAAATACTATCAATACCAGCCCTTTTATACAATTCGAAACCTGGTACAGGCAACACCTGGCTTCAGGCATTCCAAATCCATCATCGGTAAGCCTTGGTACGGCTGCTTCTGACGGCACCGTTTCGGTCAGGACAGTTTTACTTAAAGGGCACGGCGAAGGAGGTTTTGTCTTTTTTACAAATTATACAAGCCGCAAAGTCATGCAACTTGAGTCGAACAAAAATGCAGCCTTACTTTTCTACTGGCCGGAATCGGGACGCCAGGTCAGGATTGAAGGGAAAACAGAAAAGATATCCGGGGAAGACAGTGATGAATATTACAGGTCCCGCCCCAGGGAAAACCGCCTGTCAGCATGGGCCAGTCAACAAAGTTCTGTTATCCCCGGTCGTGAATACCTTGAGAACCGCTTCCGGTATTATAAAAGTAAATTTAAAGGACACACTATTGAAAGACCGTCGTTCTGGGGCGGATACCGCCTCATACCGGAATGGTTTGAATTCTGGCAGGACAGGAGATTCCGGTTGCATGACAGGATCTGTTACTCCTTAAAAAACGGTTCCTGGATTACTGAAAGGCTTGCCCCTTAATCAACGTATCATACAAGGTCACATGCATCGGGTGGCATCCAGTGAGCATCTTTTCCTTCCCATTTGACATTACAACCAATAGGATTGGTCACCGGAACTGATATTGGTCTGCCCGATATCAGCTCGTCAAGTGCCATATCAAGATTATTGACTATCATCTTCGATGTATCCCTGGGATTATCGACACCTCTTCCGGTATATACAAGTTTCCTTTCCTCATTAAAGACATAAAAATGAGGAGTCCTTAAAGCCCCATAAGCTTTTGCCACTTCCTGGGTACTGTCATAAAGGTATACCCATGGAAATTTATATTTCTTCATCCTTTCCACCATATTCGGGTAACTGTCTTCCGGATATGTGTTTTCACTGTTTGAGTTTATTCCTGCAAACACTACTCCTTTTTCGTGGTATTTCTCTGCAGTTGCCCGTGTAACCTCATCTGATCCAATAACATATGGACAATGGTTACATGTAAAAAATATAACAAGGTATTTGTCATTTGCAAAATCGGACAGAGTATATTCCCTGCCCTCCGTTGATGGAAGTTTGAAATCTATTGCCTTCTGACCTGGTTGTAGTGTGTATGCCATAATATATAATTTATTTCAACAATGAATTGTCAGCCCGCTTAAAGAATTCCTTCTGCAGCTGCATAATGGTAACATGGCTTTTCATGTACTTTATCAGTAATGCGAGCTGTTTTGCATCTTTCTCTATTAACAATTCACCCAGATGTTTGTTTGGTGTATTGTAATCACTGGCAAAATGATTCGGGTATTTGGCATACCACCATATACCGGCATAGGCAAATGGCAAATCATTCTGCCGATCCTGGTCATATCATAGATGTAAATATATAGAAATATTAATTATCCGACTTTTTCGCTAAGTTTGAATTCTGTTCAAATAATTTACATAATGAGTTCCCACCTCTTGTTTTTGATCATCATAGCACATTTTCTTCTGTTAATGATGATCTCACGCTTTACCTCACGGCGTATACGCGATACCACTTCCTTTGACGGCAACCGTGAATCACCCTGGTTCCTGGTGGCCTTCGGGATGATCGGATCAGGTATATCTGCTGTTTCCCTCGTCTCCATCCCTGGAAATGTAGGAAACAATAACCTGTATTACTTTCAGTTCATCCCGGGAACAATTGTAGGTTATCTCTTCATAGCCTTTATGCTTACCCCAATTTATTACAGGTTAAAACTTGTGTCTATTTATACTTATCTGAATGTTCGCTGAAAAAAATTTCTCCATAAGTCTTAGCACAGATCCCGGAGAATGGGCTCTCTGCGCAGGCATCATGGCAAAATCCGAACCCTGGATTACCCTGGGAATGGGCTATGATCAGTGTCTCCCTGCTTTTGAAGGTACCTTCAGGGAGGTATATATCATACGTGCAGGGGAACAAATTGCCGGATTTGTTATCCTGCAGGTTTGCGGTACCTTTTCCGGTTATATTCAGACTCTGTGCATCGACGATAAATGGAGAGGAAAAGGACTGGGCACGGAATTACTCAAGTTTAGTGAAAAAAGGATATTAAGGTTCTCACCCAATGTTTTCATTTGCGTATCTTCATTTAATAAGAGAGCTATGAAACTTTATTACGATTTTGGCTTTACAATTGTCGGAGAACTTGATAATTTTGTAAAGGAAGGCTTTTCCGAACTTCTGATGCGGAAAACAGTCGGCCCCCGTGTTGGATATAGTGGCCGGTCAGAAAAATAAAACAAATATTCATGAAGAAATATCTTAATACATCTGCAGCAGCTTTGTTCATTATTATTGTGTCATGGTCTTGCAGACACAAGAGAACAATAGCCCCGAAAGAAAGGTTAATAACTTCTGTTGACTCCATTCTTCAGAGCCAGGTCGACAGCAACAGGATCCCCGGTGCCGTAATACTGATAAAAAGAGGCAATGATGTCATTTATAAAAAAGCCTGGGGTTATGCACAAAAGTATGACTACGACCATAAGATGCTTAATCCGCCGGAAAAGATGACGGTAGATCACCTCTTTGATCTTGCTTCACTGACCAAGGTTGTCGGAACTACTACATCCATAATGCTGCTGACGGACAGGGGCCTGCTCAGTCCGGATGATCCGGTGAGTAAATATATTCCGGCTTTCAACACACCCGAAAAAAAGGCAGTCACCCTGCGTAATCTCCTTACTCATACTGCAGGATTGACGGAATGGTATCCCCTGTTTTATAGCAGTTCCAACAGGAAAGACACTTATAAAGTGATTGGCAGCCTGCCTCTAAAATATCCTGTTGGTGCGCAAAGAAGTTACAGCGATCTGGGTTTTATGCTGTTAGGAGAAATTATTGAAAAAGTGTCGGGTATGTCCCTCGATAAGTTCGAAGAAGAAAATATTTTCCTGCCTCTTGGCATGGATTCAACAGTATATAATCCTCTCACAACAGGAAGGTTCAGTAAAATAGCTGCCACCTCACATGGCAACCCTTACGAACACAGGATGGTAACAGATTCCTCCCTTGGGTATACGGTAGCAGGTCTTGATCCTGATAGCTGGTCGGGCTGGAGAAAATATACCCTTCGTGGTGAGGTAAATGATGGAAACACATGGTATGCCAACGGTGGGATATCCGGTGCTGCCGGCCTTTTCTCAACAGCAGATGACCTTCAGAAGCTGGTGGATATGCTTAAGAATAAGGGAAAAGCAGGCGGAAAGCAGTTTATTTCAAAAAAGACAATAAACGCTTTCTTTACTGCAGATAAATTCCATAATGGCCTGGGCTGGATGATGGATCCTGACGATTCATTTATGAAAAACGGTCCTGCCGGTACATTCGGGCATACCGGGTTCACGGGTACCAGTATCTGTGTGGTACCACAATATAATATATCCATAATACTGCTGATAAACCGTCAGAATATTGGTTTGCTCAGGAGCGGCGCCTACTATAATGTCAACCCTATAAGACGGCAGGTTTTTAATGCCGTGATGAGGTACTGCAGAAGCACTGCAGGAAAGTAAACACTAATCAGCTGCGTTCAGCAACCAGTAATTTAAAAAAGAATTTCAGGTACTTCAGTCCCGATAAAAACAGGGCCAGTCCTATACTGTTATACACTATCGACAGGTATTGTTTGGGCAGCGATGAATGCCTGAGGGATATCCCCATAGAAACCATGATCAGAACTATGATATAACTCTTCCAGGACATAAATGCAAATACACATCTTTTAACATTTACTGGCATCAGCCTGTTAAGATTTTTTTCTGCTATCCTGGAAAAACCGAACAGGTGAATGGGAACAGCTATTAAATATCCAATAGTATAGTAAAGAACCTTCTGGCCCGTTCTGAGAGGTGACAGCCAGGTTACCGCGTACCTGACAAGCATCACACTTACACCACACCACATTATTCCGGCAAGCAACACCAGAATACTTTTATCAACAGCCGGGGTAAATTTCCTGATATTCATAGCCAATTAAACATGTCTTGCCAGCCTGAAAGGCCGGATATTAATTTTCTGCCATACTTTTCCATTAATATAAGGTTCGTCCTTAAGTCTTTCATCAAGAGTCTGGCGGTCCGGAAACTCATACACTATCATGGAGCCTATCATCTTTCCATCATCACTTAATATAGCACCACCAAGTAATAACACTCCTTCTTTTATCATTTTGTCAACTTTTTCCAGGTGATCTGCCCTTACCTTCATTCTTCTTTCCGGTGCCTGATCATCCGTTCCATCATATGCTGTCAGTAAAAATTGCATAGCTTATCATTTATCAGGTAATACAATATTGAATTTCTGAATAAGTTTACCGGTTTAAATATGGCACACTCTACATTAAAATCAAAATTAATTTTCATTGTTTATATTTGTGATATAATAATACCGGTCCCGTAATATTTGAAAAACGGACGGAGCTTTAATTTGCGATTGTTCGGAATGAAGAATATTTTAAATATGTTCAGTGTTATTAGAGACCTGAGGAGACGGGACCATTCTCCTGCTTACGAGGCCCCCGATATATTTAAATATATTGGCCCGGGGCTTCTTGTTACCGTAGTATTTATTGATCCGGGTAACTGGGCTGCAAATATTGCTACGGGTTCTGATTTTGGTTATGCTCTTTTGTGGATTGTTACTTATCTCAACATAAAATTATTGATGAGCTTATTCTGAAAAAGTCAAAATGCAGGGAAACATGGGCAAGCATGAATATAAGACAGGCCTGGTATTAAGTGGTGGCGGAGCAAGAGGTTTTGCACACCTGGGACTTTTGCAGGCTTTAAATGAAGAAGGGATATTTCCGGATATTATAGCCGGGACCAGTGCCGGAGCCCTTATCGGTGTATTATATGCCGATGGTTATACCCCGGAGGAGATTCTTGAGATTATGAATACACACAGCCGGCTTGACTATATGAGGCCGGCCATGCCAAAGGAAGGATTACTCCAGCTGAATGGCATCTCTAAAATTATGGAAACACATCTCAGGGCAAGTACCTTCAAAGACCTCAAAATACCATTGTATGTAACAGCTACTGATCTTAACAATGGCAAGGCAGTATATTTCTCACAGGGTAAATTGCTCGATCCGATTATTGCATCAGCCAGCATACCTGTTCTTTTTCAACCGGTTAAGATCAATAACATCTCTTATGTCGATGGCGGAGTTCTTGATAATCTTCCCGTTAAGCCTATTGAAGACAAATGCAAACATCTTATCGGATCGTTTGTTAACCCGGTGGGGTATATTGAAAAGATCAGCGGACTTATAAGTATTGCCGAAAGAGCCTTTATGCTGAGCATGTCGAGGGAGGTGATGGAAAAAATAAAGAAATTCGATCTGTTTGTCGCACCCCTGGAACTCAGGAACTATGGTATCCTTGATCCGGAAAAGGCACAAGAGCTTTTTCGGGTTGGATACAAAGCCACCAAAGAAAAATTGCGCATAATCAATATTAAGAAATTCCTTTCCTAGAAGCCGGCTATTCCTGATTTACCGGTTGTAATCATCGGATATAGGAATATAATTCCTTTATCTCTTTTTCCCAAAGTGATTCCTCTGGCGTTTCAAGAATAAGTGGCATATCTTCAAATCGTTTATCAGTCATTATCATCCTGAATGTCTCATTCCCCAGAAATCCCCTACCCAGGCTGTCGTGCCTGTCCACCCTGGTGCCAAAGTCCTTCTTTGAATCATTCAAATGCATCCCTTTGAGATATTTCAATCCCACTATTTCCTCAAGAGCTTCAAATGTTTTTTTGAATCCTTCCGGTGTTTTTACATCATATCCTGATGTGTAGGCATGGCAGGTATCGATACAAATCCCGACTCTTTCTTTATCTTCAACCCTGTCAATTATGTATTTAAGGTGTTCGAATCGGTAACCAACATTCGATCCCTGACCTGCGGTATTCTCAATCACCGCTGTCACTCCCTTTGTTTTATCAAGTGCCTTGTTAACTGATTCCCCTATGCGTTTCAGGCATGTTTCCTCGTCAGTTAACTTCAGGTGGCTGCCCGGATGAAAATTAAGACGGTCAAGGCCCAGCTGCTCACATCTTTTCATCTCGTCAAGAAAAGATGCCCTTGATTTATCAAGAGCCTCATCGTCGGGATGACCAAGATTGATAAGATATGAGTCGTGTGGTAATACCTGTAAAGGTTTATACCCGTATTTTTCACAATTGTCACGAAACTGTTTGATACTTGCAAGAGTAAGTGGATTTGAAAACCATTGTCTCTGGTTTTTTGTGAAGAGAGCAAATGCTGTTGCCCCTATTGCATGGGCATTCTCCGGGGCTTTTTCAACCCCTCCGGAAGCACTTACGTGAGCACCTACATATTTCATAATTTAACCTTTTATCGAATTTAAATTGAAATTCGCACAGGGAAGTAATCATATTATTTAAAGAATAAAACATTGTTTTTGTATTATTTGTTTTTAAAATTAATCAATGATATTCTGTTCTATGGTAATTCTTAAGATATTGCTAATTTTGTACGGTAAATCTGAATAACAAAATAAACAGATGACAGACACAAACAATAATGTACCTGCCGATAATGGTACAAAAAAAGGTACTCCTGTAAAGATGATTGCCACAAGTATTATTCTGGCAGCGGTACTGATCTTCATTGTTTTCATGTATTTTGACCAGAAACATAAAATGGTTGAAATGGAAACTGTACTGACACATGAAAAAGATTCGCTGGCTACTGAGCTCAGGAAAATGGTATTTGCGTATGATACCCTTAAGACAAACAACGACAGTCTTAATGCGGGACTGGAAAAGGAAAAGAACAAAATAATCCAGTTGTTATCTCTTAATGCGTCCAATGTCCAGCTAATAAGAAAATACAAAAGCGAGATTAAGACAATGAGGGACATAATGAAAAGTTACATTGTCCAGATAGATTCGTTAAATACAAAAAATAAGGCACTGACAGCAGAAAACACTGAGATAAAGAGCCAGATGACCCGGGTAAGGAGTTCCAATACAGAACTCTCCAAGGTTAAGGAAGAACTCTCATCAAAGGTTGAATTAGCCTCGGTCATACAGGCTAAGGACATCAATGCTGTAGCCCTTAACAAAAAACGAAAAGAAACTAAAAGGATCAACCTTATCGATAAACTCAGAATATGTTTCACATTAAGGGAAAACCCACTTGCCAAACCCGGCACAAAAGAGGTGTTCTTGCGTGTAATAAGACCTGATTCCCTGGTTGTTACCGGCAGTTCAAACAACGTTTTCGATTACAAAGGTGACAAAATGGTCTATTCAGCCAGCCGTGAGGTGGATTATATGAACCAGGATATCGAGATGTGTATCTTTCTCGATAATACCGGTGACTTTATTGTTGGTAACTACAGTGTTGAACTTTATCTTGATAATAATATTATAGGCCGGACAACCTTCATGTTGTCAAAAAGATAAGCGTATTAATGCGGCATCATAAATTCTGAAATAATATTATCTGATATCATCTTCCCCTGGTTTGAAAGAACCAGGGAATTTTTTTCTCTTTTCATAAGACCATAACTAATAAATTTACCGGAAAGATTTATAACATAATCATACCCTTCCTTTTCAAATACCTTTTCAACATAATCAAGGTCAATGCCCCACATGGTACGAAACGATGTCATAATATATTCATTGAATCTTGTTTTAATATCAAGCTCTTCCTTTTCAAAAAATGCTTTCCCGGAATTAATGTATTTCATATACGATCTTACATCACTTAAATTCCACTGTCTTGAATAGCCGTTGAATGAATGAGCGGATGGTCCGAAGCCTGCGTATTTAACCTGTTTCCAGTAATTTGAATTATGAAGGGAGAAAAAGCCGGGCTTACCAAAGTTGGATATCTCGTAATGAATAAATCCAGCTTCTTCAGCCTTTTCTATAAGCAAATTGAAAAGAGAAACACTCTGTTCCTCATCTATTTCCTGTATTTGTCCCTTTGCCAGCATTTTCCCGAAAACAGTTCCTTTCTCAATTGTCAGGTGATATGCAGATAAATGTTTTATATCAAACAAAAATGTTTTATCAAGATTATCTTTCCAGTCAGCTATACTCATCCCGGGTATGCCATAAATAAGATCGATGGTGATGTTTTCAAATCCTGCGTGAAATATGTTTTTAAGTGCCTCTTCTGCAGTATGGGCATCATGCCGCCTGTTAAGCAACTTTAGATCCGAATCGTGCCACGATTGTATGCCAAGGCTTATCCTGTTAATGCCCAGATCCTTAAGCCCATTCATGTATTTAAGTGTTATATCATCAGGATTCAGCTCTATTGTTATTTCACACTGATTATCAACAGTAAAAGACCTGTGAATTTCATTTATTATGACCGACACTTCATTCACCGACAGAACTGAAGGTGTTCCTCCTCCTATATAAATTGTCGACACAGAATCTGTTCCCAGATATTCATGTCTCAGGGAAATCTCTTTCAGCAGAGCATCAATATATCTGGATTTGTCTTCAGGTGTGATCACATGGTAAAAATCACAATAGAAACAAAGTTTCTTACAGTATGGAATGTGTATATAAACTCCCGCCATATTAATCAGCTCTTGGCACAAAGTTAATTAAAGTACACTACTTCTTAAAAATGATTTTAATCTGAATACAAAACCATTTTTTAACAATAGATTATTGTCAATTGTTTATATTGCTGTATCACCAAATATGGTTACATGATATAACTTTGTAGTTTAATTAATAACTGAAAAGATGTGAAAAAATATAAATTTTCTATATTAGTTGCCCTCATCATTTCGTATCTCAGCCTTACAAATTCCCATACTTTTGACAAAGTATCATTTCTTGAATCTCAATACACGGATAAGTTAGTACATTTTGGTATGTATTTCGGATTGATGTCTGTTATCATTCTGGAAAACAGGAAGAAATTAATAAACACCAGCAGGGTTATATCTGCGGCTATTATTCCGTTGTCATATGGCATACTGATGGAAATCCTCCAGGGTTTATTTACCAGTACACGTACCGCGAGTATATACGATGTTCTATTTAACCTTTCAGGGATTGTTACGGCAATATTAATATGGCAGCTCGTAAAATCCAAACTGGGCGAAGGGTCTTTCAAATAGTTACTGTGCGAGGGTCATTCGCTTTCATCACAAGGTCAAAAATTGTCTTATTGCTGAAGACATCTATCATGTTTTTTCTTATACGGTCGTAATCATCATGAAGCGGACATTTGTTTTTCTTCTTGTTCAGAGATTCGCATGAATCATTATGCATAACACAATTTGTAAAAATATCAGGCCCGTCAATTGATGTTACAATTTCGTGCAGTGTTATTTTTTTGGGATCTTTGAGTATTGAAAATCCTCCATGTGGCCCTTTCGAAGAACTTAGGATTTTTTGTCTGACCAGTTGTTGAAGTATTTTTGCCAGGAATGGGGTCGGAAGATCAAGATCCCTGCTTATTTTTTTTATTCCTGTTTTTCCTGCTGTTTTTGGTTGATTTGCAAGGTATACAACAGCTCTTATACCATATCTGCATGAATTAGAAAGCATATTAATAAATCTTTAAGGGAATCTTGTCAATTCTCCGTTTATGCCTGCCTCCGTCAAATTCCGTATTAAGAAAGGTTTTTACAATCAGGCAAGCTTCAGATTCAGAAATAAATCTTCCCGGAAGTGCGCAAATATTAGCATCATTATGAGCCCTGGCAAGCCTGCCCATCTCTTCATTCCAGCATAAAGCACTTCTAATTCCAGGATGTTTGTTAACAACCATGTTTATTCCGTTGCCTGTGCCACATACTGAAATACCCAGATCATAATCACCTGCCGATATTGCGGAAGCCAGCTTGTGTCCATAATCGGGATAATCAACAGGTTCTTCAGAATCCGTTCCAAAATCTTTCACATCATATCCCTCTTTTATGAGGAACTTTAGTAATTTCTCTTTAATGAAATAACCCGCATGGTCGGCCACTATTGCAATCTTTTTCTTTTTCAACTTTTTTATTAAAATAGGTATATTATTTTAAAGACCACAAATTACTATAAATGATCGATTAAAAGAAAAAATAGTCTGATATCTTTTATTGCCTGATGATAATCAGATGTTGTAACAATTATCGTTGAAATTTGTTTAAATGAGTGACATATTCAAGCCGGCAATATTGATATCCCTGTTAATAACCTGTAAAAAAGTGATAATTAAATCTGATAACTTTTACGTATCAGCAATAAAAGTATATTTTCAACCCAGGTTAGAAACATTACGCATGTTTTTTAGAAGATTCTATTTAAATATCAACCCTGAATTAACGAGGGGGGAAGAAAAATTTCAAGAGATCAGTGCTAATAACCTGTTCCTAACAAATGTTAATTATTTTTTTAATTAACTGATATTCAAAAAAGGTATATTTTTTGGAATGTTGAAAAGGTGTTAAGACACTACTTATGATGATATAAACAATAAATTTCTGATTTATCTATTAACACAATTAACAGCCTATCATTATCACTATAAAAGTTTAAATTTTCAATATTTTAATATTTAATAATGTTAATAACGAAAATATAATAATGCCATATCAAAAATCTATATGATTTTTATTGATTAAGTTTACATGCCATTAAAAACAGAGAATTTTGAGAGAATACATATGAACAAATTTGAATATTTTAAAGAAGAGATCAACAGGATTAAGGCAGAGAAGAATGCTATCATTCTTGCGCATTATTATCAGACAGGAGATATTCAGGATATATCTGATTTTGTTGGGGACAGCCTAGCTCTGTCGCAAAAAGCAGCATCTAATTCAGCTGATATTATAGTTTTTGCAGGTGTTAGATTTATGGCTGAAACAGCAAAAATACTGGCTCCTGAAAAAAAAGTACTTATTCCTGATATAGATACAGGCTGTTCTCTGGCTGATTCATGTAAACCACACGATTTTGAAGAGTTGTTACAAAAATATCCTGACAGAACGGTGATATCGTATATTAATACCAATGCTGAAATAAAAGCTATGTCGGATATTGTATGCACTTCATCAAATGCTGTTGATATTGTAAAATCATTACCTTTCAGTGAAAAGATAATATTTACTCCTGACAGGAATCTTGGAAATTATGTTATTAATGAGACAGGCAGAGATATTGTTGTATGGGACGGAACCTGTTATGTTCATGAGGAATTTTCACTTAAGGCTATTTTAAGCTTAAAAGAAGAAAATAAAGGTGCTAAAATAATCGTTCATCCTGAGTGCGAGCTGCCAGTAAGACTGGTAGCAGATTATATTGGTTCTACCGGAGCTATGCTTGATTATATAAAAGCAGACGATGCTTCTACATATATAGTGGCAACCGAACCTGGAATAATACACCAGATGAGAAAGGAGAATCCTGATAAAAAATATATTTCTGTTCCTCCTGTTGATTCCACCTGCGGTTGCAGTGAATGCAGTTACATGAAGCTTGTTACAATAGAGAAGATATATAATTGCCTGATTAATGAATCACCGGAAATATTGCTTGATAGTGACCTTATAGTAAAAGCAACACTACCAATTAAAAGGATGTTGAAGATATCGGAAGAAACAAGTATTAAAATGTAAAATAAATCGTTTTATATTAACAGACAATACCAATATTGACAGATTAACATAAGGGTTTTGTGTAACCTTTAAATTAAGATTATTTACACATGAAAAGATTAGTTATATTATTGGGTGTTATTTTGATATGTAGGTCAGGTATATCCCAGGAAGGAAGTAATCTGGCAGATGGTTATCATGTGTTTAAATATCCTAACGGTGCTGTATCAAGCGAAGGTCTCATAAGAAATGGAAAACCGGAAGGTTTCTGGAAATCATATTATGTTACCGGAGTACTCAAATCTGAAGGTAAAAGAACTAATTTTATGCTTGACAGTATATGGGTATTCTTCGACCAGGCAGGTGATACTACTGAAAAGATAAGTTACCTGTACGGTAAGAAGAACGGTTGGTATCTTAAATATAAAAAGGATCCATCACATGGCGTATACGTTTATTCAAAAGAACTGTTTGCAGGCGATAAAAAAGAGGGAACCGGTTATATATATTTTCCTGATGGTAAAATTAAGCAGGTTATTCCTTTCAATGGAGGCAGAAAGGAAGGACTTTCCAGGGAATATGATGAAGATGGTAAGATTATTTCCCTTCTTGAATACAGTAATGATTTCCTCGTTAGCAGGGAAAAGATAAACCAGACAGACAATAACGGGCTAAAGCAGGGAGACTGGAAGGAATATTATCCCAGTGGCATCATTAAAAGCGAAATGACATATATTGACAATCAACTGAATGGATATTACAAGGAATATAATGAAAAGGGGAAACTTGTCCTTACCATGCTTTATGATAAGGGAGCCATAGTAAAGTCAAATGTTGAAGATGAACCTGATATAGAAGTAAAAAACAAATATGATACTGATGGTAATCTGATTTATTCAGGTCCTTACAGAGACAGTATTCCTGTTGGTATTCACCGTGAATTCAATAAGGAAGGCAAAGTGACCAATGCCTATATTTATAATGATAACGGTCTGCTTTTATCCGAAGGAATTGTAGATGAAGCAGGTAACAGGAACGGTAAATGGAAGGACCTCTATGGTAACGGCAAAATAAAGGCAACAGGACAGTATCTTGATAACAGACGTAGTGGTCAATGGAAATTTAGCAGGAAAGACGGGAAAACAGAACAGACAGGATCTTATAACACAGGAAGACCTGACGGATTATGGACATGGTATTATGATGACGGTAATATCAGGAGAGAAGAAGAATATTTTCAGGGAAGAAGAGATGGATTATATACTGAATATTCAGATAGCGGAAAAGTAATAGCACAGGGTCAATATGCCGACGGAGAGAAAAACGGTTTGTGGAAATATGAATACGGTAATTTTTCAGAGGAAGGTAAATATATTATGGGTTTAAGAGACGGTCAATGGCGCTCATTTTATATTAACGGAAAGCCTAAATTCAAAGGTAATTATATACAGGGTAATCCTGATGGACGCCAAACTTACTATTACGAATCGGGTAAAATAAAGGAAGAACAATATTACAAGAACGGACTGAAGGAACGGACATGGAAGAAATATAATGAAGATGGTACAACTGCACTTCTTATAACCTATAAAGATGATATTGAGGTTAGTATCAACGGGGTCAGGATCAAACTTCCAAAAGCCAGTACAACTGTCATTAAATAAGTTATTTAATGTATGGATGAAAATCTCAATATCAGGAAAGAAGAAATCACGGCCGCAGACAGGGAGTTTGAAAAAAAACTGCGACCCTTAACTTTTATCGATTTTAAAGGACAAAGGAAGGTTATTGAGAATCTGAATGTTTTTGTCACCGCAGCAAAACAAAGAGGTGAATCACTTGATCATGTGTTGCTTCACGGACCACCAGGCCTGGGAAAGACTACACTGGCAACCATAATTGCAAATGAGCTCGGTGTAAACCTGCGGATCACTTCAGGCCCTGTGCTGGATAAACCCGGAGATCTCGCAGGCCTGCTGACAGGACTGCAGGAAGGAGATGTTCTGTTCATCGATGAAATCCACAGGCTCAGTCCGGTTGTGGAAGAATATCTTTATTCAGCGATGGAGGATTATCATATTGATATAATGATTGATAAAGGCCCCAGTGCAAGAAGTGTTCAACTCTCTCTGAATAATTTCACACTGATTGGAGCCACAACACGTTCAGGTCTTTTGACCAGTCCTTTGAGGGCTAGATTTGGAATAAAATTCCACCTTGAATACTATGATCATGATATACTTACAGGTATTGTCAAACGGTCGTCCGGAATTCTGAGTATTATTATTGAAGAGAATGCAGCAAGGGAGATAGCAAGAAGGAGCAGGGGTACTCCACGGATAGCAAATGCCCTGCTTCGCAGGATTAGAGATTTTGCTCAGGTTAAAGGGACAGGAAGAATTGACCTCGATATTACCAGGTATGGTTTGAATGCTCTCAATATAGATCATAACGGGCTTGATGAAATGGATAACAGGATCCTGACCATTATAATTGAGAAGTTCGGAGGAGGACCTGTAGGAATTAATACTATCTCAACCGCTGTAGGTGAAGACAGTGGAACAATTGAAGAGGTTTATGAGCCTTTTCTAATAAAGGAGGGTTATCTCAAGAGGACACCAAGAGGGAGAGAGGCAACAGAGCACGCTTATAAACATCTTGGTAAACAGTGGGGATATAATATGCCAGGGACACTTTTTTAAGGATCAGTTGAATACATTACTGATCTTCTCAAGACTTTTTTTATCCAGGATCTTAATTCTTCTGCCATTAAGTTCAACAAGTTTGTCTGTTTTAAATTCTGATAAAAGGCGTATCACTGACTCAGTAGCTGTACCTACTATGTTGGCCAGTTCTTCCCTGGTAAGTGAGATGTTAAGATAATTATTTTCATCAAGTCCAAAGTCATTAACAAGCAAAAGGAGAATTTCTGCCAAGCGTTCCCTTACGGTTTTCTGGGCAATATCGGTAATAAATGAATTGGCCTCGCCAAGTTCATGACAGGCAAGCTTCAAAAGATCGAGGGAAAACTCCGGGTTGGTCTTTATTAAGGATATAAGTATATCAGAAGGAATGAAACAAACCTGACAGTCTTCAATAACCTTAGCTGTAGTGCATGCAGGTTCGCTGCTCAGCACACTTCTGTAAGCAATAATTTCACCAGCCTTGGCGAATCGGATAATCTGTTCCTTACCATCAAAACCGGTCTTAAATACTTTGATAATTCCACTGTTTATACAGAAAAATCCACTTATCCTGTTTCCTTCCTGGTAAAGTATGTCCCCGCGCTTGTAATTGCGGTAGTCTTTTTCATAATTTAGGAGAATATATTCTTCCTGCGTAAGGTGCCTGAAAATTGATCCATTATCAATTGAACATCTTTCACAAAATGGCAAATTAATTTCCTGTTGTTTCATTGAATATCCTCGATTAAAATGGAATTGTTTACAATTAACATGTAATTTACAATTAAAAAAGTTAAAATGCTGTCTTAAACTGGTTTAAGAACCTTATGTCGTTCTCAAAATATAACCTGAGATCATTTATCTGGTATTTTAACATGGCAAGTCTTTCTATACCCATACCGAATGCAAACCCTGTATATTTTTCACTATCAATATTGCAGGCTTCAAGAACATTGGGATGAACCATACCACAGCCAAGAATCTCAAGCCAGCCGGTGTATTTACAAACATTACAACCTTTTCCGCCGCATATCCGGCAGCTTACATCCATTTCTGCGGATGGTTCAGTGAACGGAAAATATGATGGCCTCAGCCTTATTTCTGTATCTTTTCCGAAAATCTCCCGGGCAAAAAACAATAATGTTTGCTTAAGATCGGCAAAGGATACATTCTCATCAATATAAAGACCCTCTACCTGGTGAAATATACAATGAGCACGTGCGGAGATAGCCTCATTCCTGAAAACACGGCCGGGAGATATAGTACGTATTGGTGGTTCAGTATGTTGCATTACTCTGACCTGAACAGACGATGTATGGGTACGTAAAAGAATGTCACGTGGATCTGAATCCTCTTCATGATGTCTTTCAATGTAAAATGTATCCTGCATATCCCTGGCTGGGTGTTCAGGCGCAAAGTTAAGACGGGTGAAAACATGATCATCATCTTCTATTTCCGGACCTTCTGAAACAATAAAACCAAGACGGCCGAAAATATCAATGATCTCATTGCGGACTATAGAGATAGGATGACGGCTGCCGGAAGAATATGGAAAAGACGGACGGGTAAGATCAATCCGTTTTTTCGGGATATCTGATAATGTGAATGAAGCTTTAAGTGCATTGTATTTTTCAGTGGCAGACTGTTTTAATATATTAAGCCTTTTGCCAGTTTCTTTTTTTTCTGCAACAGGAACATTTTTGAATTCATCAAACAAAGTGGAAAAAATACCTTTTTTACCCAGATATTTAATACGGAATTGTTCCAGTTCCTCTGCAGAATTGAAAGTTACTGATGTTATTTCTTTTTCTAGTTGTGATAATTTTTCAATCATAAAAATGCATTGGATTAATTCTTAGTAATTCTGGCTTTTATGATCTTAACATCTTGAAGAGGTTTATCATTGCTGTCTGTTGCAACTGATGCTATACGGTCCACTACGTCCATACCGCTTACCACCTCACCAAAAACCGTATAAGTACAATCCAGACGGGGTACACCACCTATTGTTTTATAAACATCCCTGTGATCCGGGGGAATGGTATAATCTTTATGGGAGGTAAGATAATCAAACATTTTAACGGATGAAAGTTCCTGTATCTCGCCTTCGTTAAGATTTTTTCCATTCAGCGTTGCACTGTCGGCCGTTTCTTTCATAAGACGATTGAACTCGGCCTGCTTGATATTTGAGTTGATACGTTTTTCAGCCTGATCAAGCTCAGAATCATTTAGCTTTATACCCTGTACTATATAAAACTGTGTTCCGGATGATCTCATATATGGATTAATATCATTACCCTCCCTGGCTGCAGCAAGAGCTCCTCGTTTATGAAAATCATATGGATTGAATTCAGCGGGGACAGTATATGTCTGAAGAGAATCAGGAAGTAAGGAAGCGGAAGATTTTGTCAATGGATCTCCTGCCTGTATCATAAAGTCTTTGATAACACGGTGAAAGGATATTCCATCATAAAACCCTGAATTTACGAGTTTAATGAAATTATCACGATGCAGAGGAGTATTATCGTATAATTTTAACTTGATATCACCCATGGTTGTTTTCATCAGGACAAATGTATTTTCATTACCGTTTTGCGAGCTGCAGGAAAATACAATAAGTATTAAGGGAACAAATAGTAATTTTTTAATAATAGTGTTCATTGATAATGTTTTTTGAGTAAAAACAACAAACAAAAGTGAATGCAAAGATATTTAACTTTGAATGATACACGAAAATATTGGTTTCCATTTTAAAATATTTTAGTTAATTGAGGAAATGAGTTCTTTAAAATGATCCTTTAAGGATATATTTGCAGGATTAGAAAATAAAACATAATAATGAATATCAGAATAGTAAATAAATCAAGACACGAATTGCCTGCCTATTCAACCTTAGCATCAGCAGGAATGGATATAAGGGCAAACATCGAAGAAGATATTGTATTGAAACCGATGGAACGACAACTTATTCCAACAGGATTATTCATGGAATTACCTGTTGGATATGAAGCACAGATCAGGCCTAGAAGCGGGCTGGCAATGAAAGGGGGCGTTACTGTTCTAAACTCACCGGGAACGATTGATTCGGACTACAGAGGTGAAGTTTGTATTATCCTGGTGAACTTATCACAGGAAGATTTCGTTATAAAGGATGGTGAAAGAATATGCCAGATGATTATAGCCAGGCATGAGAAGGTAATATGGACCGAGGTGGAATCTCTGGTGGAAACGGAAAGAGGAACTGGAGGATTTGGACATACAGGAAAAAAATAGATATGAAAGTAAAAGTTATTGTAATAGCACTTATTATTCTTCTGGCAGGTGCAGCATGTAATAAGGAAGTAGCACCGGCAGTTTTTAAATCTGAAGATGAAGGACATTTTGATGAAGCTTCATATAGTTATTTTTTTGTTGAAGCAATAAAACAGAAATTGCTGGGAAATATTGGTGATGCGTTGAAATATTTCGAACAATGTGTTAAAATTAATCCCAGGAGTGCTGCTTCTTATTATGAGATGGCACAGATAGTCCTTAGTAATGGGGATCTGAAAGACGGAAAAAAGTATATAAAGAAGGCAATTAGTATAAATGAGAAAAATGTCTGGTACCTAACAATGCTTGCGAGTGTATATTACCGGGATAAAGATCTTGACAGTGCGATAATTTATTACCAGAAGGCGGTGAAACTGTTCCCGGAAAGAAAAAACCTTGAGCTGACTCTGGGTAAGCTTTATTCTGAGGACGGGAAATATGATAAGGCATACGATATTTTTAATGGTTTCGATAAAAAATACGGAGTAAATGATGAATCTACAATTTCTTCCATAAAAGCACTTATGGCAGAAAATAAGTATGAAACGGCATTGGTTAAGGCAAAGGAACTGCTTAAGCTCGACCCGGAAAATATTGTATATAATGGTATTCTGGCTGAAATTTACAGAACATTAGGTGAAAATGACAAAGCTAGAGCGGTCTATGACCGAATTCTTGAAAATAATCCTGGAGACCCGCATACACAACTGGCTTTATGTGATTTTTTGTTAACTACGAAGAATTATGATGATCTGTTTCTGGTTCTAAATAATGTAATATTGAATGATAAGGTAACAAGAGAAGATAAGATCTCTCTGATCGCAAGACTTATCGACGCACCGGGTACAGATAAGGATTATAATGACAGGCTTATGAACGCAATTAGTGTTATGGAAGCAAATTATGATAAAGATTACATTATACCCTTATTGAGACCTGAACTGCTTGTTAAAGAAAAAAGAATATCGGAAGCAGAGAATCTTCTTGTGAATATTGTAACTGCTTTACCGGGCGATTATTATGCGTGGCAAAAGTTGCTTCTTTTATACCTTCAGGAAGGTGATTATAAGAACCTTATGACATGGGGTGAAAAATGTGCAACAAAATTTAATACCTCATACCTGGCTAAAGTACTATATGCAAATGGTGCTATGGAAGAAGGTAAGTACAATATTGCACTTGATGAATTAAAAAAGGCTGAGATTCTTGCGGGCAATAACAAGGACTCGCTTGTTCAGGTGATAACAATGAGAGCAGATATATACTACCGGATGAAGGACTATAAGAAGACTTTCGAACTTTTCGATGAAGCAATGAAGTACAATCATAATGATCTGACAGTTCTTAATAATTATGCATACTACCTGGCAGAACAGGACATGAAGCTTAAGGAAGCTGAAGAAATGATTAAAAAAGTAATAGAAGAGGAAGGAAATAATAATACTTTTCTGGACACATATGCATGGGTTTTGTACAAAAGAGGAAAAGCAAGGGAAGCTGCGGCTGTAATGCAGAAAATTATTAGAAGCGGAGATCAGTCAAGTGCCGAGTATTTTGAACATTATGGGTACATTCTAAAAAAAATGGGCAAATGCGACCAGGCGGTTGAGAACTGGAAGAAGGCGATTAAAATAGATAGTACAAAAACAAATCTTGAAAAGGAAATCAGGGATTGCTCAAAGTAATACTAATATCAACATTTCTAATTTTGATAACTGCCTGTTCTGTTTTGAAGAGGAACAAACCTGAATTGTATAATGGAAATGCGGAAGGAACGGGTAATGAGATAGTTACAACACTTAGTACAAGAAATTTGTCTATTAATAATTTTTATATTCAAAGGGCAGATGTTGAGATAAAAAGGGATGGAGAGAAAAATAAATTCGTGACCTCATGGAAATATCAACTGCCTGGAAAGTCCCTGATAAGCATAAGAACAAGAACAGGAATTGAAATAGCAAGAATATTTATAACAAGGGATACAATACTTGTTAATGACAGAATAAACAGAATATTGTATTTTGGCCGACCTGACTATTTGAGAAAAGATTATGGGTTAATACCGGAGTTTCTACCGGTTATTTTGGGCGATTATATAAAAGGAGCTGGTAGGTTCGAGGAAAATATAGGCTGTAATGAGGGGAAAGCCATTATTAATACTGCAGTTAAGGGAATAAAGACAGAATATATTGTTAGTTGTAGAAATGGTAAATTAATTGAAACGGATCTGTATAACGAAATAAATAAAAAGCAGATACAAATGAGATATTTTGATTTTGTGAAAAGAACAGAAGGTATAATGGCAACAAAGATATTTATAAAATATTATGAAATGAATGCTGAAATAAGCATAAAAATTAATAAGATTGAATATCCATGGGAAGGAAAGATTAATTTTATCCCCGGAAAAGGTTATGAAGAAAGGAGACTAGATTAAAAAGCTTCATAAAATCAGGGCGAAAGACGGGTTAATTGTGACAGGCAGAATTAATACAGGAAAAGAATTGATAAAAAATATCATATTATCGGCCATATTAATTTGTTTTGCATGTGGCAGTATTTATGGACAAACAAGGACGGAGCTTGAAAAGAAAAGAAAAAGGGCTCTGGAAGATATTAAATATGTTGACAATCTTTTAAAGAAAACTTCACAGGAAAAAAAGCAAAGTATCAGCGCAGTCAAAATTATTGGAAACAAGCTCAGTCTGAGGGAAGCAGTTATTGGAAACATGAGACAGGAGATTAACCTTTTGTCGCACAGAATAGATCTCAATACATTGGCAATCGAAATGATGGAAAGTGATCTTGAAGTTCTGAAAAATGATTATAGAAAGGCGATAATTAATTCATACAAACTGGAAAAGGGCAATCCTGAAATAGTTTTTATATTATCTGCAAAGGATTTTAACCAGGGATATAAAAGATTAAAATATCTTCAGCAGATAACGAAGTTCAGAAGAAGACAGGCAGAAGTTATACAGGAGCTAAAGGATCAGATTGAAAAAACAAAGAAAAGGCTGGAAAATGATCTGTCGAGAGTCTCAGATCTGAAGGACAGGGAAGAAAGACAAAAGGGAATGCTGCAGACAGAACAACGCAAAATGAACCGGATGGTTCAAACACTGGGAAAGAAAGAAAAACAATTAAGAAGGGAACTCGGGGAGAAAAAAAGAGTAGCGAAGAAAATAGAAAGTGAAATTGAAAAACTTATAGAAGCAGAGAAAAGAAAGGCATCTAAATCTGCGATTACGCCGGAAGAACGACTTATTGGGGAAACATTTGCAGAAAACAGGGGAAAGTTACCCTGGCCGGTTGATAAGGGAATAATAACAAGCCATTTTGGTATCCATAAACATCCGGTACTTAAATATTTGACAGAGGATAATATTGGAATCGAAATTACAAGTTCCGGAATAGTATACGCACGAAGTATTTACAAGGGAGAGGTTGTAAAGGTATTTGCTATTTCAGGTGCAAATATGACGGTTATTATAAAACATGGTAAATTTATGTCAGTATATGCAAATCTTGTTAATGTAAAGGTCAAAGCTGGAGACCAGGTAGATACAAAACAAATTATCGGAGAAGTCTATTCTGACCCGGCTAATGATAATAACAGTATATTAAAATTTATGATATTCGAATCAAAATATCTTGATCCGGAGCAATGGATAACGAAAAATTGAAAGGAACAATGAAACAAATATTTCTTTATTCAGTATAAAGGGAAGCAGCAGAAACGTAAATGTATAAGAGAATTCAGATAGGATCGGAAATAGACAATCTGAGGATTGTTGAAAATATCATAGATGAAACAACAAATGAGATTGGCATAACAAAGGACAGTTATGGTAAAATTCTTGTTTCAGCTCTTGAAGCTGTGAATAATGCTATTGTTCATGGAAATAGATCAAATCCGGAAAAGAGCGTGGACATTGAAATAACACTTATTAAAAGAAATTTAAGTATTAAGGTAAAAGATGAAGGAAAAGGATTCAGACCTGAAGATATTAAAGATCCTACATTGCCTGAAAATTTGGAAGAACTGAGCGGAAGGGGCATATACCTGATGTCACATCTTGCGGACAGGATTGAATTCAGTGAGAAAGGAACTATGGTTACTATAATTTTCAATGATATAATACCTTGAACATTAAGATATTTTATGACGGAGTAAAATACAGGCTGAAGAGCGCAAAAAGGATCAAGCATCTTATCGGTAAAATTCTGGAAAGGGAAGGAAAAATACCAGGAGAAATAAACATAATAATTACCGATGACGAATCTCTCCGTAAAATAAACGTCGAATTTCTCGAACATGATTATTACACAGATGTTATAACGTTTAGTTATAATATGGCCGGTATTATAAATGGTGAAATCTACATCAGCATCAATACAGTAAAAGAAAATTCTTTAAACTATAATGTTAGTTTAAGTAATGAAATATTAAGGGTTATTATTCACGGGACACTACACCTGGCAGGATATAATGACAGTAATGTGAAAGAAAGATCTGATATGAGAAAGCTTGAAAATCAATGGATGAAAGTGATGGAGGAATAATGGATGGATTTTAAGTATGATATTATTGTAGTTGGTGGCGGACATGCGGGGTGTGAGGCGGCTCATATATCTGCAGTTATGGGTGCAAAGACGTTGCTTATAACAATGGACATGACCAAGCTGGCACAGATGTCATGTAATCCTGCAATGGGAGGTATAGCAAAGGGACAGATTGTGAGGGAAATTGACGCACTGGGAGGTATGAGCGGGATTGTTACAGACAGAAGCATGATACAGTTCAGAATGTTGAACAAATCAAAGGGACCTGCTATGTGGAGTCCGAGAGCACAGTGTGATCGTCAGAAATTCACATGGGAATGGAGAAAGGTACTGGAAAGGACAAAAAATCTTTATATATGGCAGGAGATGGCACAGAAGCTTATCTTCGAAGGTGATGAACTGAAAGGTGTGGAAACTGCTTTTGGAACAAAATTCTATGCAGAAGCCGTTATTCTGACAAACGGTACTTTCCTTAACGGTTTAATGCATATCGGATTTAAAAGGATTAAAGGTGGAAGATCCGGGGATCCTGCATCAACAGGATTAAGCGAACAGCTGGAGAAGATGGGATTTACTGTTGAACGAATGAAAACAGGAACAAGTGCAAGAATAGATGGTCGGACTATTGATTTTTCGGTGATGACTGAACAGAAGGGCGATGAAGGAGAAGGAGGATTTTCATATCTGAAGAGTATAGAAAAGCTAAAGGAACAAAAAAGTTGCTTTATTACACATACTAACAAGGAAGTCCACGATGAACTAAGGGCTGGTCTTGAATTCAGCCCTCTTTTCACCGGAAAAATTAAGGGACGTGGACCAAGGTATTGTCCGAGTATAGAGGACAAGATAGTAACATTTAGGGAAAGAGGTTCGCACCAGTTATTTATCGAACCCGAAGGAGAAGATACTGTGGAATATTATATAAATGGATTTTCAAGTAGTCTTCCGATGGAGGTGCAGATAAAAGCACTAAGGAAAGTAAAAGGACTTGAAAATGTGGAAATTTTCAGACCCGGATATGCTATAGAATATGATTTCTTCCAGCCAACTCAATTGAAGAAAACCCTTGAAACAAAAAAAGTCGATAATCTTTATTTTGCTGGGCAGATTAATGGTACCACTGGTTATGAGGAAGCCGCGGCACAGGGGATAATGGCGGGAATTAACGCTGTATTGAAATTAAGGAAGAAAGATCCTTTTGTAATGAGAAGGGATGAATCATATATAGGAGTGCTTATAGATGACCTGGTGACAAAAGGAGTGGATGAACCATACAGAATGTTTACCTCCAGGGCCGAATACAGAATATTGTTACGACAGGATAACGCAGACGAAAGGCTTTCACGGAAAGGATTTGAGCTGGGGACAGCAGGAATTGAGAGGATAAATCGACTTGAAGAAAAGGAAAAGCTGGTATATGAAGTTATTAAATATTTAGAGGAGAGAAGTGTTGCACCGGAAGAGATTAATGGTTTTCTCCGGGAACTGGGGACAAATGAAATTCAACAAAAGGTTAAAGCAATTGCCATTGCAACCAGGCCACAGGTGAAAACAGAGGATTTGCTAAATAGACTTACAGGTTCAGATAACACGAAAGTTTTAAATTCAGATAGGTTTAAGGAGATAATCGAATCGGCAGAGATAAGGATAAAATATGAAGGATATATCGCCAGAGAGAAAATTGTAGCAGAGAAAATTAAGCGACTTGAAAGTCTTAGGATTCCGGGAGACATTGATTATAACGAATTGGTTTCTATTTCTACGGAAGGGAGACAAAAACTTAGCAGGATCAAACCTGAAAATATAGGACAGGCAGGAAGAATAAGCGGGGTTTCTCCCTCAGACATCAATATTTTATTAATGTATCTGGGAAGATAATTGTTCCACGTGGAACACTATTTAAAAATCAAAAAAAATATTTATGAAAATTGCAGGAAATCTGGTTGATGTTCACAGGAGGAATATCTATCCTGCGGTTATTACTGTAAAAAATGGTTTGATTGAAAGGATCGAAAAAGCAAAGGAGGTGTTTGAGCGACTGATATGTCCGGGACTTATAGATGCCCACATACACATCGAAAGTTCAATGATAACTCCCGGTGCTTTTGCAATGGAGGCAGTAAGGCAGGGAACAGTAGAAGTGGTTTCTGATCCGCATGAGATTGCAAATGTAATTGGTGTGGAAGGGATTAAATTCATGATAAGGGATTCTAAAAAGGTACCGCTCAGATTTAATTTTGGTGCCCCATCCTGTGTGCCTGCAACAGGATCGGAAACCAGTGGGGCGGTAATAACAGCAAGTGATATAGATTATTTGTTTACAAATGAAAAGTTAGGATACCTGTCCGAAATGATGAATTTTCCTGGTGTGGTTTACAGGGATCCCGAAGTTATGAAGAAGATAGGTATAGCCAAAAAATATGGGAAACCGATAGACGGTCATGCACCGGGATTATCAGGAGATATGCTTGAGAAATATGTATCTGCAGGAATATCTACTGATCATGAATGCAGTAAGATTACGGAAGCCAAAGAAAAGATTTCTATGGGTATGAAGATACTGATAAGAGAAGGAAGTGCGGCGCGTAATCTTAATGCTTTGAAAGACCTCTATATGACAGATCCGGATATGCTGATGCTTTGCAGTGACGATCTGCATCCGGAAATGTTGTTTGAAGGACATATTAATAAGCTTGTAGCAAAGCTTGTTTCGGAAGGATATGACATTTTTGACATCCTGCGTAGTGCTACGGTTAATCCTGCAACGCACTATAGCCTGAAAGCGGGACTGTTGAGGGAAGGTGACCGGGCTGATTTTATTATAGTGGACAGCCTTGAGAAGATGAATGTGAAGGAGACCTGGATAGATGGTGTTATGGTTTATGGCAACGGGAAAGTATATTTTAATTATGAGCCAGGTAAAGGCATTAATAATTTTAAGTGCACACCGATTAATGGCAACGATATAGTGGTTCAAAGAACAGGAGGGGAAATGAGGGTTATTGAAGCTTTTGACGGTGAACTTCTGACACGAGAGATTCTGGTTCCGGTACCTGGAGGGAAAGTAGTGGAACCGGATACAGGAAAAGATATATTGAAGATAGTTGTGAAGGACAGGTATAATGACGGGCCCCCGGCTGTGGGTTTTATCAAAGGAATTGGCCTTTCACGGGGTGCTTTCGCCAGTTCTGTTGCTCACGACAGCCATAATATTATAGCTGTGGGAACAGATGATCAGTCTATAACGGAAACGATAAATGAAATTATCAGAACAAAGGGAGGGCTGGCTGTCTTTGATGGTAGTAAAATTAAATCACTAAAGCTTGATATAGGTGGAATAATGACCACCCGCATGTGTGAAGAGGTAAAGGACGACTACCAGAGCCTGAATAGCCTTGTAAAATCCCTTGGGTGTCAGATGAAGGCGCCTTTCATGACATTGTCCTTTATGGCTTTACTTGTAATGCCGGATCTTAAAATAGGAGACAAAGGCCTGTTTGATGTAAATAAATTTCAGATTACCGGTCTGTTTGTTGATTGACAGCCCCTCTGTCAGCGGAGCTGACATCTCCCGAGTTCAGGAATAAAGGCAGTTGTAGGATTGACAGCCCCTCTGTCAGCGGAGCTGACATCTCCCCTGAAGGGGAGCTAATTCAGTTAAATATTTGGCAGTATTAGCCCCCCTTTCTTCGACCTACGAAGCCAAAGGCGAAGTAGGTAGGGGGTTGGGGGGCTTTAAAACCTGGCAGAAATTAAAATACCACATTCTTCAGGGGGAACGCCCGGGAGGTCTGCCACGCTCTGCATGGGCAAGGGGGATGCAGGAACCGGCAGAATGATTGAATGATGCGAGTTATAAATTAGTAACAACACAATCGTACATTTCTTATCTTTGTCAGGCAAATAATCATATCAAATGCCATCTGAAGAAATGCTTAAAAGGATCGTGTCTCTTCTGCCCGGTAAGCCGGGCATATACCAGTTCCTCGATGTTTCGGGGACTATAATTTACATAGGGAAGGCTAAAAATCTGAAAAAAAGGGTTTCGTCATATTTTACGGGTACACAATCGGGGAAGACCAGGGTTATGGTAAGTAAGATAAGCCAGATACGGCATATTGTCGTGGATAATGAATCGGATGCACTTCTTCTTGAAAACAACCTGATCAAGAAACATCAGCCCCGATATAACATCCTCCTGAAAGATGATAAGACATTCCCCTGGATATGCATTAAAAAAGAACCGTTTCCAAGAGTGTTCAGCACAAGAAATACCATAAAGGACGGATCATCCTATTTCGGTCCGTATACTTCTGTCCTGATGGTAAAGACCCTCCTGGAGCTTATCAGGCACCTTTATAAACTGCGTACCTGTACGTATAATCTTACAGAAGAAAATATTTCTGCAGGTAAGTTCAGGGTGTGCCTGGAATATCATCTCGGAAACTGTAAAGGTCCCTGCGAGGGCCTTCAGGCAGAGGATGATTACCAGGAGAGTATTGTGCAGATAAGGGAAATTCTGAAAGGTAACATATCATCGGTTATGGATCATCTCAAGAAACTGATGAAGGGCTATTCAGATGAACAAAGATTTGAGGAAGCACAGACGATCAAGGAAAAACTCGATATTCTGTCAGGATTCAGGAGCAAGTCGACAGTTGTAAGTAATATGATTCGCAATGTTGATGTATTCGGATTTGCCAGGGAAGAGGATAATGCCTATGTAAACTACCTGAAAATTGTAGAAGGAGCTGTAGTTCAGGCCTTTACAATAGAAATGAAAATTCGTGCCGATGAGGATGAGAAGACGATCCTCGGCTTTGCCATTACAGAGATAAGACAAAGATTATCAAGTGATTCAAAGGAAATTATCATACCTTTCAGGCCAGATATCATGCTTGAAAAGGTAAAATATACTATTCCCAGGGCAGGAGAAAAACTAAAACTTCTTGAACTGGCAGAAAGAAATGCAGTCTATTATAAGCTTGAACAGAAAAAGAAAAAAATGGAACATTCCCCCCAGGTCAGGACGGGAAGAAACCTGGAGAGGATGAAAAATGATCTTCATATGCCTGACCTTCCGGTTCATATAGAGTGTTTTGATAACTCGAATATTATGGGAACAAATCCAGTGGCGGCGTGTGTGGTTTTTAAGAATGCACGACCCAGTAAAAGCGATTACCGTCATTTCAATATAAAGACTGTATCCGGACCAAATGACTTTTCATCGATGGAAGAGATTGTTTACCGCAGATATAAAAGAATGCTTGACGAAAAACAGGGTCTTCCCCAGCTAATAGTTATTGACGGGGGTAAAGGACAACTGTCTTCCGCAGTGAAAAGTCTCGAAAGGCTGCGACTCAGGCAAAAGATAACAATAATAGGAATAGCTAAAAAACTGGAAGAAATATATTTCCCAGGGGACAGTGTACCGATCTATCTTGATAAAAATTCAATCAGCCTTAAGATAATCCAACAACTTCGCGACGAAGCCCACCGGTTCGGAATAACTTTTCATAGAGATAAGAGATCGGCAGAAATGTTGCGGTCCGACCTTGACAGGATTAAAGGAATAGGTGAAAAGACCAAGGAAGCTTTACTCCGTCATTTTGGTACAGTGGAAAAAATCAGGACAGCCGGATATGATCAGCTTGAAAAAGTGATCGGGAAGGCAAAAGCAGCAATTATTACCGAATATTTCAGGAATTAGTCCTGGTTTCCACGTGGAACAATAAGCCCGGCGACTAGATATAATGCACAGACATACAGGCAGATATCATGGTTTGAGGGCATTCTTAACTTCCTGAGAATTAAAAATTTTTTATTGCATAGCCGGGAGGATATGATTATTGAACGTGTAGCTGACGATATTAGGTAAGATAGTATAATGAAATAAAATCGGCGGGGTCAGAAGGTTATTTGAAAATAAATAAAAATGCAATTTCTGTTGAATAACGCTTCGTGAATTTGTCAACCGATAGAAATATTCCGACCAGGAAGGAAGCAATATCAGGGACCCGAACGACCTGCGAATGGCTGAATTTTCTCCTTTATCAATTTTGACTCTTCGCTCATTTCTTTACCTGTACCCTGCATTTTTCGATACGCACCCCGGACCTCTGCAGGTGTAACACTTCACAATAATGGTAACAAATTCGCTTATTACAGATGATAAATATTCCCTTTCCCGTTTCTCCCACGCATTCGCTTATCAGCTTCTGCAGTGCAGGCAAGGGAGAATGGCTGAGATGGGGGTTGTGAAAGCATGCAAGGGATTCACAAAAAATATTTATTAAAATTGTTGCTCAAATTCTGAAGTGTTACACAGGGAGGGGATTCATATGTAAAGACTTTCGGTATATTATTTATTACTCTTCGTTCTCTGCTTCCCGCTCATTGCTCTCTGCTCTCTCATTATTCAAATCACCACCGCCCGACTGAACGCACGACTGAACGACTTAAGTCGGGCCGGATGTCAGGCGGGCAGCACCCGGCACCTTAAGTCCCAATGGCAGACATAACAGATTCCGAAATTCTGTCTGAACCATCTGCCACCAGTCCTTTTACACCGAATGACTCAGCGGCTTTAACATTAGCCTCAATGTCATCAACATAAAGACATTCTCCGGGCATAAGGTTGAAACGTTCAAAGAAGAGCCTGTATATTTCCGGTTCGGGTTTGGATGACCTTGCCTCGGCAGATATGAGTCCTCCGTCAAAATAATTGAAAAAGGAATAGCTGTTTCTTACCTCATCAAATATATCAAGAGGGAAGTTCGACAGGAAATAGAGCTTAAAACCCTGTTTTTTTAGTTCTGGGAGCAGTTTTATATTCCGGCCAAGGGGAAACATCAGATCGGTTCTGAGATTAAAAATACGGGCTATTTCCTCCTTTTTAAGAGACGACTTATGAGATATTGATTCTATAGCATCGGACAATATTATGTCTCCTTTATCAAGCATTAGCCATTCCCTGCTTCTGAAGATATCGTTCAGGATTACAGATTTCAGGTTAACGGGATATTGTTTCCTGTCAAAATACTCTGAAGGCCTGAAACTTATCAGGACATTTCCCAGGTCAAACACAACGTTTTTTATCATAATCAGGAATTCTTCATACTTATTGGCTGACCGGTTGCTTCCAGGACATTCCACCAGAGTTCTCCCCTGATATTAATTTTTTTTCTCTTGGCAACAACAACAGGTATTGGCATAAGAGTAAACTGGTTGTTCCAGAATCCGACAACAAAATCAGTCTTTCCGGAGAGAGCAGCATGAACAGCGTTCTGTGCCAACAGATTACAGAACTTACTATCATTGGCATTTGCCGGTGAGCTTCTTATGATATAACTTGGATCTATATATTTTATTGAATGAGGAAACCCCTGTTTCTTAAATTCTTCAGAGATCTTATTCCTGAGAAATACACCTATGTCCTTATGCCTGATATTCCCCGAAGCGTCCTTATCGTTATCCTGGGTTTCGAAAAATTCCTGGCCGGCTCCCTCTGCCACAACGATAACAGCATGTCGCCTGTTTTCGAGTCTTTTCTTAAGGACCTCAAGAAATCCCTGTGGACCGTAGAGATCGAAAGTGATTTCAGGAATAAGCACAAAATTCACTTCCTGAATAGATAACGCTGCATTGGCTGCAATAAAACCGGAATCCCTGCCCATAAGTTTGACAAGTGCAATTCCATTGAAAGCTCCGATAGCTTCATTATGCGCATACCTGATTATATCATTGGCTATTGAAAATGCCGTCTCGAATCCGAATGATTTCTGTATCAAATCAATATCATTATCAATGGTTTTGGGTATCCCACCCACACTAATTTTGAGCTTCCTTTTTTCTATTTCCTCATATATGGCATGAGCACCGTGCATGGTGCCATCTCCTCCTATGCAGAACAGAACATTGACGTCCATCCTTTCAAGTGTATCCACCATTTCTTCTACATTCTGACTACCTCTTGATGATCCGAGAATAGTACCGCCGGTAAGATGAATGCTGTCCACCATTTTTGCTGTAAGATCGATCACCGGATGGTTGTATTTCGGGATAAGACCCTGGAAACCATACTGTATTCCGGCAATCCGACTGATGCAATACCTGTAGGTCAGCTCATTGACAAGACTTCTGATAACATTATTCAGGCCGGGACACAATCCACCACATGTCACTATTGCTACTTTGGTTTTGGCCGGTTCAAAATACACTTTCTCCCTGGGACCTGCTTTTTCAAAGGAAACAGGCATTACCCCCGAATCTCTAAACTTCAGGAAGTTATCCAGGGAAACATTGTATAATATTCTTTCTTCCTCATCAACAAACTTGAAAATGGGACTTTCAACCCTGCGGTTATACTTCAATGGCGAATCCACATAACCTTTACCTAGGGACGGAACAATAAAATCCTCGTATTTCATTATTTGTCGTTTAGAATAAATACAAGCATAATGGGCATAATCATGCATTTCATAAGCCCAAATTTATATAAAAATTTGATTTATTGTAGAATAAGGGGATCAGATTATCTGTTTGATTCTCCCAATTAGTCCGCATTCCAGCAACACTTTGATCCCGTGAGGATGATTGGGTGATGAAGTGATAATTTCCTTAACAATTCCTTTGGTAAGAAGACCTGTGTGTTTATGTTCAGACAATTCAACCATTACATCTATGCCAGGTTTAATGTCTGCTCTGCGCGTTCCTTTCATAGTAAAAGTATATTTTAAAATCCCACCGGGGGTATATTTTTGTAACGATTCAGGTAAATGATATGCAATAATAAAGAATTTTTACCACTGCTATTCTTAAAAGTGATTTTTGTTGCGAAATAAATTCAGGAAAGGACTGGACACTGTAAGGGTTAATTACTGAGAAGATCCTTTATATCTGAGTCTTATCATATAAAATCCCTTACTTGCTGTAATGAACAGGCTTTTCATGTCCTTTCCTCCAAAACAGACATTTGCAGTCCAGTCCTCAGGCACAGGGATATTACCTAGTTTTTTGCCGTTTTTATTAAAGACAGTAACTCCTTTGCCGGTTAGGTAAATATCCCCACGGTTATCGATAGTCATACCGTCGGACCCCATCTCGCAGAACAGTTTCTTTTCTCCAAGAGTCCCGTCAGAATTGATCTTATACGACCATGTTTTATTATCTCCTATATCGGCCACAAAAAGAGTATTGCAATCGGGTGTCCCTACAATACCGTTGGGCTGAACAAGATCAGAGGCAACCCTGATGATGGTCTTATGGTCGGGCTTCAGATAATATACTGCCTGGATAGCCTGGGGCTGGTCTGAGTGGTTCCACCATGTTCTCTTGTAGAAAGGGTCTGTAAAATAGATGCCTCCATGGCAATCAGGCCAGAGATCATTCGGTCCGTTGAGTACCTTTCCGGAGTAAGTTGAGGGAATAACCGTTATGGTTTTGTCAGGAGCAATACACCAGAGCTCATTTTTCTCATCAGCACAGGCCCACAGGTTGCCTTTTGCATCAAAAGCCAGGCCGTTTGAACGTCCGCAGGGCTGCATGAATGTGGTTAATTTTCCATCTGCACTCCACTCGAGTATCCGGTTATTGGGTTGATCGGTGAAGAATACGTTACCATGAGAATCGGAAGAAGGTCCTTCAGTAAATGAAAAACCGCCGGCAACTTTTTCAAGTTTTGCTCCGGGCCGGGTAATATCATTAAGCGTATCCTGCCCTATACAAGCCGAAGCCGGTATTATTAAAGCCACTATAAGTGCTAAAATCCAGTTTTTCATATGTTTGTTATATATACATGGCCCGGTCAGGAAATTTCCTTCCTGTTTAAGACAGACCTGACTCTTCCAATATAATTATCTATTTGTTCTGGCAATTCAAAGCCAACAATTAACATGTCAACAGTACCAAGTCCCATAACATATTTCAGGGAAGCATCAATTTTACCGGGATCATTTTTAAATTTTCCGTTGCCGACAAGCTTCATACCAATGACTCCCTTTCCGGTCCTATGCAGCTTTTCAATCACCGGTACCACATCAGCAGGATCACTGCTATCCATTGCCTCACCATATGGATTGATCCTTACATGCACTACGTCTACCCAATCGCTTTCGGCACAGGCTTCCATGGCTTCAAGTGAATGAACCGATGCACCGTGAGCTTTTATGATTTTTTTAGACTTCAGGGTTTCCAGTATGTCCATCTGTCTTTTTTGCTGGTCGGTCCATTTCCCGTCGGTCATACAGTGTATCTGAACAAGGTCGATATAATCAGTATTCAGTTCTTTCAGAAATCTATTCACAACTATATTGGCATCTGGCCGTTCAGGTTCCGGTAATCCTCCCTGGCCGACCCACATCTTTGTGCTGATTATATAGCTTGCTCTTGGTACATCTTTTAAAGCTTCAGCAACATACGGATGTGTTCCGTAACTGTCGGCACAGTCGAAAAAGCGAATTCCCTTATCATATGCCTGCCTTATAAGTGTCCTGGCATTACCGGCCCTGGTTATGTTTGATGAACGGTTATAGCCGCTATATCCGGTACCCATTCCCAGAAGAGGGACCTTGAGACCTGATTTACCAAGATCGATTATCAGGAATGGATCTACCGGGAATACTGATGCACCGGCAGGCATAGAAAGCAATTTATCGGTGAGGATCAAACCACCGGCACCAACCGATACTCTTGTTACAAATTGCCTTCGGGTTATATTCTTTTTTCCCATAGGTGTATATTTAGGTTCGATTATCAGTTTATTGTTCAAGGCCCAGTTTTTCAAGAATGTTGTGCGGGGGAGGAATTGGTTTGCCCTTTTTAGATACTGCTCCGGTAACCTTTGCCATGGCACACAGTTTGTTATCCACGGAATTAATAATTTCCTGGCTGAATAACAACCGTGCATTGCCTTGCCTTTCAACTCTCGCAGTAACATAAAAATGATCGCGGCTCTTAAGGGGATATTTATAGTTTATCTCAACATGCGTAACTATCAGATCAATACCTTCATCATGCAACATGGAAAAACTTATTCCACGGGACAACAGGAATTCATGCCTCGCATGTTCCAGATAATGCTGGTAATTGGCATTGTTGACTATACCCTGGAGATCACATTCGTAATCTCTTACAATAAAATATGTACTGAATAAATCGTGACCAACAGTCATGTAACCTGTAACAACTTGGTTAATACTAAATGATTTCCGGTTACAATTTAATAATTAATGAGTATTAATTTTATAAAAGATCATAAGTTTTTAAAAACTGTCTTTTCCTCTCTGCATATAAACCGGATGGCCCATTTCCCTGTCTGACCTGCCGGAGGAAGTCCGCCTCCGGGAGAGAGCCATTGTCCGGCCATATAGAACTTATGTAGCCCGGGAAGTTTCATATCAAGGGTTTTCATAAGATTGCCTGCAGAGGGCATGAATCCTTCATATGATCCCTTCCATACTCCTGTGTATTTTACGTCTGTCAGAGGTGTGGCGACATCTGTAATTTCGATCTGGTCAGTGATTCCGGGGAACCTTTTTTCAAGGAGCTGTATACAATCATTGGCAATGTGTTTCTTCTCTTCCCTGTAACTTTCTTTTCCCATGTTTTTCCATAAGTCCCAGGGTGATTCAAAGCGAAGCACTATCACACTTTTCCCTTCTGGTGCCATGGTAGGATCAAACGCATAATTCATTATGTAATAACCGTATTCTAAACGTGTATGCCCGATGGAAATGTCGTTTGCAGTATAAGTTTCTGTTATAGATTCTGTATGAAATATTTTCTTTATTCCGAACGAAACCTGGACAATTGGAGTGAAAAGCTCCCAGTTCTCATAAGCATCAAGTATTTTATTATCGGTGTATTTGCCACCAAGCATGCCGAATATTGTCGAATGACCATCAGCAGCACTAATAATGTAGTCGGCAGATATCTCTTCACCATCTTCAGTAACAATACCTTGTGCAGCATTGTCATTTACAAGTATTTTTGTGACTTTTTTGCCGGTTGTAAGTTTGCCTCCCAGACTTAAAAATCTGTCAGTCATACGCTTTGCCAGCGGAAGGGATCCTCCAATTAAATATCCTGCATTTTTCTGGTTGAACCAGGCAAGCATCATAATAAATGCAAGAGCAGAGAAATTTCTTTCCCCGTACATGGCATTAAGAAAGAACCGGAGATCTTTATTTTTGAAATTCAGTTTGTTGAAGTATTCACGGCAATCCATTTTACCATATCTGGCAAAAAGAAACATTGCGGGATACATCTTAAAGAAAGATCTGACGAAGCTGCTGAATTTCCTGAGACCTGGAGGATCATTAAAGGGTTCGAGAAGAACTGTTTTTTTCATGTTCCTGCACATACTCTTTATTGCCTTACAGTCCTCGGGGGCTATTCTGCAAAGATATTCCTCCCATACGTCCAGGCTGGTATAAATATAGAATTCCCTTCCGTCGGGTGCTATGATCTTTGTATGAATATCATGGTCGATTATGTTAACATTATCATTAATTACATTCGTTTCCTTCCATATCCGGTTGAAAGGACCAGTGCGTGTACCAACAAGCCAGTGAAGGCAGTAATCAAACCTGTAACCCTTCCTGTCCCAGGCGGTACACTGCCCTCCGGTTGTGGAATGCATCTCAACTATCTCGGTGTCAAAATCATTGAGTCTTCCGTATATGCCGGCAGAAAGACCGGCAATACCACCACCTATAATAACTATTTTCATGCTTATAATCTTTTGAAATTTATGATGTTATTTTATGAATCCGGGGAATACATCCTTGTTTTTAATCCGAATCTATTCAAATGAAGACAGCGTTCCAACAGAATACCGATGAACTGCGGTTCTTACCGGATAAACAGCATCAATATTACTCCGGATGGATATCATGGATGATAATCCATCGGGAACGCCCGCCTGAAGAAATTCATTCAGATTGTTCCTTCGTTCGGTGGTGTTGTGTGGTTAAAACCTGCTTTTAAAGCAGGTTGGCTCGTTATTTGGGAAAAAGCCGGAAAAATTTTCTCAGACCGGCATGAAATTTATGAATACTGTGAGGTTTGTAATGCATCAGGATGCATTCGCCTGTTATATAATTTATGTCAGTATCTTTCAGTTCAGAAAGTGCTTCCTTGCTGTCGGCCATCTGCTGTATCCATATCTGTTTAATGCCTTTCTCCTTGGCTTCTTTTATCACTGCTGCAGTGCGGCCTTTTTTAGTCATAATAATAATGCCTCCAACATCAGGAGGAAGAAGACTGACATTCCTGAACACTTTTTGTCCCATTATTTCATCGGCTTCAGGATTAACAGGGAGAATATTCATGCCCTTTTCTCGTAGCTCTTTAAAGGCTGCGTGGCCGAATTTCTTCGGGTTGCGGGAAACGCCAACCAGGGCAATAGGCTGGGATTCAATAAATTCGTTTATCTGTTTTAGTGTTGTCATGGGAAGAAGGGATAATATATTAGTAAAGTAAAGATAAGCAAAATGAATAAATTAATATATACACCTAAATACCAGTCTTTCAAAATCTTTCAACCGGGAATGTCTTTAAATGCGTAAGTATAAACACTTAAAAAGCATTAAAAAGCGAGAATTTGATATATATTTTTATTTACTTGGTAATGGATTAACCAAAACGGTATCAATATGAAAAGACCAGAAGGTGAAGAAGGTTACCTTTTCTCGCGGAAGTATTCAAATTATGTGTTTTCACTACTTTTTCTCCTTTATATGTTCGATTATATCGACAGAATGGTGGTCACTTCCATGTTTACCTCCATAGAGGCCGACTGGGGAATAACCCATACACAGAGCGGAATGCTGGTATCTGCGGTATATTGGTCCATTGTGATCCTTACTTTCCCTGTATCAATACTTGTTGACAGGTGGAGCAGGACCAAGACAATAGGGGTTATGGCTCTTATGTGGAGTATTGCAACGGCAATTTGTGCCCTAACAGGTAACTTTGTCCAGCTTTTTATGGCAAGACTTCTTATTGGTGTTGGTGAAGCGGGGTATGCTCCCGGAGGGAGTGCAATGATATCAGGTCTTTATCCTATTGATAAGAGGGCGCGGATGATGGGTATATGGAACGCATCAATACCAATTGGCTCAGCGATAGGGGTGTTGCTGGGGGGCATTATCGCCGTTAAACTGGGATGGAAGCATGCTTTCGGCATAGTTGCTATACCGGGTATGATTATTGCAATACTTTTCTTCTTTGTAAAGGACTATAAGACAGTTGATCTTTCCTTTTTCGATAAGGACAGGAAAAGGGTAAAGATGGAAAAAAAGGATATTGTAAGGGAATTTATTTCCAAGCCTTCAATAATCTTTACATATTTTGGAATTGCAGCGGTTGTATTTGTTACAACATCCATGCTGACATGGCTTCCGACATATTTTGAGAATACCAGGGCAATATCACAGGAAACAGCAGGAAAGATGGCCAGTTCAGTGATGGTTCTGGCCCTTATTGGCGCGCCGCTGGGAGGTCACCTGACTGACAGGTGGAGAAAGATACAGCCCAATGCAAGATTACTTTTCCCTGCTCTTTCAACGCTTTTGTCAGCTATTGTACTGTTTATAGCACTGGTTTTAGGAAAGAGCACTCTCCAGTATATTGTTTTCCTGCTGTTTGGCATTCTTATCATCTGTTTTATTTCGGGGGCCGCAGCTGTTACCCAGGATGTTATACATCCCGGACTGAGGGCTACATCCTATGCTATAGCCGTTGTTGTGCAGAATCTTTTAGGTGCATCGATGGCTCCGATAGTGATGGGAAAGATATATGACCTGACAAATATCCAGACAGCCATGTCCTTTTTACCATTTGTTCTGGTTGTTGGTACTTTACTTTTCTGGCTTGGATCAAGATATTATACAAAGGATCTGGAAAAAGTAGAGAAAATTTCCCTCGAAACAGTATAGTTCTATTTTTTACGGGATGTTGTATAGTTAATGAATTCCCGGAAAGACTCCTTTACAACGGATTCCGGATATGAATCGAGAATGGCGTGTGCTTTGTCTCGGAACTGTTTCATTTTGAACTCTGCGTATTCGATACCTCCGTAATCGGAGACAAATGAGATAACTTCAGATATCTCAGCTTTGGTCTTCTTTTGCTTTTTCAAAACACCCAGGATATGTTTCCTTTTTGATGCCGGAGCCTGCTCCAGTGCATGGATAAGGGGGAGAGTAATTTTCTTTTCCTTTATATCGTTGCCAACTTTTTTCCCTGTGAGCCCGGTCCCGTCATAGTCGAGTATATCATCTCTTATCTGGAAGGCAATACCGATATTTTCTCCCAGTTCTTTCATATTTAATATGATATCCGGATCTTCAGTAACTGACCTGGCCCCACAGGCAGTACAGGCAGAGAGCAATGCTGCCGTTTTACTAAGTATGATCTTAAAATAGTCTTCCTCCCTGATATTCATCTTCCTTGCTTTCTGAAGCTGCAGAAGCTCTCCCTCGCTCATCGATTTCACAGCCTCGGAGACAATCTCCAGCATATCGAGCCTGTTCTTTTCAACGCTGATAAGCATGCCTTTTGACAAAAGGTAATCACCAACAAGCACGGCTATTTTTGAATTCCAGAGTGCATTGATGGAAAGCGCCCCTCGCCTTTCGTTGGCATCATCAACAACATCATCATGTACAAGCGAAGCTGTATGGAGCAATTCTATAAAAGTGGCTGCCACATACGATGATTCAGATGGTTCCCCATTAAGTTTGGCCGTCAGAAAGACAAGCAAAGGCCTCATCTGTTTTCCTTTTCTTCTGAAAATATAGTTGAGAATTATTTTCAAAAGCGGAATATCGTTTTGCATTGTTTTGCTGAAATAGGCTTCAAACTGAGCCATTTCATTAGCAACCGGTTCCTTGATCCTGTCCAGGGCAGACATAGTATAAAATTTCATTCAAAGATAGTAAAATAGCTATTTAATGCTATTTCTTTAACAGAAGGATCGGAATTAAAAGGAAAATATACTGTTATGAATTGTAAGGCAATCAGGGAAACCTCCTTATAAAATACAGATATGCTGAAGCTTCCTGACACTATTAAATATTATCGGCTGTGCTCTTCAGAAGGCCGTGTGTTCGGGATTTTTAGTATATCAACATATTTATATATATATTTGCGTAACAAATATTTTAATGATGGAATTTAAAGAAATTAATCCGGAAAATCTTGAGAAAGCAGCCAGTATGCTTAAAGCAATTGCCCATCCTATCCGGATTTCGATTGTTGGATTTCTGGAAAATGGTAAAAAACGGACCGTAACAGAAATACATAATCATCTTGGTATAGAACAATCGACCGCTTCACATCACCTTGGGATACTTAAGGATAAGGGTATTCTGGTCTCTAAAAGGGAAGGCAAGAATACATGGTATTTTCTTAAGCATGAAAACCTCAGGACAATTCTGAGCTGCGTGAACAGCTGCTGCGAAGAATCCAAGTGAAAAGAACAACCGATTCGGCAGTCATGATAATCCCCTGAACATTTTTTTCTGGAACAGGACTATCGCTATTACTCCACATGTAATAGATGAATCTGCGATGTTAAATACCGGTCTGAAAAAAATAAAGGATTCCCCTGCATTAATTGGTGACCAGGACGGCCAACGGGTGTCGATAATAGGAAAATAGAACATATCGACAACCTTACCGTGAAGGAATGATGAATATCCTCCTCCCGGAGGAAAGAGTGTTGCGACATGATTATAACTATCAGAGAAAATCATACCATAAAATGCACTGTCAATAAGATTTCCTATAGCTCCGGCCAGAATAGCGCTGACCGCGATCACCAGCCCCGTACTTGCTTTTTTTACTATTAATGAGTGAAGAAACCAGCCAATCCCGAAAATTGCAACGATACGAAAAATGCTCAGAATCGGCTTACCAAACCTGCCACCCATTTCCATACCAAATGCCATACCATTGTTTTCAATGAAATGGAGCATGCCCCATTTCCCGAACAGATGTATCTCCTGTCCTATCTCCAAATGCGTTTTGACCCATATTTTAAGTGCCTGGTCAGCAACCAGAATAAGAAATACAAGAAATAACGACTTTTTACCGAGCGACATTCTTCAGTCATTAAAATTTCAGGGGCGAAAAATAGTAAAAAAATCAATCCGTTCCTGATTGTTCTTTATTAAACAGGTCTAATTTTATTGAAAGACGCATGGTTATTGCCAGCAGAATGAATAATCCTGTGTTAGCTGCAAGGTATGCCCAGTCGTTAAGGGACAACAGTATAAAAATGAATGAATATAACATGATCAGCATGATGCTGATAAAAAAGCGACCTTCCCGGTTTTTATCAGTGAGTCAAGAAACAGGATTATCATTCCTGTGGTAGCCACCGATGATATAAGATAAGCCAGATTAATACCGGTACGTTCATTTAACGGGTTCAGTAATGAAAAAAAGAAGACAAGTGCCAGCGATACCAGATTTATTGTAACTGCCTGGTGCCATTTTCTGTTTTCCTGGATTTATAAATTCATGGTCCGGTGTTTTAGTGTTTTACTTTGCAGCACAAAGTAAAAAGTAAAAAAATTATTGTGTTTTAATTATCTCTTCAAGGGCTCTAAGATGATTGCTGAAGGATATCCTGCCTTCATCCGTGATAGAATAACTTGTATTTGGTTTTCTTCCAATGAACTGTTTGTTGATCCTGATGAGACCGTTCTCTTCAAGCGCTTTAAGATGGCTCGCAAGGTTGCCATCAGTCACATCCAGGGCCCCTTTAAGGCTGTTGAAATCATACGATTTGTTTATCATCAGGACAGACATTATGCCCAGACGTACCCTGTTTTCATAAATTTTGTTCAAACTGGAGATAGGAACTTTCATCACTGGTATCTCTTGTACATGGAAACGCCATAAATAAAATGCAGTACCCCGAATCCAAAGCACCAGAATAATATTCCAAATTCCGGAAACAATGTTGCCAGGATGCCTGTCAGGATCTCAATAAGACCCAGGTAAAATACTTCGTTGTAGGTGAATTTCCCGGCATTGACAAGCGCCAGCCCGTAAAACACAAGCATCGAAGGTATAATGAGTTGAAAGTACCCCCTGAAAAAGAATATTGAGATAAGAATGCCGCCAGTCACAAGTGGTATGAGCAGGCTCAACAATAGTCGCCTGGATACCGGGGTCCATATTTTTACCCCGTCTTTTCTCGATTTCCTGTATGAAAAAAGAAGAGATAAACCTACAGCCAGTATAAGTACCAGAAGCGCATCCGCCAGCAACTGAAATTTTAATGTACTCATTTCTACGGCTGTGAGGTTCCTGTAGAAATTACCATTATCAAAGAGATTGTTGTGAAGAAACACGGTAAATGCAATTATCCCTCCGGCAAGAGCCACCAGTCCTGCAAAAATACCTGATAAACCACTGAGTGAAAGAAACCTGGAAGATTCTTCCATTATCTTCCTGATCGTTTTCAGATCTTCAAAATAATCCTGTCTACTTTCCATTTTATATATAAAAAAGTACTTTGAAATGCAAAGTAATATCATTTATTTATCAAATCAAAATAACTGTCAGGTAATTTCTCTTCTCTGTTATACAATAAAGACTATTTGGTACAGATTACATTCACATGATTTGAATCCCAGCAATACCAGTTGGAATCACCAAGATAATCAATGCTTTTGACCCTTCCTTCCCCGGTAGTGGTATTCCATTCCACATCAACATCCGAGAATTTGACACCGTTGTAATAATGAATGCTGTAATAAGCATTAAGGGTGGTGTTTGTCAGGCCGTATTCGATATAGCTGCTCTGGAAGGAATCGGAAGATTTAATGAATGTGTATTTGATAGTTCCTATTGTATCACCTGGTTTGATCCAATCGATCTGTAGTATAGGAACAGGATTTGCATTACTCTGGTATAATATCCACTGGCCACCGGATCCGTCCAGCTGGGAAGTTCCTTCAAACCATACAAAGTCATTGTAAGAACCGGGTTTTGTGATATACATCGTCCATGCCACATCACCTGTTTCTATTTTACCGGTGAGACGAGCCTGGTATGTAATACTTCCAAGTGTGACATCATAACTCCATTGCCAGGTATTGTCACCGGTATATTCGGGTTGCTGGTTAACTGCTATTCCAAAAGAAGCAACCGGAACGGCAAGGGTGGTGCCAATTATTATATTCCATATTCCTGCCACAGTTGCTGCAAAGTTCCAGTTACTGTTTTCAGTTCCCTTCTGCCCGGGTAAAACCTCAAGCGATTTTTTTGCACTGGTAAAATTGCTGAAATCGATTGTCATCGATCCTGCTGGGGGGAGTTCAGGAGGAGTCCCGATATCATGCTTCTTTTTACATCCGCCGGAAAATACGGTTATAAGAATTAACAGCATTGCTGCAGAAATAACTTTTTTCATTTGGTATCAGTTGGTTTTTAATAGAACGATAAAATATTACAGAAATTATATCTTTCAATATATTACAAAGATAATATGTCAGTCGTTAAAGAAGATACTATTAGGTTCTAAATATTTTTCTTTTCGGGAATAATGACCGGTCAGTTAATTAACCTGTCGGAAATAAGGAGGAGCAAAATAAGCGTAAAATAAAGGTCCAGGAGCCTTGAATATTTAGCGGGGACATGATGGGTCGTTTTAGCACTGAAAAGACCTGAGAACTGCCATATAAGAACCAGGGTGGCCAGTATAAGGATTACTTTAAGATATACTATCCTGATAATTTCAAAACAACAGAGGGAAAGTGCCGCCAGGGCAGACAAAACCACTGTGGTAAATATCAATAAATTGACCTTGTTCCTGGGTAGCAGGCCTGTGAGCCGGGGTATGCCGGCTTTCTTATAGTCTTCATCGTATCTGAGTACCAGAAGCCAGAAGTGTGGTATCTGACCCACAAAAAAGAGTATGGAAAGAAAGATTACCGTGCTGTCCAGTATACCACCTCCGGCAGCAACCCAGCCAATGAGGGGAGGCATGGCTCCTGTAAGCGCTCCGGGAATAACAGCAAAGGCAGTAATTCTCTTAAGACCGGTATAAACGCCATTATACCAGGCTACTGCAAAAAATGCCAGGAGTGCAGCTTGAAAGTTTCCGGCCACGTACAGCAGGATTAAGCCCGTAACAAAACAAAAGATAAAGTAAAAAAAAGCATCACGACCGGAAATGTGACGGGCAGGAAGGGGTCGTTTCATTGTGCGGTTCATTTTTGCATCCATATCTGCTTCCTGTATCTGGTTAAGGACCGATGCTGAAATCGCCATCATGAGTATTCCAAGACTGGTGAGCAGTATCCCCGGGGAGATCACGGGACTTAAAAGAAAATAACCGGTGAATCCTGTCAGGCTTACAGGAATCATTATTCTCAGCTTACTAAGGCGGAGGTAATTTTTAAAGCTGTTATCTGAGTTATCACCTTTCATTAAGGGTTTAAAGATATTCAATAATATCTGTGATATTTACAAAAAATGTAACCATCAATATTGTCTTCGTTTGCTGGAAAGAGTGTCAGCAGGCTTTGGAATAACCTGTTCCTTTACTGAAATTTATTTTTTAACCTTTTCTTCTTTATCTGAATACATACCGGCTATCATAAGGGAACCGCCCATTAGGGATATATCTTTTAAAAGGGCTATTATCGACACTGTTTTATCAGCATCAATGAAAAGATGGGGTATGTGAATGGTGATTATAAACAGGAACAAGAGTATTGCAAGCAGAATGGTGGACAAACGTATAAGTTTTCCCGAGATGATACTGATACATGCAGCAATGAGCATTATGCCGGTCAGTATAATCGTATAGGCTCCCAGTGGGATAAATGAAGTCAGCATTCCCACATAGTAATCTGTCATAAGAAAATGATTGATCCCAAACACACCGAATGGAAGGGCGAAGAGAATTCTGCCGATAGTTGTCATGTTTTTCATAAGTCATTGCTGTTTTTACGACTGGAACGCTATTATATTGTTCGACTATATATAAGGACGGACTGTTTCAGAGAGCATAATGACATAGGAATTACGAAAATCTCTTCCATAAATATAAAAAAAAAATAGGAATTGCCACTGATGTGTTATAAATCATAATACGGGATTATTTGTAACTCATTATTGAACAAAGGATAACAATATGTGTTTTCCAATAACACAAAATACAAAATACTATGAAGAGAAGAAATTTTATCAAATCAGTAGGAACAGTTGCTGCAGCTGCTTATGTTGGACCCGAAGCGTTTGCCGGAAGCGGAAGTACCGGTAAGGACGCCGGAAACATAATTCCTGCCGTTACTGAATTTCCTGCCCTTCCATATGCTTATGATGCTCTTGAGCCATATATAGATGCCAGGACCATGGAGATTCATTACGACAAGCACTTCAGGGGTTACTACAATAATTTTGTGAAAGCCATTAAAGGAACACCTCTTGAAGATATGTCGCTCAACGATATTTTTGCCAGTGTGTCCGGTCATGGAGATGCCGTCAGGAATAACGGAGGTGGGTTCTATAACCACAGTCTTTTCTGGAAAAATCTTGGAACTGGTTCAAATGGCCCGTCAAATGAACTTTCTTCGGCATTAACAAAAGCTTTCGGATCATTCGACAAGTTCAGGGAGACCTTTGATGCAGCAGCAAAAACAAGGTTTGGCAGCGGATGGGCCTGGCTTTATCTTACACCTGATAAGACCCTGGCTGTTGGAAGTACCCCAAACCAGGATAATACCCTGATGGATGTTTCACAGGTTAAGGGAACACCACTCCTTGCTCTGGATGTATGGGAACATGCTTATTACCTAAAGTACCAGAACAGGAGGCCGGAATACATTGATGCTTTCTGGCATGTGGTCAACTGGGATGAGGTAAACAGAAGGTATACCGCAGCAATGGCGTAAGTGTCCGCAGGGCAGGGATCAGGTATAAAGAAATCTTTTGATCTTTAACGTAGCAGTCTTCTGGAAAGGCACAGGCTGTAAGATAACCTTATGTATCTGGCTGAACTTGCTTACATTGGCATTGACATATAGGTGAAGTTCACGAAGAATCTCCTCTATCCTGATCTCAAGTTGCCTTGCTACATCTTCCTTAAAGATCCGATACTTCATTTCAAGTTCTTCCATGTTGAAATGAACCAGGGCAACCAGTTTCCCCTTTTTCTGTATCACAAGGGATTCCGTCACATAACGGAAATTGTTTATAACAGATTCAATCTCCTCCGGATAAATGTTTTCGCCACTGGCTCCTATGATCATATTTTTTAGCCGGCCTTTGATAAAAAGATTGTTACTTTTATCGAGAATCCCCAGGTCCCCGGTTTTGAACCATCCATCGGTGGTCAGGACTTCTCTGGTCAGTGCGGGCTCCCTGAAGTAACCTTTCATTACATTTGCTCCCCTGGTCCATATCTCTCCCTCTCCGGTAACAATGTCAGGATCATTAATTTTGAGTTCTATTCCCTCGATGGCCGGACCGGTTGATTCAAACACCGACTTCTGGGGACACGATCCGGCAAGCAGAGGAGCTGTTTCTGTGAGCCCGTAACCAACTGCATACGGGAACCCTGCCTCTATGAGGAATTTTTCCACGGTACGGTTAAGCTTGGCTCCGCCTATCCCGAAAAATTTCAGTTCCCCACCAAATGTCATCAGAAGTTTTTTTCCTGCCACCCTGTTCAGAAGTTTTCTGACAGGAGGTATCCTGTACAGCATCTTCATAAGTACTTTCTCGTTGAATGCCGGCAGGATCTTATTGAAATATATTTTTTCTATTATCAGGGGTACCGTCAGCATCATTGTTGGTTTTATTTCTGCCAGTGCAGGCAGCAGGACGGAAGGGGTGGGTGGTTTCCTCAGATAATATACGGATGCTCCGCATAACATTGGCAAAATCAGGCCAAGGGTGTTCTCATATGTGTGCGACAGAGGCAATACAGAAAGAAACCTATCATTCTCATCTATCGATTGTATTTTCCTTCCTTTCAGGGCATTGAATGAAATGTTCCTGTGCGTGAGCATGACTCCTTTTGATCTTCCGGTTGTACCGGAAGTATAAATGATTGATGCAAGGTCATCCTCATCAACATTGTATACACGGGAGGGAAGAGCAGAAGGATCATAACTGGTCAGGCTTTTCCCGGAATAAACGGTCGAATAATCTTCTATATTGATTATTGTTTCAAGTGTCTCTGAAACATATCCTTCTATTCTTGACAGAAGGGCTGACGAGATAAACAAAGCCCTGGCCCCGGAATGGTCAAGTACATTTTTTACTTCAGCAATCGAAAAATCAGGAAGTACCGGGACAGCAACAGCTCCCATAAAGGTAACAGCGAAATAAGCTTTCCCCCAGTTAGGCATATTATGGCTTAGAATGGCAACCCTGTCGCCCGGCCGGATACCCAGCTTCTCCATAAATGCTGTAAGGCTGTTTATATCCCTGTTTACATCGTTATAGCTTTCAGGCTTCTCCCCTGCGAATGCAAATGCATCCTTCCCGCCAAATCTCCTGAGTGTTTCTCCGAAGAGTGCAGGAAATGTAAATCTCGTATTATCTTCTGCCATTACGCCTAATTATTAAGATATTAATAATGGTCAAAGGTATGTATTAATTGTTATTAAACATGTTTAGAAATATTTAAAATATCTTAAATGTTTATTTGAAAGGCAAAGGTTAAACCTTTATCAACCTTATTACTTAATTTTACATGTTACAATTCATATTGAAAATCATGACATCAGTAATAAGAGTTACAAAGGAGTTCCATTTTGAAATGGCACATGTGTTACAGGATTATGACGGACCCTGCAGGAATGTACATGGTCATTCCTACAGGCTTTTTGTGACACTTTCCGGAACTCCCATTGATGAACCGGGAAATTCTAAAAACGGGATGGTGATTGATTTTGCCGACCTGAAGAACTTAGTGCGGAAAGAGATAATCGATGTCTTTGATCATTGCGTGGTTGTAAGCAGCAGCTTTGACAGAGAGAAAAAGGAAATGTTCACAAAGACATTTGGTAATACGGTACTGGTTGATTACCAGCCTACATGTGAAAACCTGGTGCAGGATTTTGCCTTCAGGATAAAGCCCCTGCTGCCGGAGAGAGTCAAACTTCACAATCTAAGATTATATGAAACAGCAAACTCATTCGCGGAATGGTTTGCTTCAGAAAACGAATAATAACGGTATGCCTGAAAATCAAACAAAAAAACTGTTCCTCCTTGATGCCTATGCCCTGATCTTCCGTTCTTATTACGCATTCATCAGGAATCCGAGGATAACTTCGAAAGGACTCAATACTTCAGCTGTTTTTGGTTTCCTTCTGACCCTGGAAGAAGTATTGCAAAAACAGAAACCGACTCATATTGCGGTGGTTTTTGACAGGCCTGAACCAACCTTCAGGCATAAGATGTACAGCGAATACAAGGCTCATCGCGACGAGACGCCGGAAGATATCAGAAAAGCGGTACCCTATATCAAACGTCTTATAGAGGCTTACAGGATACCGGTAATTGATTATCCTGGTTTTGAAGCCGATGATGTTATAGGCACTCTTGCAAGGAAAGCTTCTGTTGAAGGTTTTGTTACCTATATGATGACCCCGGACAAGGATTATGCACAGCTTGTATCGGATAATGTGTTTATGTTCAAACCATCGAGGAGCGGAAGTGATTCTCTTCTGTGGGGGGTGGACGACATAAGAAAGGAGTTCAGTGTTGAAACTCCCGGCCAGGTTATAGATGTGCTGGCTCTCATGGGCGATACTGCAGATAATATTCCGGGCGCACCGGGCGTTGGCCCTAAAACAGCAATGAAACTGATTTCGGAATACGGAAGTGTTGAAGAACTGTTCCTGCATACGGACGAACTAAAAGGGAAATTAAGGGAGATAATTGAGAATAACAGGGAACAGATTGAACTCTCAAAAAAACTGGTTACCATAGAACAGGATGTCCCTATAGATCTTGATGCATCGGCTCTTATAATGGAAGATCCTGATGCAGAAAAACTCAGGAAGCTCTTCAGCGAACTGGAGTTTAAAACCATAGCCACGAAAATACTTGGCAACCTGGGCCATCAGGAAAAACAGGAAGAACAAAAACAGCCTGCTCTCTTTAAGGATAATTCGGGTCAGGGTTCTCTTTTCGGAGACCACGAAACAGCCACTGTAAATAATCTTTCAACAATAGACAATACCGGCCATAACTATATTTTAGTTGACAGCAGGAGCGACCTGGCTGGTTTTGTTATGCAATTATCACGGCTCCGTGAATTTTGCTTCGATTCTGAAACCACGAGTCTCGATTCACTTGAAGCAGAACTGGTAGCCCTTTCCTTTTCATGGGAAAAAGGGAAGGGCTACCTTATACATTTTCCGGGATCAAGGAAAGAAACTATTTCAATCCTGGAGCAGCTGCGACCTGTTTTTGAAAACAGTGAAATACGCAAAACAGGACAAAACATGAAGTTTGATATTCAGGTCCTTGCCAATTACGGTATAGAGGTAAAAGGTGCCCTTTTTGACACCATGATAGCCCATTACCTTCTGGAACCTGATATGAGACATAATATGAACCTGCTTTCCGAGACATATTTGTCGTACGAGCCCATCCATATCGAATCCCTTATAGGGGAAAAAGGCAGTCTTCAGAAAAATATGCGCTCTGTTGCAGTGGACAGGCTGAGGGAATATGCTGTTGAGGATGCGGATGTGACATGGCAGCTTAAGGATCTGTTTGAGCCAAGGATAAAAAAGGAAGGACTGGAAGACCTCGCGGAAAATATTGAGATGCCCCTGATAAGGGTACTGGCTGCAATGGAAAGATATGGTGTAAAACTTGACCTGGAGGATCTGAAAGCTATTACAACCGGTCTTAGAGACGATATAATAAAGCTGGAAAAGGAAATATATGCACTTGCAGGTACAGAGTTTAATATTTCATCGCCCCGGCAACTGGGAAATATACTGTTTATCAGGTTAAAGCTTGATGATAATGCGAGGATGACCAAGACCAAACAGTTTGTCACCAATGAAGAAATACTTCAAAGGCTTACCAGTAAACATCCTATAGTTAACAAGGTATTGGAATACCGGGGACTTAAGAAATTGCTGACAACCTATGTGGAAGCATTACCCCAGCTTGTGAATCCACGGACGGGAAGAATACATACATCCTTTAATCAGGCTGTTGCATCAACCGGCAGGTTAAGTTCAAATAATCCGAACCTGCAAAACATACCGGTACGGGATGAAAGAGGTCGTGAGATCAGGAAGGCATTTGTCCCTGAAAAAGGGCATATCTTCCTCTCTGCGGATTATTCGCAGATCGAATTAAGGCTGATGGCCCACCTTAGTAAGGATGAGAGTATGATAGCGGATTTTTTATCCGGTAATGATATTCATGCAGCCACCGCCTCCAAGATCTTTGGTGTAGGTATCGATGAAGTTACCCGGGAGATGCGTGGTAAGGCCAAAACAGCAAACTTTGGCATTATTTATGGTATCTCATCATTCGGACTTGCAGAACGCCTTACAATAGGCCGTAAAGAGGCCAAAGAGCTTATTGATGGTTATTTTGCATCTTATCCGGGAGTAAAACTCTATATGGATGAAAGCATTAAAAAAGCCAGGGAAAACGGATATGTAACAACTATGTTCGGACGCAGACGATATCTTCGTGACATCCATTCCCGCAACCAGGTAGTCAGAGGTAACGCGGAACGAAATGCAATAAATGCTCCCATCCAGGGTACTGCAGCAGACATAATTAAAATAGCCATGATAAGGATATATGACAGGATGATATCCGGGAAATACCTGTCTAAAATGATCCTGCAGGTTCATGATGAACTTATCTTTGAGGTGAAGAAATCTGAACTTGAAAAGCTGAAAGAAATGGTTATTTATGAAATGTCGCATGCTGCAAAACTGGATATACCATTGATGGTTGACTGGGGAACAGGTAATAACTGGCTTGAGGCGCACTGAGTGAAGGACATTTAATGTAATCGATATAAAGATGAAAGTAGAGGTTTTGTTTTTCGGAGTACTGGCAGAGGTAACAGGTACATCCTGTAAACATTATTATGGAGTGAAATCGACAGGTGACCTGGAGTTAAGGATACGGGATGATTTTCCGGAAATAGCACATTACAGTTACAGGATGTCGCTTAATAATGCCTTAACAGATGATGATAAAGTGCTGAAAGACGGTGATGAGCTGGCGTTAATGCCTCCGTTTGCAGGAGGGTAAAAAATATCAGTAATTTTAACTTTATGGAAACAGGGTATCTCATTGCAGGTCCTGTAACACAGGAGCTGATATCACAGTTAATTGAAAAAACAGGAACACGGACCGGCTCGGGCGGACATTCGGTTTTCCTGGGACAGGTAAGGGCAGATGTCGAAAACAGTAAAACAGTGACGGCTATAGACTATTCAGCCTATGAGGGTATGGTAACCGCTGAAGCCGATAAAATTAAGGATGCGATCTTTGCCGGGTTTAACGATGTGACATCAGTGGATATTGTTCATTCCACTGGTCTGGTCAGGACAGGAGAGATATCACTTATGGTCCTTGTTTCTGCGGGACACAGGAAACAGGCAATGGAAGCATGTGCCAGGACTGTTGACCTGGTTAAGGAAAAGCTGCCCGTCTGGAAAAAAGAGATCTTCGATGATGATTCCCATGAGTGGAGATGAGGTCATCTCAACACACATGCCAGTGAAAGATCATTACTTGTTAGCCGGCAGGTTAGGATCATCTTTCTTTGTAACTACAACTGCATTCTCATCACCCTGAAGGATTGAATCATAATTCTTCCTGTTGCTCAGTACATCAACAGCTTTGGCGACCTGGTCATCGTCCTTGAGTGCCCATTGGATCTCTCCCGACTGGTAGAAATATCTGCCTATTATTTCATCCTCGATAAGTTCGGTGATCTCTCCTTTAAAGAGATTAAGGTCCTTATCGAGACTATGTGATACATCTTTTTCAAGGGTTTCGAAAATATCCTTGTTCATAGTATAATATTTCTCCTTTTTCGCATTTTTAATCAGTTCATTAAGGGATTCCTCAGTACTTGTTTTATAACTGAATTTGCGGTTGACAAGAAAATCACGGAAATCGGTATAATCCTTATCGGTGAATTTAAACTGATCGAGGGATTTAATGTCAGGATGCGACCAGTAATACCGGGTTGCGAAGTCGAATATATAGTATCGCATATACAGTTCACCGGAGATCTGGCTCATGGTTTCAGGTTCTATTTTGACATCGGGTGTTATACCTCCTCCATCTTTAACTATTCTTCCGTGCTTGGTTTTGAATTCGGAAATAAGGGAATCGGGAATTATTCCCACACTTCCGTCAGGATTGCGGTGTGAGAAATCGACGGCCTGTATACACCTCCCGCTTGGTATGTAATATTTTGCTGTGGTAACTTTCAACTGGGCGTTATAACTAAGAGGGCGTGTAATCTGCACCAGTCCCTTGCCATATGACCTCTGTCCAATGATGACTCCCCTGTCAAGATCCTGTATAGCTCCGGCTACAATCTCGGATGCAGAAGCTGAGCCCCTGTTTATTAAAATGGCAAGAGGAATTTTATCATCCACAGCAGGCTTGGTGGTCTTGAAATCCTCATCAAACTGCTTTACTTTTCCTTTTGTTGACACAACCTCATTTCCAGGATCAACGAAAAGATTCACAGTAGCTACAGCTTCTGTCAGCAATCCGCCCGGATTACCTCTCAGGTCAAGAATGATCTGTTTTGGATTCCGGTTTTCAAGCTTGAGGAGTGCCTCCCTGACATTCTCACTCGCTCCCTGGGTGAAACCTGTAAGTTTAATGTAGCCTGTGTTTGAATCTATCATACCAAAATAGGGTACGGGGGGGATAACTATCCTTTCTCTTTTGAGCGTAAAATCCGACAACTTTCCATTACGGTTTATTGTAAGGACAAGTGGAGTTCCGGGGTCGCCTTTCAGCCTTTCACTGACACTGTCTGTCGGAAGGCCTTTTAATGAAAAGCCATTGACTTTTGTGAGGATGTCTCCGGCTTTAATTCCGGCGACATCAGCAGGGAACCCTTTATAAACCTGGCTAATGACTACATAGTCGCCACTTTTACGAACAAGCGATCCAATACCTCCGTATTTGCCTGTGGTCATGAAACTAATATCACCTGCTTCCGATTCCGGGTAATAGACCGTATAGGGATCAAGAGAAGCAAGCATATCATCAATAGCTGTTTTTATAAGCTTGTCCGGATTGATTTCATCAACATAAAAAGTGTTGAGCTCCCTGAAAAGGGAATAAAAAATGTCGAGGTTCTTGGCAATCCTGAAATCTCTTGTTTCCTGTGTAATAAGAAAACTGCTGCTGATGCCTGTAACAATCACCAGAGCCAGGACAATAATAAATTTTCCGGTACGTGTCTTTTTCATAACTGTTGAGCCTTAAATTTTTGCCCGACGAAAATATAAAGAATAATCGGGAAGTGATTTGATTAATAAACAATTATAATAATTTTAACATTCTTTTGTGTTTTCCTTTATTTGATAGATAAGCTTTTTCAGTATATCCCTTATCGACTTTTCAAGCGTGAAATAATCCAGGATTTCTGTGCCTTTCAGAATAATAACAACAGCAACCTCAATATGTTCTGTCTCAAGATAATTATACAGTATATGCTTGTTTTTCCTGTATGCTTCCCTTATTCTCCTCTTTAACAGGTTTCGTGTAACAGCATGGCGGAAACCTTTTTTTGAGATACTGAATGCCACCTGGGCCGGAGAGGGAATCGGAGAAGAAGGGATGCCCCAGACAACCTTAAAACAGGAATTATGGACTATATTCCCCTGTTCAAAGAGGCTTTTAATTATTTTATTGCTGTACAGCCTCTCAGACTTACCAAATGTCTCCCTTGCGGCTTTCATTTTATGAATACAAATTTGGCAATCCCTGAAGAGTTGCTAAAAGAAGTGTATGTTTGGAATAGTTAATTGAATGCTATTTCATATTCTTGTTATACTCTTTCAGGTATTCATCCAGTGCCATTGTCATGGAAGGAGCTTTTGGATTCGGTGCATCAATATCAAGCCGGAGCCCTTCATTTGCCACAGCACAGGCTGTTGTCGGTCCGAAAGCTGCTATTTTTATTTCACCCTGCACAAAATTCGGGAAGTTTTCTTTAAGAGACTTAATCCCTGACGGGCTGTAAAATACCAGGACATCATAGTCGAAATCCTTCTGATCAGAGAAATTAGAACTTATAGTCCTGTATAAGGTACCTATGGCATATTTGATGCCGTTCTTATTGAGCAACTCAGGTATCTCTGCATTATGAGGTACTGAAAGCGGTACAAAGAATGAATCTTCCTTGTGCTTTACTATCACATCGATAAGATCCTGAAATTTAGCCTTGCCATGGAAGATCTTTCGTTTTCTGTAAACTATGTATTTCTGAAGATAGTATGCAACATTTTCCGTAATGCAGAAGTATTTCATAGTATCCGGAACAGTAATTCTGAGTTCATTGCAAACCCTGAAAAAATGATCTATTCCGGTTTTACTGGTGAAAATCACCGCAGTGAAGTCCAGGATATTGATTTTCTGCTGACGAAAATCTTTTGCCGATACTCCCTCTACCTCAACAAAAGGTTTGAAATCAACTTTGAGATTATATTTTCTTGCCAGTTCGAAATATGGGGATTTCGGATTGAGAGGTTCTGGCTGCGACACTAAAATTTTCCTTATTTTCAACGCTTTACAGTTTTAATTTAACCCTCAAAATTAATTCCCGCCAATTTTAAATAAGCCCCGTAAAGTATTTGACCAATGCCAATACAGGCAGGATTTCCAGCGCACAAAGGTATAAAATCAAATAGAAAATAGAAATATTACGGTTTAGAAAAATTATTAGAAGTCTCGTAACACGAAGAATATACATTAATCCCAGAATTGTTAATCCGGTAAAGAAAAATACCGCGGAGGGTAAGAACGTGGTATATGAAATTAATATTATAATGAAAAAAATGAGAAGAGCACCGACCCTGTACGACAGGTATACATTTACCAGGTACACCCTGAATGTATCTCTTTTTCCACTTATATTCCCTGTTAAAGTACAGATGAAATGCCTGGATGTTACTCCTGCAATTATAATGCCTGTGCAAAAAAGCCAGGCCAGCAATTTACCAGAAACAGGAAGATCAATATTATAGAAGACTGCCGCCATATAACCGAAGAGCCCCAATACAGTAAAGGAAACGAGGTTTAATATTGTTGACTGCCATGTGAACAAATTATTGAGATCGCGAGAAGACGGGTCAGTAATCCCCCTAAAAAGAAAAAACCTTGCAACATTCCTGAACAGGCCTGCAGAAGAAGATCTGACGATTGAATACAGAAAGGCCATGCTCATTATGACAAGTATTATCCAGTCATCATGAAATGCATGGGCAGGTAATTTTTCGCCGGGGTGAAGATGGGCTGCAAGAGATGTCCTTTCTGCCTCCTGTTCCTTTTGTATTTTCTTAACATACCTTATAGGAAAACTGCTGACCGGGTTAAACCCGGGCTGCATAATTAAATTGGTTGTATCATAAAAAGTAAAGTTGTAAACACTACTTTTCGTGCAAACCGATGTGGTGTCGGTAATATGTACTTCCCGTACTCTCCTGTCCGGCCTGGCAGTCTTTTTAACAGTATCCTGGCGGCTGATCGTATCTCTCCTGGTAAGGGTATCACTTTTGATAATTGTATCCTTCCTTACCTGCAGGCTGTCGTTGGTAAACAACGAATCACGCCGGGCAGTAACAGTGTCCTGTACTGTCCTGATCTGTATTTTCAGTGTATCCTGCTGCATGCCAGGGGATGGGATAATAATCATTTTTGTGCGATCAAAGCACAAAAATAGTGATTATTACCTGAGATATCTTAATCAGGACGAATCTGCCTGTCAGAAATGATCACTTTCACTTCCTGATATTTCTGTAAGTATGTTATTTGCAAGCCTGCTTGCACCGAGACGAAAGAGTGAATTATTGAGCCATTCCTGCCCTGGCCCTGATGCTACTATCTGGTAATAATTTATAGCATCCCGGGCTGTCGAAATGCCTCCTGCAGCTTTAAATCCCACTTTTATTCCTGTTTCAGAAAAGAAATCAGAGATTGCGCGGCACATCACATAGGCAGCTTCATGAGTTGCGGAGACCGAGGTCTTTCCTGTTGATGTCTTGATAAAATCCGCCCCGGCATCCATAGCTATCATTGAGGCTCTGTATATATTTTCATAATCACCCAGCAGGCCGGATTCGACAATAACCTTTAATGTTTTATCTCCGATTGCTCCCTTGATCTCACGTATCTCATCGGCTACCTGTGCAAAGTCATTGCCAAGGAAAGTGCCAACAGATATTACCATATCTATCTCATCAGCTCCTGCTTCAATTGCCATTTTACATTCACTGACCTTGATGCTTCTGAAGGTTTGTGATGTGGGGAAACCCCCTGCAACAGAGGCAATTTTAACATTTTTTGCCTTCAGCTTTTCATGTACCAGCGAGACATAATTCGGGTAAACACAGATAGCTGCCACATTGGGTATATTTGAAAACCTGCCGGAAAAACTGTTTACCTTCCCGGTGAAATGAAGTATCCTGCTCCTGTTGTCGCTGGTATTAAGACTGGTCAGGTCTATCATGTTCAGTATCTTCATCAACATATGCTTATCAGCCCCGTTCTCTGATTCGCCAAATGCTTTTTTGAGTCCCTTTTTAATTTCCGTCTCGGAAGGACATTTATTGATCAGTTTTTGATATAGTTTTGTCATAAATTTACTGGTATGTTAAATTTATAATAGGCGATATGAAAAAAAAGAACGGGGTCAATATAACGCTTTTTGTTATCATAATTATTTTTCTTACTGTTTTAAGTTGCTCAAAAACGGATAAAAAGAATATTTCAGGTGTCCTTATGGAGACTGATCGCGATTTTTCGGCCATGTCGGTCAAAGATGGAATGTACAGGGCTTTTTTATTTTATGTTGCTGACGACGGGGTTATTCTGAAGAATAACTCTTTTCCCATTAAAGGGAAGGAGACCCTGATAAAGCGTTTTGCCGGGGAGAGCGATGCCAACTTCACACTTAGCTGGGAACCACTTTACGAGAAAATATCAAAAAGCGGTGAAATGGGGTATACATACGGGATATATACCAATAAGGATAAGATTACAGGGGAAATAACAAAGGGTACATATGTTACCATATGGTTGAAAGACTCATTCGGAAACTGGAGATTTGTACTTGATACAGGCACCCAGGGATTATCAGATCTGGCTGAATAATATAAGCTGTTCAGGTGGTCTTGTTTCGTGCAAGTGAAGCAAATATGCCGATAACAGACAATACGGAAAAAATTACAAATCCGGTCCTCATCGCTGACATAAGCGACGGATAGGTCGCGCGTGTTATTGATGCACTGCCGATAAATAAGGAGATCAGCATCATCGCTATTCCCATGCTCATCATCTGTCCTACCATCCTCATGGTTCCGACCACACCCGAGGCGACTCCCAGATGACATTTCTCTACGGAGCTCATAATGGCATTGGAATTGGGAGATGAAAAGAGTCCGAAGCCGATGCCAATCAGAACCAGCAGAAGAACTATTAAATAACCGGGAGTGAATTCCTCAACAAAGCAGAAAAGAATGAGACCGATTGCTATCAGTGCCATACCTGCTGAAGCTATCACCCCAGGATTTTTCCTGTCGGATAATTTTCCGGCCAGTGGCGACAGGATGGTCATAGCCACAGGTTGTGAAATCATTATAAGACCTGCCGTCTTTGAATCCAGTCCCTTCAGATACTGAAGGTAAAGACTGATAAAAAAACCTATTGCACTGGTAGCAGCATAGTTGATAAGTGCAGCCAGTCCTGAGAAAGCAAAGATCCTGTTGTGAAGAAAAAGCCTGATATCAAATACAGGATTGCCGGTCTTTTTTTCTACTAACAGGAAAACTACTGTAAAAATGATACCCAGGGCAATGAATATCCAGCCTGACACTGCTGGCAGCCTGGAGAAACCGTACATAAGGCCTGCGAGGGAAACACCGTATATGAGGGATCCTTTCCAATCGAATCTTTCTCCCTTTGCTTCCGACCACTCAGTTTTGATCCGGGCAGATATCAGGATAAGTGAAATGATGCCAAAGGGAAGCAGGAATGCAAAGATATATCTCCACCCCAGATAATGTGTCAGTAATCCGCCAACAACCGGTCCGGACGAAAGTCCGAGATACGTGGCTGTTATGTTTATACCCATTGCTTTTCCCCTTTCTCCGGGTTGAAACACGGATGTTAGGATCGCAAGACTTGTACCAAAGATCATCGCACTTGATATCCCCTGCAATATCCTCAGTATTATAAGGGATGTGATATTTCCCGTAAAGACAATTAATAAGGTGGTGAGCGAGAACAATGACACTCCTGTTGTAAATATTTTTTTTCTGCCTTTGATGTCGGCCAGCCTCCCGAATGGCAGAAGGAACATCGCGGCAGAAAGAATAAAACTGCTGATCACCCATCCAAGTTCAATAGCACTTGCATGCAGGTCTTCTTCTATGGCAGGAAGAGCCAGGTTTAAGGCAGAACTAAGGAAGGGGGTCATAAAAGCTGCGAGGGCCGTGACAACTAAGACACATCTCTTTAATGATTTTTCCTCGTTTTTGCCGGCACTCATAAGCCTTTTTGTTTTCTGGTTATGCTTCTTATACTGATTACTATATGCAATTGTTTATTCCCTGTCTTTGGTATCGATAATAATTGTAACAGGCCCGTCATTAATCAGCGCCACCTGCATCATCGCACCAAACTCACCGGTGAATACAGCTTTCCCGGTTATCCGGGAAAGCATATCATTGAAGCTGTTGTATAATGGTATTGCCACATCCGGGGAAGCTGCCTTGATATATGATGGCCTGTTGCCTTTCTTTGTTTTGGCATGGAGGGTAAACTGACTGACAACAAGGATATCTCCTCCGGTATCTGTTACAGAAAGGTTCATAACACCCTTTTCGTCATCGAATATCCTTAACCTGGCTATCTTTCCTGCCAGCCATTCCACATCCTGTAAATCATCTGATTCCTCTATACCGGCAAGAATAAGGAGGCCTGAACCTATTTTTGATCTGGTTGTTTTGTTTATTGTTACCGATGCTTTTATTACCCTTTGTATTACAGCCCTCATAACAAGTATTATTGTGCTGATCAAATATATACAATCATATTCAGAAAAACGGAGCATAATATATTTAATTATCTTTACACAATTATATTGAAAGATGGATTTTTACACAATAATTGCCATAGCGCTGGGATTATCTTTTGACACTTTTGCTGTGTCTCTCTCCTATGGTGTGGTAAGGAATCATATTATTTTCAGGCAGGCTTTCACTGTAGCGTTTATACTTGCAATATTCCAGGGGGGACTTACGGTAGCCGGCTATTTCCTGGGCGAAATATTATCGGGCCGGTTGAAGGCATTTGATCACTGGATAGCCCTGGTCCTGCTTTCTTTTCTGGGGTTCAAGATGATAATAGAAGGTCTCAGGAGACATCCCGAAGAGGGAAAAAAGGATTTTAACAGCCTCCTGATCCTGGTAACCATAGGGTTTGGAACCAGCATTGATGCATTCGCCGTTGGCATCAGCTTTGCTATCCTTGATGTTATGATATGGCAGGCAGGTGCATTAATAGGTTTTGTTACATTTATTGCCTCAATGGTAGCCATACGTATCGGTAAATCCGCAGGAGAAAGACTGGGTAACCGGGTTGAGATCCTGGGAGGTCTGATGCTTATTGTCATAGGCCTTAAGATCTTAATCGAACACGTATTTTTTTCATAGCGTTTTTTTAATTGTCCTGATCCCGAATACCGGACCTGCAGTATTTCCAGAATGAGCCACGAATTTAACCGTCACCACTGATCTCCCTGCAGTAATATCACCGGGTATATCATACTCCAGTGTCAGGAACTGGCCGTCTTTCTTGTTTGATATGTTTTCGGTTGCTATTTTCCTGTCATTTATAAGAATATCAAAAGTCTTGGCGCCCGGAAAACCACCCCAGTATTCCACTATCAATGCATTCGGAATATCCGGTTTGACCTTAAGGTTGAATGAGAACCATCCGCCCCTGGCTTCACGATATGTCCTTTTCTTGAATGTACCCGGACCTGTTTTTTCTCCCTTGAAGTTATGATTACGCTCCGGTTGCATCTCCCCTGGCTGGACATAATCTATCTCAGCCTCCTTCATTTTTCTGAACCGCTCCCTCTCTGCATTATATTCTTCCTGTTTTGCTTTCCAGCCCTCTTCGGTGAAAAGATCCCAGTATACAGAATAGCGTCTTTTATAGAATGTGTAGAAGGGTTTCATAACAACATCCCTGGGCCTTCCGGTGTTTACCGTTGTAAAGGTATTGGGGCTTCCTTCCACGGGCTTCATCCATGAAGACGGATCCCTGTTTCCTGTCATCATTACAGGAACATACATTGCATCTTTCGATGCAGGATCATTTACAGGACCAAGATCACCGGCAAGAACCAGGGGTCCGTACATTACGGCAACCCGGTTACTATCATCAGGCATTGGCTCAAGCCGCAGGGAGAAAGGAATGCTTATGTCAACGACATCACCTGTTTTCCACATATTGGTAACGGGGATAAAGGAACCGGGATGCTTCGATACCTTTTGTTTTTTTCCGTTTACAGATATTTCAATCCCTTTCTGGGCCCAGTAGGGGTACCGGATCATTAGTGTGAGCATGGCCGGTCCGTCACAGGTGAATATCAGATGGGAAGATTGTTCTTCGGGATAGGACGTTTCCTGGGTAAGAGTTATACCTTTTTGCTTCCATCCAAGACTCGAAGCTATATACTGGAAGACATATAGTTCACTATTGTTATGGTAGTAAATATTCCGGCCGTATTTGGCATGATTTTCCATCCCTGTTCCTATGCAACAAGTGAACCAGTAAGGATCCTGGAAATCCTTGAAACCACCCATGTCAAGCGACAGGTTATATGTAACATTCCCTGTTTCAGGGTTCTGTGAAGCCAGAATATGGTTAAAGAGAGCCCTTTCGTAAAAATCAGCCACCTTTGCCGCTGCACTCCATTCAAAAAGGTGTTCCGATAATTTAAGCATGTTGTAAACATTACACGACTCTGTTGTGCCTTCATCAAGGCGGTTCCTGAGCTGATCTTCCGGGCCGAAATATTCATTATCTCCGTTGCCTCCTGTAACATATGAATGGTGATTTACAACAGTATGCCAGAAAAATTCAGCCGCACCCCTGTCGGAAGTATCTCCCGTCAGCTCGTACAGGCGAGAAAGGGCGATCAACTTTGGTATGTTGGTATTACAGTGTCTGCCGGGGAGTACATCCTTTCGCGCTTTCATTGAGTCGAGAACAACCCTGTCATAGAAGATCTCCGAGATCTTAAGATAACCGGAATCCTTTGTATCAGCATAAAGATCAGCAAGTGTTTCACTGATACCTCCGTATTCGCAGCGAAGCATGTCCTGGACCTGCTTGTCAGTGAGAGGCATCACAACTGTCCCCACCCAGTCGGCAAATCGTTTTTCAACACCGAGAGCTGTGGTGTCCCCACACAGATGCCAGGCGTCCCTGAGGCCGGCCATTATCTTGTGTAATGTATAGAAAGGTGACCATAATCCATTCAGATCAAAGCCATGGGACCGGATGTCCCCTTTTGCAACCTCCTGTTCAAGTATTTTCTGTCCATTTGTAAAAGCACCTATATATCCGTCACCATTAGCCTCCTGTACCTTTTTCAACTCACTGACAATATATCTGACCCTGTTCAGGAAGGCCGAATCACCTGTAGTTCTGTACATCATGGAACAGGCACTCAGGTAGTGCCCAAGGCTGTGACCGGCAAGGGACTCATTCTCCCATCCCATATAATGTGCTGCTTTAGGTTTTAACCCGGCTTCTGTGTAAAACCTGGATAAAAGATGATCGGGATCGTAATTAAGAAGTGTCTTCCCGTCAAGCTCTGTAGCATGAAAGAACGGGCCGTTCAGCAGTGTCACTTCAGAAAGATGAAACGGCAATACCTTAAAAGATACAACTTCCGGCCCACCTGTTTCCATTTGTTCTTTTTCCGTTCCGGAGCATCCGGTTAATAACGTCAGTAGAACAGGGACAGCTATTACCAAACTTAGGACAGCCGATTTTTTCACAATAGATACGTTTAATAATATTAATTCTTAAATATATATAATCAGGAATAATATTTCAGAAAGGTATCATCTTTCTTTTTCTCCTGTCAAAGACTGCCATTTCACTAAAACCGGTGAATCTTAACAGATCATAAGCTTCATCAAAATACTGTCCGATACGTCTGGGCATATGAGCGTCGGAATTAACACAGACATGCACATTTTCCTCCATGAATATATGCAGGTATTTACGGTCGGGGTAGAAATCAGCTATCGGCCGGTTCCTCCCGTTTGTATTCAATTCAAAAGCCACGTCATGTTGTCTCATTGCACTGGCCAGTTTGCGGTAAAGAGGTTCAGGATCAGATGATGGTTTATAGCCAAAGATCCTGATAAGATCACAATGACCTATTATATCGAAAAGTCCTGAAGAAGCTGCTGCAATCACCGTATCAAAATATTCCCGGAAGAGCAGATCAATATTTTTACCTTCATAGAATTCAGGTCCAAGGTCAACCGTTTTATCTCCCTGGTAATGTACTGAACCAATTATGAAATCCAAAGGAAGCGGGTCAAGGAAGTTGCGGGTTTCTTCCTCCATCCCCTTAAAATAATCAACCTCCAGCCCTATTTTTATCCTTATTTTATCGTTTTTTTCGCGCAGTGCTTCCAGATGACTGATATAGGTCATTACCATGGACGGGTCCATATTCCAGTCTTCCTGTTCCCGGAAAAGCGTAAGATGGTCTGAAAATCCTATTTCTCTTATTCCTGCGTCTATTGCCGGGCTGATATAATCTTCAGGAAGTGACCTGCCGTCGCTGAATGTAGAATGTATATGATAATCTGTTTTGTGAACCATTTTCAGCGAAAAGGATTATTACAAAAATTTCTTATAAAATAGGGTCAAAATTGGTAATAAAAAAACGTAATTGTTAAAAAGTGAACATTAAAATGGTAATTTTGTGAAAATTTTTTATCGTGAGCGAAACGAAAAAACCTTGTATTTGTTCAGAATGTGAATTCAGGGATGTGGTATTTTCTTACCTTGATGATGGTTCCATAGATGAGTTATGTTATAACAAGGAGGAGCAATTTTTCCGTAAGGGGGAGGTAATAAATCATGAAGGTGAAAAGATCAACACATTCAAATACCTTAAAAACGGTCTTGTGAAACTTTACAGGAGAGCCTCGACGGGAGAAGAACAGATAATCACTATAACCCGGCCGTTTGAATTTGTAAGCAATATGAGCATCTTTTCAGAGGAAAGATATCAGTTTTCAGTATCTGCTCTTGAAGATTCCGTTGTGTGCAGCATCAAACTATCCTTTATCAAGGAACTATTCATGAGGAATGGAGGGTTTGCTATGGGGCTGCTTACCAAAATCTCAATAATAAATGATAAAATTATAAGCCAGACACTCGATATCAGGCAGAAAAATCTGGTTGGCAGGGTAGCTTATGTCCTGCTTTATTTCACGAACGATATTTATAAATCCAGGGTGTTCGACCTGCCGGTTTCAAGAAAAGAAATTGCTGATTATATCGGCATGAGTACGGCCAATGTAATACGTACCCTGTCTGAATTCAAGCGGGAAGGGATCATCAGAATATTCGGGAAGACCATTGAGATAGTGGATACCTCAAAACTTGAGGTTATTTCCAAAAGAGGATAGTCATTCCCGGGAATACAATTTCATAATAAAATAGCACAGAACTGTTTGTCTGAATGATATTCCGGTGCTACATGTATCTAGTCCCCGCAAGGGCCATTCAGAATATTATCAAGTGCTTCAGTAAGACCGGGAAACATGAATTTGAATCCCGAAGTGGCAAGCTTTTCCGACGATATTCTGCTGCCTTTCAATATAATACTGGCCATTTCCCCCATAGATACTTTAAGTAAAAAACCCGGCACGGGCGGATGGAAGAATGGCTTATGTAATGTTTGGGCAAGCTCTCTCATAAATTCGGTATAAGTTGTGAATGCGGGGGACACCGCGTTGTAGGGCCCTGCCATATTATCATCCTGTAATGCTTTTAAATAAGCGTTGCAAAGGTCGTTTATATGTATCCATGGCATATACTGCTTTCCACTGCCCAGGATCGGAAAAATGCCCTTTGAAGCAGGTTTTAGGAGCCTGGCTAGAGCACTGTCATATTTCTCCAGCACCATTGCTGTTCTTATTTTTACGGTTCTGATACCTGATTTACTGAAAAGATCAGCAGATTCTTCCCACATCCGGCATACAGTACCTGTAAAATCCTTTGCAGGAGGATCTTCTTCCCGGAATATTCTGTCTGTTGTAATGGAGCCATAGTAGCCTGCTGCTGATGCAGAGATAAAGGCTTTAACAGGAATGTTGTTTCCGGTTATCACTTCATGAATCAGACTGGATGATTCCACACGGCTTAACAGTATCTCTTTCTTCCTGATATCGGTCCAGTGCTTTTCCCCCAGGCTTGCGCCTGCCAGGTGGATAATATAGTCAACTCCGTCAAAGACCACTGGATCCAGAATGCCATTATCGGGATCCCATCTGTATACCCTTACCTTGCCAAACTGATTGGATTGCCTGGAAAGATGCGAAACCCTGTAGCCTTTTGACAGTAACAGTGAAGTAAGATACCGGCCTATTACTCCCCTGCCTCCTGTAATCATTACCAGGGGGGAACCGGTCGAAGATTTATGAGTTTGATTTTCAGGCATAATGTAGGCGATGTCGTTTTGTTGAAAATAATATGTACAATGAACAATTAATGCTATCTAATATAACAAACAAATCGAAAAAAAGATCAACGTATAAGAACCAGGCAATTATAAAAAATGGAAAAAGAATGGATTTGCGTCGAAAATATAACTTTTACCCATTATTTTTTTAAAAAGATATTGTCATATTTGTGGCTTTGTTTAAAAAATTAATTTGCCTGGGATAAATACACAGTATAATCAATTTATAATATTTAATGAAGAACAGTAAAATGAAAGATGCAGTTGCAATTTTATGTGCAGGGGGCCCGGCGCCCGGAATTAATACAGTAATAAGTTCCGTTACCAAGATATTTTTACAGAACGGATATACAGTACTCGGGATCAATGGCGGGTATAAATCACTTTTTGCCGATGAGCCTTCATATGATTATCTCGATTTCGATTTTGCTGACCAGATATACAGTCGCGGAGGATCAGCCCTTAAAATGAGCAGGCATAAGCCCAAGGATGATGAGTTTAAGGATGATTTTTTCAAAAAGAACAATGTAAAGCTTCTGGTTACTATCGGAGGAGACGATACTGCTTCTACAGCAAACAGGCTTACAAAGTTTTTAAAGGAAAGGAAGATGGATGTCAAGAATATCCATGTTCCAAAGACTATCGATAATGACCTGCCTTTACGCGAGGGAATACCTACATTTGGGTATCATTCAGCCAAGGAAGAGGGTGTACGTCTTGCCACAACAATATATGAAGATGCACGTACCAGTGGTAACTGGTTTGTTGTCTCCGCCATGGGCAGGGAAGCCGGTCACCTTGCATTTGGGATAGGAACCGCCTGTCATTATCCTATGATCATTATCCCTGAAATATTCAATAAGACCAAGATCACATTCGACAAGATCACCAGGCTTGTAATATCATCAATGGTAAAAAGGAGACTGCTTGGGATAGATTATGGTGTGGCCATAATTTCTGAAGGAGTCTTCCATTTCATGAGTGAGAAGGAGGTCATAGAGACCGGGATCAATTTCACTTTCGATGATCACGGTCATCCCGAACTTGGCAACGTAAGCAAATCCCATATTTTCAATATGCTCACACAGCAGGCTCTTAAAGGACTCAGGATTAATGTGAAATCACGACCCAACGAGATGGGTTACGAGCTCAGGTGCTGCCGTCCGATAGCCTATGACCTGGCTTACGCCACACGGTTGGGTCTTGGTGTTTACAAGCTTTTTAAAGCAGGACTGACAGGATGTATGGTTACTTCTGACTCGACAGGCGGTATTTTTCCATTATTCCTGAAAGATGTGGAAGATGAATCAGGAAAGGTAAAGCCAAGACTTGTAAATGTCGATTCTGAAAAAGTACAGATGATATTCAGGAATAATCTTCACTATATCACCAAGAAAGATTACAACGGAGCAAGGAAATATGTTAAGAATCCGGAGGAATACGATTTCTTCCGTATCCTGGAATGGGACGAAACAGCTCCTGAGTTTCCAACCTGAAACAGGTTTGCCGCCGTACGGGATTCGTTGTTTTTCTCAAAGGTTTTCTTTAATTTTATAGTCGATTTGTATTCAACTAATTCCAAAAGTTACTGTTATGGCAAATCAGAAAAAAAAGGGGGTAATTGCTATCCTTACCGGGGGAGGTGATGTTCCCGGGCTTAACCCGGCTATACGTGCGGTTACTATCCGTGCAAACAGGGAAGGTTACAAGGTTATCGGGCTTCGAAGGGGATGGGCAGGTATTACTGAGATTATCAGGGATACCAAAGCCGATAACAGTAACAATTTCCAGATACTCACCGACGATATAGTAAACAAGGCCGGTCGTACGGGGGGTACATTTCTGCATACATCGAGAACACGCCCAAGCCATATGGACAGGGAGAGTGTCCCGGAACATCTTCAGGATACCTATAACCAGGAGATCAATGATCTGACTCCTGAAGTAATTAAAAATCTTGAATGGCTGGGAGTGGATTACCTTATACCGATAGGTGGGGATGATACTCTCAGTTACGGTGTTTACCTGTATAAACACGGGGTGAATGTAGTTGCAATTCCCAAGACAATGGATAACGATGTTCCCGGTACAGATTATTGTATAGGATTCAGTACCTGTGTCACCCGTACAATTCAGATGACCAACAGCCTCAGGACCTCAGCCGGATCACATGAGAGGCTCCTGGTACTCGAAGTTTTCGGTAGATATGCAGGCTTCACCGCCATGCTCCCAACAATGGCAGGAGCTGCGAACAGGTGTGTTATACCAGAGTATGAGTTTGATATAGACCAGCTTACAAAACTGCTGGTTGAAGACAGGAACCATAATCCGAGTAAGTATTCCGTTGTTCTTGTTTCGGAAGGAGCTATGTTCAAAGGCGGAAATATGATTTTTTCCGATAACGAAAAAGATGCTTATGGTCATGCCAAACTGGGTGGGATAGGAGAACTTGTTTCAACAAAGCTGAAAGAACTTTCCGGTAAGCATAACAACGGAAAAACGATTAACATTATTAACCAGAAACTTGGTTATATGGTACGCGGAGGTGACCCCGATGCCCTCGATTCCATTGTACCCATGGCATATGGTAATCTTGCCCTTGATCTTATTCTCAAGGGAGTACACGGACGTATCGTCGTACTTAAGAACGGAAGATATGATAATCTGTCAATCGACGTGGTTACATCATCAAAGAAAATCGTGAAGGTTACGGATTATTACAATACTGAAAGACTGAGACCTTTTTATCACAGCTTTGAAATGAGACCATTTCTGCTGATGGCTTCCGATAACTGATTTAATAGATTTTCCCGTTCAGAACAGTTACTTACGGAAATTATATACCGCAAATTTCCTTAATTTTGCCGGAAACGGATTTCTTTTGGAAAAAGGACTTGTAGTAAAATCAACAGGCAGCTATTATAAAGTTCTCCGCAAAGACGGACAGATAATTAATTGCTCCGTTAAGGGAAAGCTGAGAATTAAGAATATTAAAACAACAAACCCTGTGGCTGTTGGAGATAATGTGCTTTTTGATGTTGATCCCGTAACAGGTTCCGGTGTAATTGCCGAAGTGTCAGCCAGGAAAAATTATATCCTTAGAAAATCCTCAAATCTTTCCAGGCAGTACCAGATAATAGCTGCCAATATCGATCATGTATTTCTGATGATCACGATAATCCATCCGGAAACCCCTCCTGAATTTATTGACAGGTTTCTTATTACAGCAGAAGCATACCGTATTCCGGCTACCATAATCATAAACAAAACGGACCTGTATGGTGAGAAGGAGACAGAAAAGATGGAATACCTTGAAAGCGTATACACAAAAGCAGGATACTTATGTATAAGACTATCACTTAGAGAAGGCACAGGAATCGATATTCTGATCCCGTCACTGAAAGATAAAATAACACTTGTCTCGGGTAACTCGGGCGTTGGAAAGACGACATTACTGAATTCACTTGATCCGACATTGCGTCTAAAAACAGCTGAGATCTCCGGCTATCACAGGCAGGGGAAACATATTACCACCTTTCCCGAAATGCACCGGATGCCTTTCGGAGGTTTTGTTATTGATACACCCGGTATAAGGGGGTTTGGGCTTGCCGATATGGAGAGAATTGAAATATATCATTTCTTCCCGGAAATATTCCGTATTTCCGCAAATTGCAGGTTTACCAATTGCCTTCACCTTGATGAACCGGGCTGTGCTGTGCGGGAAGCCGTTGAAAAGGGGGAGATTGACTTTATGAGATACCGAAGCTATATCAATATAATGGAAGACGAGGATCGCAAATACAGGTGAATTGAAAAATATTGTTTTTAAGAGTATCTTTATAAGCCAGGCCGACTAACAATTTTTGAGATGAGAAAAATCCTTGTAATGGTATATTCAGCATTTCTACTGATAATGCTCACGAATTACATTTATTATAAGAGTCTGTATGAGAAACAGATAAAATATATTACCGAATTGCTTAACCGGCAGGTTCAGATACTGGGTATTTCTGTCGACAATACCAATAATTCGTTTGCAAGCGATCTGAATCAGGTCATATTTTCTATTAATCCGACAGGTTTCTTCAGTGATTCCCAGGTCAGGAACCGTATAACGGAAAATATGAAACTCTTCTTTTCAAAATACCAGAATTTTGTTACGGGTATAAAATATTACGATAGCAATAAAAATGAATTTACTCTGAAGAAAGATGCCGAACCACCCGGCGAATGGCTTGAAAACAGCTATTCCCTGCATTCACAGCCGGAGATCTTCAAAACAGAAAGGCTTATTCATGAAAACAATACTTATAACTATTATTTGCCTGTTCTTAACAACAGTACAAATGAGATAACAGGTAATATTGTTGTTTCAGTTGACTACCAGAAATTTTTTGCTGATAGTTTCTCTGAGTTTAACCTGAAGGAATACCAGTGGCAGTGGGTGGTCGGTGATTCGGGAAAGATACTTTATGATAATATTGACAAAAAAATAAAGTACCTGCATTCAGACAGGATAGTAAGCCGTCTTGGCAGTGAATCTACAGGGGATACACCATTGAGTGCAGAAATAGATGGCACACGTACAGACCTTATTTCAGCCTATTACTCTACATCGCTGCTTGGGAGGGATCTTGTGCTTGTCTTTTCTACCAAGACAGACCTGTTCCAGAAATATATTATTAGGAACTCTCTTTTCATTGTACTCTGCACACTGTTCCTCATACAGATAATAATCTGCCTTTTCTGGAGATATTTCAAATCCCAGAAAAAAGAGATGGAGCGGCTCAAATCGTCGGAGGCAATGCTCTTTAAGCTGATAGAGGAGATGCCTGTCGGTATTATTATTCATAATAAGGCGAGGGAAATACTAAAGGCCAACAAGGTTGCTGCAAGCCAGTACTCCTACGGCAACGAGGCAGCAATGAAAGGGAAGATATTTCCTGAGACTTCTGCCCCGGAGGATAGTGATTATTTCTCCAAGAATCTGGGGGGAACCTTCAAACGCGATCAGTTTGTTATAATCAAGAAGGAAATCGGTGAGATAGTGCTATTCAGGAACAGCATTCCCGTGATGTTCATGGGAGAGGATGCAACAATGGAGATACTGATAGATGTTACCATGCTCGAATCGGCCAGGCAGCAGGAGGCAAAGGCAAATGTCGCCAAGACGGAGTTTCTTGCAAGGATGAGTTACGAGATAAGGACTCCTCTTAATGGGATAATAGGAATGACAGATGTTCTGTATAAGTTCAGTCTGTCGCCCGAAGTACTTGAAATAGTCAACCTTCTGCGCCGTTCAACAGAGGTCTTGCTTAATATAATCAACGATATTCTGGATTTTTCAAAGATTGAATCGGGCAAGATGATTCTTGATGAGATTCCCTTCAATCTGCATGAAGAGATTACTTATTGTTACGATCTCGCCCGGACCAATATGCTGCAGACCAGGGCGGAACTGAACATTACGGTGGATGAAGATGTCCCTGAAAGTATTATTGGTGATCCTTTCAGGTTGAGACAGGTCATATCAAACCTCCTTAACAACTCAGTGAAGAATACTGAGCAGGGGGAAATCAGGCTTAGATGTATGATGAAGAGCAATGACAAGGGCCATATTACTCTTGGATTTGAGATTCAGGATACAGGTAAGAGTTATGATAGTGCCAGTCTTAAGAAAATATTCGGTGAATTTGTCAACATGGAATCACAACCGATAAGGTCGGATGATGAAATCAATTTCAGTACTGTACTTGCACGGCAACTGGTTGAACTAATGGGCGGGGAATTTCATGCTGAAAGTCCTTCCGGGCTGGCAGGGGAAGCAGGCATCAGGATAGAATTTACTATTGTAACGTTTTCCGATGATAAACAGATTAAAGACCTTTCCCTTGAAATAATCAAGAAATTTGATGATATCCGTACCCTCGTCATAACAGGCTCACAGATACGCGATGAAGAGATCCTGAGTGTTATGCACAAACTGGGACTGATTGTCAGGGTTACCACATATATGAAGACTACTGTCAACCAGATACGGGAAAATATGAGCTATCCGAAGGAAAAATACAACCTTGTGATAATTTTTGACGATGAGAACTTCGATGGATTTGAACCTGCACGGGTGATCTGGGAAAACAAACTCTCAGGCCATTTCATTATTTTGATGATAACAAGCAATGACCGGAAGGGCAACTATATGAAATGTATAACATATGGCATTGATAATTACCTTATTAAACCTTTCGATACCAGCGACCTGATAAATGCCATAAAAAGCAGCTTCCCATTCATTGAGGATACATACCATCCATCCGGAGAGGTAACGGAACAGAATGAACTGAATGTACTGGTTGTCGAGGACAATAAAATGAATCAGAAGGTAATAGGTATAATGCTAAAGAACCTGGGGTATCTTTTCGATATTGCTGAAAATGGATATGAAGGCTACACGATGACAAAATCAAAGAAGTATGATATAATATTTATGGATCTTATCATGCCCGAAATGGATGGATTTGAATCGGCACAAAAGATACTCGAATATGATAAATCGGTGCTTATAGTTGCCTTCACAGCTGATAATATGCCTGAGACAAAGAGGAAGGCAGAGATGTCAGGTATCAGGGATTTTATATCCAAACCTGTAAGGATAGATGAACTGAAGAAATTATTTGCCAGGTATTTTTAATAACTGACAGGGAGGGAATACGGGATTGACCAGGAAATCATACTTATATTATGGGTGTGGAAAAAATTGATGTGGAAGGATTTCTGAGACTGTCGGAACATATTCCTGTTATTGATGTGCGGTCACCTTCAGAATTTTCAGCGGGACATATACCCCGGGCAATAAATATACCTCTTTTCAATGACGAAGAACGTGCAATAGTAGGGACAAAGTACAGGAAATCAGGAAGGATACAGGCAATATTTGAAGGCCTCAGAAAGGCCGGACCTGAGATGTCATCAAAGCTTGAGAAAGCAATTAAGGTGTCGGGGAATTCTGAGCTGCTCGTTCATTGCTGGAGGGGTGGTATGAGGTCGGAGGCCATGGCATGGCTTTTTTCCCTTGGAGAAATAAAAACACATATCCTGAGCGGAGGATACAAAGCATACAGGAACTATATCCTTGCCGGTCTTTCAGAGAAAAGAAAAGTAATAGTCCTGGGAGGCATGACAGGGAGCGGCAAAACACAAATACTTGGAAATATAATAAAAAAGAACTGGCAGGCCATTGATCTTGAGGGCCTTGCCTGTCATAAAGGATCGGCCTTCGGAGCTCTTGGACAACCGCCACAGCCTTCCACCGAGCATTTTGCGAATATGCTGTTCGATGAATGGAAAAGGACAGACAGGGATCAACCAATATGGCTTGAGGATGAAAGCAGGAACATAGGCTCTGTTTTTATGCCTGAACAGTTCTATAATAATATGCAGGAAATGCCTGTGGTGACACTTATGATGGATGTAAGGACCAGGATGCCACGCCTTATGGAAGAATATTCAGTTTACCCTCCCGGTGAACTCAAAGATGCAATTATGAGAATAAGCAAAAGACTGGGAGGAGATAATACCCGTGATGCCATTAAGGCTGTCGATGATGGAGATATAGCTAAAGCTGTTGAGATAACCCTTCATTATTATGACAAGACGTATATGTATGGATTACAAAAGAAAGACAGTAAGAAAATCATTTTTGTGGAAACAGATACTGATGATATTGAGATCAACACCGGAAAGGTGCTTGATGCAGCCCAAACGATTAAATGGTAATTCTGCAGATCACTGTCTTTTTATATCCTTTGCATCCACCCATTTATAGACTTTGTCGGACCTTCTCAGGAAATCAGGCGTCATGATAGAACAGAACTCTCCTTTACGGGCAACATCCGTAGCTGCGAGGTCAACTCTTATCTCTCCCACAGTGTATTCAACAACACCTGTTGTAGGTCCTGTTATAAGAATGGTATCACCATTAGCAAGATCTCCGTTTTCCAGCTTTATCTCAGCTACATTAAGCTTACGGAAATAGTTCGTTATCTTTCCAATGTACAGTTTCCTTTTAGTGGCATTGGAGCCATAGGTATTGTTCCATTCTCCCAGTTTCTGTCCAAGGTAATAACCATCCCAGAAGCCCCTGTTGAACACGGTGGCAAGCTTTTGGGTCCAGACATCCGACTTCTCCCTGCTGAAAGTTCCATCAATAACAGCACTGACAGCCTCATTATAACATTCGGAAACAGTTCTGACATATTCCGGCGACCTGGCCCTGCCCTCTATCTTAAGGACTCTCGCTCCTGAATCAATAAGCCTGTCGAGGAACCCGATAGTACAAAGGTCCCTGGGTGACATAATGTATTCATTATCTATCTCCAGCTGGTACCCGGATTCCTTACCGGTTATAATATAGGATTTACGGCAGGTCTGGTAACATTCACCCCTGTTGGCGGATTTATTATGTTCGTGAAGACTGAGATAACATTTACCTGATATTGCCATGCACAGGGCACCGTGTACGAACATTTCTATTTTAATAAGTTCTCCCCCGGGTCCGCGTATATCCTTTTCCCAGATGGTATCATAAATATGTCTTACCTGGTTCAGATTAAGCTCCCGTGCAAGAACGACAACATCGGCCCACTGTGAATAAAACCCAAGGGCTTCAATGTTGGTTATGTTAAGCTGTGTCGACAGATGTACTTCGATACCCCTTGCAAACGCATAATTAATGACAGACAGGTCAGAAGCAATAACAGCTGTTACCCCGCTTTCCACTGCTGCATCGACTATACTGTGCATCTGTTCTATCTCATGGTCATAAACAACAACGTTAACAGTAAGGTAACTTTTCAAGCCATGATCCTTGCATATACTTACAATCTTACGGAGATCTTCAATGGTGAAATTATTCGATGAGGCAGCCCTCATATTTAGTTGTTCCACCCCGAAGTAAACGGAGTCAGCACCGCCCTGTATTGCAGCCATGAGCGACTCATACGATCCCGCGGGAGCCATGATCTCTATGTCTTTCCTTTTCATAAAAGGCTGCAAATATAACAATTAGATTTAATTCTTTTTCATAACGATCCTGATGGTTGATCCCTTACCAACTTCAGAATGTCTTACAAAGATATGTCCGTGATGATACTCCTCTATAATGCGGCGCGCCAGGGAAAGACCTACTCCCCAGCCTTTTTGTTTTGTTGTGAATCCCGGGTTGAAGATTTTTTTAAAGGCTGATTTGGGAATGCCTTTACCGGTATCCGTAATGTCTATGATCGCGTGTTTTTCATTCTCATGGATACGGAAAATAATATCACCTTTCCCTTCCATGGCATCGATGGCATTTTTGGCAACATTTTCAATTACCCATTCAAAAAGAGTCGCGTTTATTGGCACCAATACCTCGTATTCAGTATCGAAATCAGTGATGAATTTAACTTTGGAAGATGACCTTGATCTGAGATACGTAACGGTCCGTGATATAACTGTTGTAATATCTTCACTGGCCAGGGAAGGCCTTGAGCCGATTCTTGAAAACCTTTCGGTTACTTTTTCAAGTCGCTGGACATCGAGGGCCAGCTCCCGGGTTATTGATATACCCGGGTACTTATGCTGAAGTATCTCTATCCATCCTGCAAGAGATGACGTGGGCGTGCCAAGCTGGTGAGCCGTCTCCTTTGACATACCTACCCATACTTCGTTCTGATCGGCTTTGCGTGAGGTACTGAATGCAAGGTACGAAACGAGTATGAACAGAATAATGATAGCTAGCTGTATATAAGGGTAATAAATCAGCATGGTAAGGATTATACTGTCCTTGTAATATATGTAATTATAATGACCATTTCCCAGGTCAATGACAATGGGTTCATTCTTCTCCTTCATCTTTCTGAACCTTTTTTTAAGGTATTTCTGATCATTTATCTTCGATTTGTCGAAGTTCAGGGATGAGATAATATTTTCATTTTCATCGGTAAGAATGACAGGAACATTGGTGTTGTTGTCAATAATGGTTGACAGGAAATCAACATCCTGGTTGGAATCAGAAATTGAGATCAGCTTTACCGCCTGGGCCCATAATTCAACATTCTTCCTCTCTTCCACCTTAAGCTTGGAAACCAGGTGATCTGTATACACCAGGGATACCATACCTATCACAACTGCAAATAGCAGGAGGAAGAGTTTACCCAGTGTCTTGTGGCGGAATGTATTCACAGGTTTATTTTTTCTTTTTCTTAATAACGGTATCCGGTACCGAATATGTTGTATCACTGTCGTCCCATTGTATTCTGATCTTGCTCTTTTTTTCAACAGGTTTTGTTTTGATGGTGGTGTCTTTACTATACCAGCCGTATTCCTCGTTAAGGATCGTTTTTAGGTTCTGCCTTTCTTTCCTGATATTATTCTTCACCTCACTGCCAACAGCTTTAAGGTCGTATGAGACTTTTATATCATCAGGTCCTTTATTAACAATCTTAAGTAACAGTGATGTCCTCCCGAGACCATCATCCTCAACAGCTCCGAACTCCGTTACCGGATTCCTGCTTTTTTTTCTCTTTTTGCTTAAGATCTCTGATAACCTTACTTTTACATGGTATTCGAAATTATTATCGAAACTGTGTTTCCCGTTTACAGAAAGATCAGCAGCAGATGATCTTACGTCCATCTGGGGTATATAAAGTATATTGTTCCTTATAAAGAAATCATTTTCAAGCTGCTCAAAATGAATGTTTTCCAGTTCTGATAACTCAATAAACGACGAAAGCTGTTTTACAGGATCAAAATCTATCAGAGCTCCTTTTACAAGAGTATATTTTCCTTCTGACGTAAGTTCCTTTATCTTTGGATTCATATACGGGTCGAAAGGGAGCATAAGTGACAGTGATCCGGAAAGTGTGCCTGCCAGGTTTTCGGCTTTAATAAAATTCTGGCCGAAATTATTAAAGCTGATGAATGCTTTATGGATGTCAATATCCTTAATCATAAAGTTGCCCCTGGTTATTACGGATCGGTTAATGTTCTGATTAATGAATCCGCTTCCTGTAACATAGCCACTAAGTGTATTCATACCCACTGATTTGAATGTGAATAGCCTTGGTCTGTATTCAAGTGTGCCGGATAACTTTGAGCATGATATTTTCCTGTATGAAATGCTGTCGATACTAAAATTGATATTAAGATTGATATTATCGGGCAGCCTTACTTCCGTGTTATTCCTGTTATTATTATTAACTGCTGAGACAGAAGGGAAAAAAGCTGCCGGAATAAAACGGTCCATATAAACATCAGCCGTTGCGGTCATTTTAAGGGGCAATCCGGCAAGCCATTCGGGCAGGTTCGTAAAATCACCATTAATTTTTATTTTCTGCCCTTTATATACCAGGCTTAATCCTTCAGCTTTTATAACTCCTGAAAGAGCAAGGGAACCATTAATATTCCCCAACACGAGACTATCATTATTGAAGCCAATATTTAAACCGTTGAAAATAATTGTTCCTTCAGGCTTTAACCTTGCCACATCTTTAATGCTGATCTTTTTGTCAGGATGGTAATCCGTTTTAAGTGAGAGATCAACATCGGCTGAACCTGCGGCTGATGATAACTCTTTTATATTGAAATACTCCTTCAGCTCAGCCGGGTAAATCCTTCCCTTAAGGGTTAGATCCGTCACAGGCCGCCTGAAACCGGTTACTGAGAAAGAGCCTGTATATCTTCCCGATCCCAATGTCCATTCCATATTTTTTAATGAAAATGATGCGGTCGAAGAACTATTAGCCGCACCGTTCGACAGGAAGCCGTTTAAGGAAATATCATCTGCCACAAAGTGTGGTTCACTGCAAATGATCCTTCCTTTCTTAAGAGAAAAACTTACTTCCGTATGAGGGTAATTCCCTGAAGAGACGGGTCCTTTTATCGTACAATAGGCAGTAAGGATTCCGGAAGGATTATATTTTGCTGCAAGATCGTTGTATTTTTTTGGAAGATACCTGCTTATCCTTTTCAAATCTATTTTTTGACCAGTTATGGCAAGGTCGAGAATATTTCCCTTCAGAACAGATCCTTTAAGTTCGAAATCATAATCATTGGTTGACAGAGTCCCTTTGCTGAAGGTAATTCCATTTTCACTGCTCTGCATGTCAAGGTCGATATCTGTTTTTACCGGTCCGTCAATCGTTGTGCGTCCGAGCACAAAACGATCAATATCGAGATGAGCCAAAGCAATGAAATTTATATTGTCTCCACTGATCCTGCTTTTTAGTTTTCCGTTTTTAATATTTCCGGTGACAGACAACCCTGCGGACCGGTTATCGTAAAAGGCCATGATATTACGAACATTGATCTTTTCAAGATCGATAGTCAGGTCCCTGTCTCCGCTACCTGTTTTTGTCCCGGATATGTTCCAGTTGACGAGACCCGTATTATCGGTATACAGGTTTAGTTTTCCGTTCCGGGCAAAAATGCTTTCAATGGTATAGTTGTTCCTGATAATATCCGTTAACCTGAATTCGACAGCCAGGTTGTCTGCTTCCAGCAGAGTATCTGTATTATTGGTGTACATGGGAGAGGCTTTAAAGCTGTCGGAGGAATGAACAAGTACATCCTTTAACTCAAGTGACGCCTTGGGGAACCTGTGCAGAAAGGAAAGCTTCAGGGATTTATATTCAAATTTTGTGGAAATACTGTTGCTAAGTGACTTCAGGACAATATCAGCAACTTTATCCTGAAGTAATAAAGACGCGAAAAAAAGAGTCAGTGTAATGGCTAAAACCAGTAGTATAGCCAGTTTAGATATTTTTAAAACAAGTTTCATAAGTATAAAAACTCTCAACCTGTTAATATACGGCGGATAAAGTTAATTTATTATTCGCTGATCAGAAAAGATATGTCATCGGCCGTATCATATTCAGCAGGAGCGTAACCTTTCCTGAACACTCTTAACTTGCTTTTCCCTTTAAGGCATAGATGATTATCCTCCAGGACAAGCATTGTTCCTTCCCTCAGACCAGCAACATATACTCCGGGGTTGGCTTCAATGAATTCCTCAATTCTTTGTTCTCTTGTTTCACCCGCATGACCACCGGGATGATTATCAGTGAAGTGGGGATTTATCTGGAAAGGGATTAGGTTAAATGCTTCAAAAGAACCGGGAAATACAACCGGCATATCATTGGTGGTCATTATTGTCGGACAGGCCATGTTCGACCCTGCACTCCAGCCTATATAGGGTGCTCCCCCGATCACTCTCCTGCGGATTGCATCCGCCAGGCCGTTTTCCCTTATCATCTTAAGCAGTTTAAAGGTGTTGCCTCCCCCCACAACAATTGCCCGGGCCTCATTAACCGCCGCAACAGGTTCTTTAAACCGGTGAATGGAAACAATATCATGACCCGTCTCAAGAAATCTTTCCCTTACCTTTTCCTCATAAGCATCAAAGGAAAATGTTACTGCCGCATATGGTATGAAAAGAGCCCTGACAGATTCCGAACCCAGAAATTCCTTTATATCATTCCTCGGATAATAAAGATACGGTTCTCCTGCATTGGTTGAATTGCTTATAAGTAATAGTCTCATATGAATAATTTTTATAAACGGGCCGGTCCTGCCTGTTCCGGCCGGTTTACGTTACAATGCTTGTTTGCTAGATGGATTATGTTAATGACTTGATCTTGTGGTTTTCAGGGTTGTTATTTACGGTAAAAGTACGGAAAGTATTATTAAAAATATCTATCAGTAGTACCTTGCCTGCTATTACATGTCCTGACCCGGTTATCATCTTTATCACTTCATTGGCCATAAAAGAGCCTGTTATACCCGGCAGGGCACCGAAAAGACCCACTTTTGAGGGTAGAGGATTTTTATATTCCTTTTCCCTGTGCTCGGGGTTAAAGCACCTGTATGTTGGTCCTCCCATATAATTGAATACAGATACCATTCCCTCAAATTTATAAATTGATCCGTGTACCATTGGTTTGTCAAGGATAACGCATGAATCGTTGATAATATACCTGGCACTGATATTATCTGTGGCATCTACAATGATATCATAGTTTTTCAATGTTCCAAGCGCGTTTGATGCTGAGAGTTTAAGGTTTATTATCTCGATATCGACAAATGAATTGAGCATTTCAAGGCGGTTCTTTGCTATAATGGATTTCAGCTTGCCCACATCCGTTGATCCGTAAAGGACCTGCCGCTGCAGGTTGGTTTCATCCACTGTATCGAATTCAACAACTGCCAGCTTCCCTATTCCAGCAGCCGTGAGGTATTGAAGTACCGGGCAGCCAAGACCTCCTGCTCCAACGACCATGACCTTTGCTTTCTTAAGCATTTCCTGGCCTTTCAGGCCTATCTCCGGGATCATTATCTGCTTATTGTACCGTCTTATCTCCCTGGGGGATAAATATTCCGAATCCATATCTTTCCAACAGTTTGGTACAAATATACATTAAGGCTTTGCTTCCGGCAAAAATAAAAGGGACAGTCTTAAAAGCCTGATTTTTTACCTCCTGGTCCCCTAAAGGAGGTTGTAGAAATCTGATATTCATTGAGACAGCCTAATGGGTAATAATAACAAAAAAAGGCTGACCCTTTAAGTCAGCCTCGCTGTTCTGATTTGATTTAATATACAGGAATGAAAATATCAGTCGTTAAAGGTAAACGCGATACCGATCTCGAATGGATACAGGTCATACCCACCGGGGGCTTTACCATCCTGGAACAATGGCGTTGCATAGTATGTTCCGAATATCTCGAAGTTACCATATCCTACCCTTGCAGTTGCACCGTAACGGAGCAGGTTAAGACTGAAATCTTTATATGATTTGATTTTCGGACCTTCCTCAAATACCATTTTTGAATGAGAGGCAATTTTAACAGCGCCTATCGGACCGGCAGCTATATTAAGACGGTGATGGTCGGTAGGCAGTTGTATTTCAAGCAACAAAGGCAAATAGAGGTAGAGTGTTGATAGCTTTGACTTTTTCAGTGTGCCGGATGGTATTAATTCTTCAATAACGCCGTAGGGATCTTTCTGGATATTGTTATCACCGTCAAACCTGTAATTGTTCCAGTTAAGACCCAGGCCGGTAACAAGGCCTATATGTCTTGCAAATCCTATGCTAAGCTGTGTAAAATTGATGTTGAAGCAGAACGATTTGCCCGAATTGAGCGACATATATGCTATATCTGAAGGTACGGAAAAACTCTTATCAGAGGTCATATAATTATTGAAGCCGAACTCAATTCCTGTCCAGTGGCCCCTGAATCTTCTGGCCCTTCTGGCCCTGAAATTATCCTCGTCATCAAAATTCCAGTCGCTGTTGTCTGTTTTTTCTTCATCATTACCGGAATATTTCTCAAAACGGATCCTGGGACCTTCAAGTGATTCGAGAAGCCTTATCCCCCTGTTCCCTACTTTAAGATCATAGGAAGAATCACGTTCCTCAAACTTAACTTTGTCGTTCCCCAATATCACACTTGCTTTTTCCTTTTGGCCGGAAGCAGTTTCTTTTTTATCCTGTCCCTTTAACGGTGTAGCCTGACATAGCCCCGTTATTATTAAAATTGCCGACAGTATCATTATTGCTTTCTTCTTCATGGCTGAATAATATTTGTTTGGTTAAATGTTACAATGATGGGACGAAGAAGGGTTACGAAAAGTTACGGGAGGGGAGAGCCTTTTTTTACAGGTGCATTAAATTTGAGTACTTTAGAGCTGAAATAAACCGAACTGATTTCTCCGTTTGCGTCTTTCTTTTCATTAAGTGCCATTTCCCAGCCAAGAAGCTTGTTTAGTCCAGTGATACCGGCTTCTGCAATCTCATAAGCTTTAAGAGGAGCATCAGATGAGGCCTTTTCCCTTAATATTTTTTCCCTGAATGTTTTTGCAATGAATTTGCCGAGCCTGCTCCTGTCCTCATAATCATCATCAACTGCCGTAAGGGCCGGTGCTCTGTATGCAACGAGCTTACCGCAAGTGAAACTGACATACAGGTCAATATCAGAAATAACAGCCACCCTGTTTATCTGTATGCTATTTCCGGGCTTTCTTGTCAATGATGAATCAGGGGTATTGTTAATTGTGGAATCCTGTTTGAGGGGATGTGCTGTTTTTTCCCCATGAGGAGTAGCCACGGCATACGATGTACTGACCTTCACGGGGTTTTTCCAGATAACAGGAGATGCTTTTTCTACTAAGAAGATGACATTTGTGTCCTGTTCATTGCTGTTCATGGCCGCCCTGGTCTCTCTACCAGGCAAATTACCTGGCACAATAAAATAAATTGATATCAGAAGAGCGACAGCAGCTGCCATACTGAGGACAAAGACGGCTGTTCCGGCAAACTTTCCGGCCGGAGTAAGCTTTATAAGAGATCTTTTATGCCTGTAAATTTCTGCCGGAGGCGTTAACCTCGTGTGCTGTATAAGATCAAAAGTCCTTTTTTTGACGGGATCATTATCCATCATTGCCTGCAGTTCGTTGATCTGTTCAGGCGAAAGATCCCCTTCAAGGAACGCAGCACACAGGTATTCAAATTGCTGAACAGGGATGTCTGACTCATCTTTTTTAATCAGGTTTTTATTCCTGAATGCTGACTGATCCGGGTTAAGCCTGGCAGTCCGTAATTCCTCAGATTCTTCCCGTATATCAGGATTATTCGTCAGGAAGATCATAAGCTCTTCTTCCTGTTCGCTGCTGAGGTTACCGTCGAGCCAGTCGATGATCCATATCTCGTAATTTGATCTGTCAATCTTCATGGCTATAGGACCGTTTCAATTTTACCTATATAACTCTTAAGGGCCAGTCGTCCCCTGTAAATATTGATCTTGACCTGCGCTTCACTTAGACCTGTTATCTCCCCGATCTCCCTGTAACTGTAGCCTTCATAATCACGCAGTAGAACAGGTGTCTTCTGATGTTCAGGAAGACGTTCCAGGGCCCTGTGCAATATTTCATTGAGGTCGCTGTATTGTGAGTCGGTGATCATATCAGATGCATTTGTCTCTTCTATACCCATAATCCTTTTCTCTTTCCTGATAATGTCTATCATAGTGTGATACGCCGTGGAAAAAAGCCACGATTTTACCACCCTGTATTCAATTTCGGCGACGCTTATCCATAACTTCTCAAAACTGTCCTGGACTATATCATTTGCACGGTCCTCATCCCTGAGACTCCCACGGATAAAGCGATACACGGCATCGGCATACTCTTCAACAGATCTGTTATATTCTTTTACGGTCATGTACTGTTATGATCGGAATACAATGCAAAGACGGATAATATTTCAAATAGTTACAGCTAAAGTAAAAAAATCGGGAGAAGAGCGGAAGACATATGGCGTAAGGTGTGGGGATTGACAGCCCTGCCACGTTCTGCGTGGGCAAGGAGTTGTATCTTATTTCGGCTGGTACACCCTTACCCAGTCTATCTCCATGGAGGTCATACCGCTGATAGGCTGATCGAGACCTCCGGCCAGGGAAACATACATGGGTTCATTCGGAACATTAGAGGTTTGGGTATGCACAACTTTGTTGTTGATCTTCCAGACCAGCCTGTCGGCAGTCCATTCAAGGGTATAGATAAAGAAATCATTTGCATACCGGGACCCCACGGAGGTTTTTGAACCATTGCCGCCGGAAGGGAAAAAATCAAACCATACCTTGCCTTTGGATGTTTTACAGATATCAACATGCGGCGTTATCCTGTCAGCAAGCATCCAGAAAGCACTTCTGGCCGCAGGATTGCCAAGCTTGATCTTGGCACTGAATATACCATACTGTTGCCGGAAACTTTTCCCTGTGTTAATCAGGCCGGAAGAATAGCTGAATTCCTTTGGGGTGAATCCGTTTGATGCAGACCATACCTTACCGTTTACTTTCTGCGGTTTTGTATTTATCTTCAGTACACTGTTCCTGATCTCAAAGTTGTCTTTTTCGGTATAGGCCTGAAGGTCAGACTCGACAGAATACCTGTCGTTCAGCAGCTTATCTCCCCAGTAGTAGTTGGTGAGCCACTTCGAGGCATCGAGTGAACTGCCCTCAAATTCTTCTGCGAAGGTCAAATCCCGACTCTTCAAAATATCGAACTTCGCAGAGTCTTTTACCTTGAAGTACCAGATAATATCGGGGTCTTTCTTCAGTTTTTCATACTCCTTCAGTTCCTTATACATCTCAGTCTTTTCAAACCTCTTCTTGTCGAGAAGATACTCTTTCTTTTCCCTGAATTCGGGTGTTGCCACATACTCCTTAAGTTCACTGTACCTGGCAAGTTTTGATGAATTGTTGATGTCAAGGTAGTTTGCGTATTCTTTGGAAGTCTTGAACTTAAAGAATTCCTTTATCTCTGAAGATTTTTTTAATCGCGTGTATTCCTGGTATTTTTTATATTCATCGGTGTCCTTGAAGGTGAACGGTTTCATTTTTTGTTTAGCCTGGAATTCAAGTGTCTTTACCAGCTTGTCCAACTCCTCATATCTGAGAATTGTATTCGACCTGCTGTTCCCTTCTTTCAGGCCTGCCTTAAGAAATGCCTTTATCTCAGGGTCCTTTCTCAGGGCCTTGTATTCACGAAGCTTCTGGTATTCATCAGTATCCTTGAATTTAACAGGCTTCATCTTCTTTTTTGCCTGGAACTCCGCAGTTTGAATGAATTTTTCCAGTTCTTCAAATCCTGTTATTTTTTCCGATCCTTCCATCTCCTGGAATTGCTTCAGGTAGGTATTGGATTTGGTCTTGAAATAAAGAGTGATGTCTTTCGCCTTTCGGAGGCTGTCATACTCCTTTTCCTTCTGGTATTCCTCAGAATCCTTATACCTGAGGGATTTTATCTCCTTCTGTTTGTTTTTGAAATCTGTCGAATTGACCCGCTCATTAAGCTCATTATATCTTGCCAGTTGTTCAGATTCCGAAAAGGTCTTTAGCTTCTCAAATTCAGCAAGCAGATCTTTTTCAGCTTGCTCAATTTTAGAAGTTGATGGGATCATTCCCAGTGAAAGCTTCAGACTTGCCATTGTAAAACAGGTTTATGTACAACTGATAAAGATAAAAAATCTTTCCAGAATATTTGTTTTTAGCTTTTCAAATATTCGTTTTTAAGGAAGCAGAAGTCTGCCAGCCAAGAAATGTAAATTTTTTCTGGAAATTTTTGGAAAATTTAAAAAGCTGTTTTAATTTTGACCAACCGCTCAGTCAAAAAAATGACAGATAACCCTGCAGAGTAATTAATACAATGACACCAAGGACAAAATCACAATTCAGGGAGATAAGAGAAGAAAGGAAGGCACATCTGATCGATACCGCGTTAAAGATGTTTGCGGATGAAGGGTATCATAGTACAACAATAAGCAAAATTGCCCGGGAGGCCGGTATATCAAAGGGTCTTATATATAATTATTTCGAAAGCAAGGAAGAACTGTTATCCGCAGTGATGAGCAGGTCAATGGAGGAGATATCAAGGTTTTTCGATCCCAACAAGGACGGATATCTTTCAGAAGAGGAGTTCGAATGGTTCATCAGGAAGATCTTTGCTGAGATAAAGGAGAAACTGTCTTTCTGGCGTCTCTTCTACCAGCTTCTGATGCAGAAGGAGGTAAGGGTTTTTTTGCTCCAGGTTAATGAGGGTCCGGTAAATTCTGTAAGGCAGATCTATAATGGCAGCGGACTGAAGTTCATGTCGGAACTAATGGAAATGATAACATCTTATTTCATAAGAAAGAAGGATAAAAAACCTGCAGATTATGATCCTATTCTCGACATGAATATGTTCATTTATACTATAGAGGGTTTCGCAATGCTCACAGTATATATGGATGAGGTGGATCCCGTTTACTATGAAAAAACCATAAACCGGATTATTGAATTATATAAATAGGTATATGATGAAAAAATATTATTACATTTTATTCTCAGTGTTGTTCACAGTGGCACCGGGTTGCATTTTAGCCCAGCAGCTGACGGCAAAAGAGATAGTAAAAAAAGCTGATGAAAAGTTCAATGGTGAAAAATCGAGTGTGATGGTCATGGCAATGACCATTATACGTCCGACATGGCAGCGGACCGTGGAATTTAAAAGCTGGACCATGGGGCGTGATTATGATCTGACCCTTATAACCTCTCCGGCAAAGGATGTGGGACAGACATTCCTAAAAAGAGGTAATGAGATGTGGAACTGGAACCCTGCTATCAGCAGGCTCATTAAACTACCCCCGTCTATGATGTCGCAGGGATGGATGGGATCGGACTATACGAATGATGATATTATGAAAGAGTCGTCGGTTGTAAATGATTATACCCATGAGATAACCGGCGATGCAACTATTGAGGGACGCGACTGCTGGGTGATCAAAATGATTGCCAAACCTGATGCTGCAGTGGTATGGGGGCACCAGGTGAGGTGGATAGATAAAAAGGAATTCCTTTTGTTGAGAGCCGAATATTACGATGAGGATGGTACGCTTATGAGAACTGAGACGGGAAGTGACATAAAGATCATGGACGGAAGGACAATACCGACTAAACTGGTGCTTAAACCCATTGATGAACCCGGCAAAAGCACTGTTGTCATCATTAAGGATATTAAGTTCAATATACCTATACAGGAGAGCTTTTTCTCACAGCAGAATATGAAAAGAATCCATTAACCTGCAGGAACATGAAAAGTTATTTACTGGCGTGGAGAAACCTATGGAGAAATAGGAGAAGAACACTTATAACAGTTTCTTCTGTTCTGTTTGCTGTTTTCTTTGCGCTGCTTATGCGTTCCCTTCAGCTGGGATCCTATGCTCATATGTTCCGGAATGTGATCGAATCATATACCGGATATATCCAGGTACAAAACCAGGACTTCAAGGATAATTCCACTGTCGACAACTCTTTTGATTTCACCCCGAAGATCAGGAAGCTTCTTCTCAGCGATGCGAATGTCACAAACCTGGTGCCGCGTTTTGAGTCATTCGCACTGGCATCCACAGGTCCTCTTACCAAGGGTGTCCTGGTAATGGGTATCGATCCTGAAAAGGAAGCCATGCTATCCAATGTAAGGAACAGGCTCGTAAGATACAGGCTGACGGCAACCGCTATCGATACAATCAAAAAGATGGATATCCCGGATAAGGTCAAATCCAAACTGGATCTATTCAAGGGGGAAAGCTATGCTTCTTCATCGATATTGCAGCTTGACCTTGGTATAAAGGACAGGGATGCAAAGAAAATTATGCCTGAGATAGAAAAGGTTACCAGGATTAAAAATGGTTATCTTACAGCAGGTAAGCAGGAAGCTTTACTGGGCGACGATCTTGCAAGATATCTGAATCTCAATATAGGTGACACCCTTGTGATGATAGGCCAGGGTTACCATGGTACCACCGCTGCTGCAAAATTTAAAATAGTCGGTATTGTTAAACTGCCGACACCCGATATTGACAACAAGATCGTTTACCTGCCTGTTGGAGTCTGCCAGGATTTCTACAATGCCCCGGGAATGCTGACGTCTATGGCTCTTATCATAAAGAACAAGAGCGATAAGGCAATAAACAGGACCCTGAAGTCTCTTGGTAAAAAGCTGCCTCCCCCCCTGCGGCTGCTGGGCTGGAGAGAAATGAATGCGCTGCTTATCAACCAGATGGATGCAGATAACAAGAGCGGGGCTATAATGATCGGGATACTTTATCTTGTGATTGCCTTCGGTATTTTTGGAACAGTATTGATGATGACCACCGAACGCAGACGGGAATTTGGGGTCCTGGTGGCTATCGGTATGCAAAAATCGAAGCTTGCGGCCATTGTCTCCTTTGAGATGATCTATATAGGGCTGCTTGGGATACTGAGCGGAGTCGTGGCGGCACTTCCGGTCATTATTATAGGACAGTATCATCCCATAAGATTTTCAGGGGAATATGCTAAGGTATATGAGAGCTATGGCATGGAACCGATAATGCCGTTCATGAATGTGAATACATATTTTCTGTGGCAAACGTTTATTGTGGCAATAATAGTACTTATTGCCATAATATATCCGATAAGAAAGATATATAAAATGAAGCTGGTCAATTCTTTAAAAGCATAAATTAACCTTGTTATGATCTGGAAAACAGCATGGAAGAATGTGTGGCGTAACAGGGTGAGAAGCCTTGTGGTCATCTCTTCAGTTACTATAGGGATATTTGCAGGAGTATTTTCGGTGGCCCTGATGAACGGTATGATAGAACAGCGTGTGGATGATGCTCTTAACGAGGAGATCTCGGACATACAGATAACCGACAGGAATTTTCGCCTTAGTAATGATCCCAAGCTTATAATCAAAGAACCGTCAAAGGTTTTATCCATTGTACATTCAGTTAATGGTGTTGAAGCTACCGTTGAAAGAACGGTTATAACAGGAATGGCAAACACGGCCCTTAAAAGTACAGGGGTACAGATAACGGGCATTGATCCTCAAAAGGAGAAGAAAGTATTTACACTCTATAAAAAGATTATTCCAGGCACCGGGGGATATTTTGATGATGAATCCGAACATAATCCAATAATGATAGGAGAGGATCTTGCAAAAGAACTTGGAATAATAAGATATTATGTCGATACCGCCAAGATTAGAGTGTTACGACAGGAGGGGGTCCCGGGGGAGATAACAGACAAACTGAATCCCGTTCTGGGAATGCGTTTTACCGGGGAGAAACAGTTTGTACGTAAAATGAATTCCATTTATAGTGCGAAAGAATCAAAAAAATACGGTCAGCTTATTAAGAAAGCTGCCTGGACCTACAGAAAAAACAGCAGGATGACCCTGACCTTCCTGACAGGAATAACAACCAGGTTGGGGCCATGTTCAGGATCACAGGTATTTATGATATAGCGAACAGTGTCTTTGAAAAAAGCATGGTATTTATCAGGAACAGTGATCTGCGGAGACTCACATCCCTGCCCGACAGTGCCTGCCACGAGATCATCGTAAAGATCACCGACATTGATCAGACCGTTCCAATGACAAATACACTGGCTTCAAAGTTGCCAGGAGAAGAAGTCCTGAGCTGGAAGAAACTGCAACCGGATCTTGCTATGATGACAGATATGGTACAGCAGTTTTACCTGATCTTCGGTATAATAATCCTTGCCGCACTTGCTTTTGGTATCGTTAATACCATGCTCATGGTGGTACTGGAAAGGACAAAGGAAATCGGCATGCTGACTGCCATTGGGATGAACAAGAAAAAGGTGTTCTCCATGATAATGCTTGAATCGGTCTTTCTATCCATCATAGGCGGTATAGCGGGAATGATTGTCAGTTATATTATTGTAAGACTGACGGCTCATACCGGTATCGATCTTTCGCGATATGCTGAAGGATTTGCCGCACTGGGTTATTCTGCTGATATCTATCCTACTATTACAGCCGGTTTCTTTGGTATCGTAACTGTACTTATCATAATTACAGGGATACTTTCATCCATATACCCTGCCATGAAAGCCCTTAAACTGAATCCTGTGGAAGCTATAAGAACGGAATAATAATATAATTCATAAAAAAAAGAAGTCATGAAAGTGCTTGATATTAAAAACGTATTTAAGATATATGACGAATCGGAGATAAAGGTCCATGCCGTTAACGGTGTAACCCTGGAATTCCAGGAGGCCGAATTTGCTGCCATCGTCGGACCGTCGGGTTCGGGAAAAACGACCCTTCTGAATCTAATTGGCGGACTGGACACCCCTACTTCCGGTGAGATCATTATTGACGGCACCAACCTGGCGAAGCTGAAATCGTCGGAGCTGATCGATTTCAGGCTGCGGAATATAGGTTTTGTTTTCCAGGCCTATAACCTGATTCCCGTTCTTACAGCAAAGGAAAATGTGGAGTTCATCATGTCTTTACAGAAATGGTCGAAGGAGGACAGGGACGAAAGGACTTTCGAATTACTGAAGTCAGTTGGCCTGGGAGAAAGGATTAACAGCAGGCCTTCAAAACTATCAGGCGGTCAGCAGCAAAGGGTAGCTGTGGCAAGGGCGCTGGCCTCCCGCCCCAAATTCGTCCTGGCAGATGAACCTACCGCAAACCTCGACTCCAGGTCATCCACAACACTTCTAGAGATAATGGAAAAACTGAACGTTGAGGAAAAGATCACATTCATCTTTTCAACCCATGATGCAAGAGTTGTAAAGATGGCCAGGCGTATTATCACACTTGAAGACGGGAAAGTTGTATCCGATGAACCCGGAAAATGATATAAGCCAGATGAAGATACCCAGACTTACGGTAATATTTCTATTATCCCTGATTACTGTGCTCTCCTCTTATGCGCAGGAAAAGAAGAAATTCCTTTCATTCAACGGATACCTTACCAACATGCAGTCGGCCATTTTTGATTCATTATCCGGTCCGTTCATAAATGATTATCTTATACACAACAGGCTGAATTTTAAAGGATATGTAAACGACAATATCACTTTTGCGGCAGAATTCCGCAACAGGCTTTTCACGGGCGATATGGTAAAGCTCGGACCTGCATACGCAAAATCTATATCGTCAGACAACGGGTGGGTCGATATGTCATGGAATATCCTGGATCAGCCTTCGTATTTTTTAAACATAAATATCGACAGGTTGTGGGTCGATTATACAAAGGGTAAATTTGAAGCTAAGATAGGAAGGCAAAGGATCAACTGGGGTCAGACCCTTGTATGGAATCCTAATGATATCTTCAATGCATATTCTTATTTTGATTTTGACTATGTGGAAAGACCGGGGAGTGATGCTGTTAGACTCCAGTATTATCCTTCCTTTTCTTCGACTGTTGAGCTGGCTGTAAAAGCTGATTACCAGAATAACATTACGACAGCTGCTCTTTTCAGGTTCAATAAATGGGGTTTTGATATCCAGTTTCTGGGGGGATATTTTAACAGTGTGGACCTGGTTGCAGGTACAGGCTGGTCAGGAGCCTTCGGATCCCTGTCGTTCCGTGGTGAGGCAACATGGTTTCAGCCGGCAAAAAGCAATACGGGCACATCAGGCACAGGTATCTTCACGGCTGGTCTTGACAGGTCTTTCAAGGATAATTCAATGGCACAGGTGCAACTGATGTATTGCAACAATCCGTTTAAAATAGGAAATTTCACATCTCTTTACAATACTACGATGACGACCAAAGACCTGGCATTTTCAGAGTTCACGGCTTTTGGTTCTTATTCTTACCCGGTAACCCCGCTGTTCACCCTTACCCTGTCTGCCATGTGGTTCCCCGACCTGAAGGGATATTTTGCCGGACCTTCCCTCGATTACAACATGGCTGAGAATGTGGATTTCTCAATTTTCTGGCAGCATTTCGACAGTAATATCAGCCAGAATCGTCAAATTATTAACCTGGCTTATATAAGGATCAAGTACAGTTTCTAGAATTTTCATACTTTTGCCACATCATTAAAATTGACTTAGATGGCCCTTGTACATGAATTTGAAAGAAGCGGTAACTGGTTGTTTAAAAGGAGAAGCTGGCTTCCTGTATTCCTGGTTGTGGCAGCTGTTTTCGTCATGTACATCGGGAACAGGCAGGCTATATTGTTTGATATGCGTGATGAGCTTATCTTTCTCGCGGTAAGCATTTTCGGTGAGATTATCAGAATCCTTACAGTGGGATTTGCTCCCAGGAACACTTCAGGGCGCAATACAGCTGCAGGACAGATTGCCGATGAGCTCAATGTCACCGGGATATATTCAATAGTCCGTCACCCGCTTTATGTAGGCAATTTCTTCATGTGGTTCGGGCCGGTCCTGTTTATACGGTCGATCTGGTTCACAATAGTATTCATTCTCATATACTGGCTGTATTATGAACGGATCATGTTCGCAGAGGAACAGTTCCTGAGAAGAAAGTTCGGTGAAGCTTATGATAAATGGTCAGAGAAAGTGGGATCCTTTATACCGTATTCCATAAATTATATACCTACAAAACTGGGTTTTTCGGTGAGGAATGTCCTTAAAAGGGAATACAACAGCTTCGTAAATATCTTTGTAATATTTGTTTTACTCGACCTGGCACGTAACTATTTTCTTTCAGGTAAGTTCTATCTCACCGAAATGTGGATCTATCTGGGAATACCTGCAGGCGTAATATGGCTTATCGTGAGGTCCATTCATAAATATACGCGCTGGCTCGAAGTCCGGGGCAGGTAATATTGCTGGCATGGATTACAAATCCATGCCAAATATTCATCTCCTGGAACCCATAAATATCATTATATAATACAACAGTGTTGCAAGTGAACCCAGAGCTGCTATTACATATGTATATGCGGCCCACCTGAGAGCATCTTCCGCTTTTGCATGATTTTCACTTGTCGTTATACCGGAGCCTGACAGCCATACAAGCGCTCTTTTGCTGGCATTTATCTCAACAGGCAAAGTTATAAAGCTGAAGAGGGTTGTCATTGCAAAAAGTATTATTCCGGCCAGCATGATTCCTGGGAAACGCTGTATAAGCAGGATACCTGCAAGAAGTATCCATGTTACCCATCTTGAAGAAAGACTCACTGCCGGCACCAGTTTTGATCTCAGTCCGAGCCATGCATATGCTTTTGCATGCTGAACGGCATGACCGCACTCATGTGCAGCCACAGCTGCTGCTGCAATGTTCCTTCCGTTATATACATCCCGGCTGAGGTTGACTGTTTTATTGGCCGGATTATAATGATCTGTCAGCTTACCTTGAACACTTTCAACCTTCACATCATAGATCCCATTATCCTCCAGCATCTTTACCGCGACTTCCCTTCCCGACAACCCACTGGCGAGCGGGACCCTGGAATATTTTTTGAATTTCGACTGCAGAGTAAGGCTTACGATCATACTCAGAACCATAATGCCTATTAAAATTATCCATATACTCATGATTCTTTTTCCTCCATTTTTTTAAATAATCTCTGCAAAATTTCTGCCATACAGCTGTATGGCAGTTGCAAAAGGATCATTTTATTAATCTTACCCCTAAATCCCCTAAAGGGGCCTTTTGATTATCAGATATTTAGAATCCCCTATAGGGGGCAGGGGGTTAACAATAGGCCCTTGGAGACAGCGACTTACAAAAGGTCATTTTGTCATATAATCCGTTTATTGTTCATTATCCTATAAACCTCTTTCGTCGGCCATTTGTTATCTTTGCCTGATGATCCGGTTTATAAACAGAATATTATCCTTTCTATTATCGCTGCCGGTACTTTTTTACATGTATGCCATATCTCCTTTCCTGCGACCCTCATGCCGTCATGTACCTACCTGCTCGCAATACATGCTTGATGCCTTGAAAAGGTATGGACCGTTCACCGGCCTGGTAATGGGAACAGGCCGGATACTGAGATGCAGGCCGGGGGGAACTCATGGGTATGATCCCGTACCTGTTTACAGGTTCAGACGTTATCGTCATATTAATACTCTGACAGGAAAATGGAAAACAGAGAACCGCCTGAAGAGGTAGTCCGTTTCAGAAATTAAGTTCTTCCTTAAGCTGTTTGTATCCCGACCTGCTTACAGGCAGCTTGTCACCTGACTTAAGTATGGCAATATGGTTGTCCTTACCATAGGGTTCGATCTTATTGATCTCTTCGACACGGACAATATATGAGCGGTGAACCCTTACAAAATCCTCCCTGGGAAGATTCTTTTCATAGAATTTCATTGTCTGCTGCTTAAGAGCTTTTCCGTCGGAATGGTATATCATCACGTAATCGTCCTGTGCCTCAACAAACCTTATCTGGTCGACAGGAATAAGGTTAATGGCATTACCCTTTCGGACAACAATCCTGTTAACAGGGGGGGTATTATCGGGCTTTTTTTCAAGCAGCTGGCTGGCAGGCTTTTTATTTCCCAATCCTGCTCTTATCCTATCTACAGCTTTCCCGGTAGCCTCAGTGAATCTTCGTTTGGGAAATGGCTTCATCAGGTAATCCACAGCATTGAGCTCAAAGGCTTTAAGTGCAAACTGGTCATAAGCCGTGGTAAAGATGATCTCAGGTTTTTCAGTCATCACCTCAACCATCTCGATACCTGTAAGCCTGGGCATCTGTATATCAAGAAAAACAAGGTCAGGTTTCATTGTCGTGATGGTCTTCAGTCCGCTGAAGCCATCAGCGCATTCTGCAACGATCTCTATATCATCCATTTCTGACAGGTAATGCTTTATAAGCTCTCTGGCAGGAGTCTCATCATCAATTATAACTGTTCGTATCTTTTCCATAATACCTTTTTATTTTTCAACAGGGTGTACAGGCGGACCCGTTGTTGACCCACTAAAATTAAACATAAATTTTGAAATATGGATTAACTCTGCAGCTCGGGAATAGATAGTTTTACAGTAAAAATACTGTTTTCCTTTGTTGTTGTTATTGATGCATTTTTACCGTAGTAAAGCTCAAGACGCCTGCTTACATTCAGAAGGCCGGTACCTGTCCCTATCTTTAATCTTGGTGAGGCATCAAAATTATTGCTTATCGTTATTTCAAGGTAATTGGTTATTTTCCTGACCTCTGTCTTTATATGCACTGTCCCGGTGCTTTCATAAACACCGTACTTTACGGCATTTTCATAGAGAGGCTGCAGGAGCATGACAGGTATTTTAAATCCCAGACATTCTTTTTCAACTGACTCTTCTGTAATAAGTTTATCTCCGAATCTGACTTTTTCAATATCAAGGTAGAGCCTCAGGTTGTCCAGTTCATTTTCCAGGGTAACAGGTTGCTCATCTTTTCTCGACAGGGCATATCGCATGAACTCCGACAGCCTCACAACCATATCCCTGGCTTTCTCAGGATCGGTTATTGTAAGTGAACTTATAGAGTTGAGGCTGTTAAAGAGAAAATGGGGATTGATCTGCGACCTGAGCATCTTTATTTCGGTTTCCCTTACCAGGCTCTCAAGTTTTGCGGCCCTGGCATTTTTTTCCGTGAGCTTGGTAAGACTGATGAACAGGTAATATGTTAGGATAACAAGTCCGTAAAGAAATATTCCTTCTCCTGTCCTGTATGGAAGAGTAGCGGTCCAGTAAGCATTATAATTTAGACCTTCCTGCACAATGGTGCCTGTGATAAACCTGACCAGAAGAATCCAGAGGCTGACGGTGATGACACCAATAATAACAATGTTGGAAAGCTGTATTGTTGTCCGTGTTTCCCCTGAATTGAAATATTGAAACGGATACCATATTGAGAGAGCCAGTCCTGAGTATATCAGCATCGAGATAAGGCTTTCCACAATGCTTATTTTCATGAAACTGCCATACACGTAATAAAACAGTACGGACTGACCCAGTGCTACCAAGATCCAGGCCAGCCACCATATCAGCTGTCGCACACTGCTTTCAAATACAGGGTGTTTCATTCAGGATATCATTTATAGCTCTTTATTTCACCACCGCCGAATATCACTGCACCTGATATCACAAGCTGTTTTGTTGAATCCACAGAAGTGCCGGAGATCAGTTTTCGTGAGTCGTTAAAGCCTCCGAGTATAGGCGTTACTTCAATCTTAACGTTCCAGTCGTCGGGGACTATTATTGTAGCTCCCCCGAAGATACAGGCAAGCTCGATAGTGTTCCTTCCGGGTGCAAGAGCAGCTCTTGTAAGGTCTATTTCAGTACCACCGAATATTGCTGTTAGTTTACCTCCACGGAAGTTCTGGGATATTATCTGGCGTTCCCCTCCGCTGAAGATATGGACATAATCTATATAATCGTCACCTGCCACACCTTTTGAGAAAGCCGGTCCTCCCGTCTTTCTTCTTGAAACAATAAAAATCACACCTATAATTATAAATATTGATGGCCAGAACATATTATAATTATAGAAGGTCTCGCTGAATATTTTCGGTAACAGGAAAAAACCTCCTACCGCCATGACTATAATTCCTGCTGTCTTTTCCGAGGAGCCAAGTGTCATTATCAGGCCGATGGCTACCAGAAGCATAGGCCAGCTGAATATAATATGGTCGATAAATCCGGGAAAGAAACCTGTGTTTCTCAGGACAAGGAACAATCCCACAAGCACCAGGACAACTCCGACTATGGCCCGGTTACTCGATGGATAATGATGATTGTGTTCGTCCGGCATTTTGCCACCCGAAAAATTTTCATTTGTTTCCATAACTCTAAATTTATTTGATTGATACTTAATTAACTATTTGTTCTTCTTTTTTATTAATGCAGACAGGATAAAGGAAACTCCAATTACCCCTATCACTGCAGGCCAGTAATAGATCCTGAAAAATTCGTGCGGGAAAATGAAATAGTTATCCTGCAGGAACCATATGCCACCGGCAATGAGTAAAAAGCCTCCTGCGAACTTCAGGTTGAGGAGAAGCAGAGCACCGATAAATATCATCGCAGTCTCCCATGTGAAATACCTGTTCACGCTGCCAAGATGTAAAAGATCATTTGTAGCAATAAGCAGAGCCACACCAAGCAGAATGAAGAAAATGCCGACATTTAATCCGGGGCGGTGGTCTCTTACTCTTATCCTTTTATATTCTTTATGTGTCATGGTTTGAAACTTTAATTAAGTCAAATATATATTTTCCTCCAACAAACAGGTATAAAAAATCGGTAAGCAACGTTTTAATGCCGGTATTTGGTGTTTTATAGCACTAAATGTTACTTTTTTGTTGATAATTTTTTTAATTGGCGAAGGATTTATATTTTTGCAAACCAAAATTTAGAAGTGATGTACGGTACAAATATGATACCGTTAGGCGGTTTAAAAGAAGGACTCCACATATTTGATTTTGAGATTAATAAAGAGTTTTTTGAACAGTATGAAGAATCGGAGATAACGGAGGGTAGCCTTACAGCGCATATAGAGCTGGAAAGGCATAAAACCCATCTTGATCTGCTGATTACGATCCGGGGCTGGGTAAATTTAAGTTGCGACAGATGCCTGGATATGTTCCTGCAACCCGTTGAGAGTGAGAACAGGCTGCTGGTTAAGTTCGGGAGGGAAGAAGGGGATACAGATCCGGATATGTTGTACCTGGCAGCTGATGAACACGAGCTGGACATGAAACAGCATCTGTATGATTATATATCACTGTCGCTTCCGATAAAGAGGGTGCATCCGGATGATGCTGACGGAAAGAGCACATGTAACCCGGAAATGTTGAAGAAGCTGAAAGAGCATATGGTTGAAGAGGAGCCTGCAACGGATCCGCGATGGGAAGAATTGAAGAAATTAATGAATGATAATTAAACTGAATTAAAATGGCACATCCGAAACACAAACATTCCAAAACCAGGAGAGATAAGCGCAGGACACATTATAAAGCGACTTCTCCTACTGTTGCCACCTGTTCAAACTGCGGATCTTCAGTTATGTATCACAGGGTATGCCCTGAGTGTGGATATTACAGGGGGAAGTTAGCTATTGAGAAAAAAGCAACAGCCTGACGCTTTTAATTTAACAGGAAGGATATGAAAATAGGCCTTGATGTCATGGGTGGTGATTATGCACCTGATGCAGTCATTGAGGGCGCAGTAGATTCCCTGCAGCATTTTTCAGAAGGTGAAACACTTGTGCTGATAGGAGACGAACAGTCAATCCTTGACAAGCTTAGTGAAATGCAGGTGGAGCCATCCTTATTTGAAATAGTACATACAACACAGATTATTGAGATGGGAGACCATCCCGCAAAATCTTTTTCACAGAAGAAAAACTCAAGCATTGCAGTTGGTTACGGAATGTTGAAAAATGGATTTCTTAATGGCTTCTGCAGCGCCGGAAATACAGGAGCGATGCTGGTAGGAGCAAGTTATACGGTAAACGTGATCCCCGGCGTTCTGCGTCCCGCTCTGGCTACCTTACTTCCGTCTGTAGACAACAGGTATTCAGTTATTCTTGATGTGGGATTAAATCCCGACTGTAAACCTGAGGTGCTTTTACAGTACGGAATTCTTGGTTCAATTTATGCCAAATATGTTCTCGGGAAGGACAATCCTACAGTAGGCCTGATTAATATAGGTGAAGAGGAAACCAAAGGTACTCCTGCGATAAAAACGGCATATGAACTGATGAGAGATCATCCTACCCTTAATTTTGTAGGGAATGTTGAAGGTAATACTCTCTTCCGGGAGACGATGACTGATGTTATCGTATGCGATGGTTTTGTTGGGAATGTGATCCTTAAACAGGGGGAAGCCTTTCATCATATCTATAAAAGCAGAAACCTGAAAGATTCATTCTTTGACCGCCTCGATTATGAGAATATAGGCGGCACACCGATTATAGGGATAAATGCCAATGTGGTTATTGGTCATGGTGTCTCAAGGCGTAAAGCTATAATGAATATGATTCTTCAGACCAGGGATAGTGTTCATGCGAACCTGGCCCAGAAGATAAAAGAAGAAATATAAAAATGAAAAGAATGCGTGCAGCCATTACGGGTATTAATGCCTGGGTGCCGGAATACAGACTGACAAATCAGGAATTATCAACAATGGTGGAAACCTCCGACGAATGGATAATGCAAAGAGTCGGGATTAAGGAAAGAAGAATTCTTAAAGAAGAAGGCGCCGGAAGTTCAGACATGGGCGAACATGCTGTACGCGGCTTGCTGGAAAAAACAAATACCAATCCGGATGATGTGGATCTCCTGATCTGCACCACGGTAACACCTGATATGTTTTTCCCGGCTACGGCAAATATCATATCCGATAAATGCGGAATAAAAAACGCTTTCAGCTTTGATCTTAATGCTGCCTGTTCAGGTTTTATCTTTGCCCTGCAGACAGGTGCTACTTATGTTGAATCGGGCCAGTATAAAAAGGTCGTGATCGTGGGAACAGACAAAATGTCGTCCATTGTGGATTATACCGACCGCACCACCTGCCCTCTTTTCGGCGATGGTGCCGGAGCAATATTACTGGAGCCCACAACAGAGGACCTGGGTGTGATGGACCATATCTTCCATACAGACGGCTCCGGAAGGAAATTCCTGCATATTAAAGCCGGGGGGTCCATTAAACCAGCCTCATACGAGACAATTGACGCAAAGGAACATTATATATACCAGGAAGGACAGAGCGTATTCAAATTTGCCGTTTCCAACATGGCTGATGTGGCTGTTGAGATAATGGAACGTAATAACCTTAAATCTGAAGATATTGCATGGCTTGTTCCTCACCAGGCCAACCTCCGTATAATTGATGCCACAGGCAGAAGAATGGGACTGCCTCCGGAAAAGGTTATGATCAATATACAGAACTACGGCAATACCACAACAGCTACAATACCACTTGTTATGTGGGAAAATGAAAAGAATCTTAAAAAGGGTGATATATTGATACTGGCAGCCTTCGGAGGAGGCTTTACCTGGGGGTCCGTGTACCTTAAGTGGGCCTACGATCCTAAATAGTGATCACCTGATGGTTTTTATGCAATAGTTTTTATATTTGTAAGTTATTAAGCTTTATCATTAATAAACTTCAAAAAAATATGGCAAAAATCAATGAGGCAGAAAACCCGACCATAAATCTGATAAGTAACGGAACTGAAATAACAGGTGATGTTGTTTCCAATGGAGATATCAGGATAGACGGAGCTTTGAAGGGCAATCTCAATACAAAAGGGAAAGTTGTTATTGGAACAACAGGAAAAGTAAGCGGGGAAGTTTTTTGTAAGAATTCGGAAGTATCAGGTATTGTGGAGGGAAAGATCAATGTGAGTCAGCTGCTTACACTGAAAGCCTCATCCAGAATACTTGGTGACATAGCTACCTCAAAGCTGTCCATTGAACCGGGAGCCAGTTTTACGGGTAGCTGCAAAATGAGTGATACCGATTTCAATGGAGGAACCTCTCTCATCAAAGAAAAAGAATCCGAAAAAACAGGGAAATAAGGGTATCCATGACTTTGCCAGGTACTCAGGCCTTGCTTTCCAGATGGCCGGAATAATACTGGTCGCCGTCTGGGGAGGAACTAAACTTGATAAACTGGCAGGATTTCAAACCCCTGTTTTTACTATAGTACTTTCACTGTTAGGAGTATTTGCGGCAATCTATACAGCAGTGAAAGACTTCCTAAAGTGATCGTCTCTTGAAGAGGTTTTTGAATTATATATTAATCCTTCTGTTCCTTAATATCCTGTTGGTATTAACAGGATATCTCCTCGTAAAAATTGTAAAACTTGATCTTGATCCCGGCAGTATCGCCATTCTGTCATTACTTTTCTCCGTAATTGGAATAGCGACTTTCGCCGTTTTCATGAAAGGGCAATCAAAAAGTCTCCGGAGCCAGACATTTCACAGCCTGGTTGCACTCAGTCTTAAGTTCCTGCTTGAGATCGGATTGGCCCTTATTTGGTTCATTGTTGCTAAAAAAAACTCTTTGCAGTCGCTTTTAAGTTTTTTTGTTATATATTTAACACTCACTTTGTATTTGATATATACCATATCAAAAACTCTGAAACACAGATCTTTGTAAAACACATACCGGTTTGAAAACGAAATTTTTTATAGGTCTATTTTTATTTTTTCTGGTCGCGGGTACCACAATTTCAGCTTTTGGCCAGGAGAGCCACGATAAAGGAGAAGGTATTGAAAAATTTGATGCAAACACATTCATAATGGATCATATTGCCGATGCACATGAATGGCATCTTTACACGAAAAAGGATGGTGAGCCAGTGGCATTATACCTGCCTGTGATCGTATACTCGAAGGATAAGGGCCTGAACATCTTTTCTTCAAAAAGACTTGCCCACGGTCAGGAATACAGGGGATTCAGGCTTGAAGAAGATGGTGATCTGAGGGGAATAATAGTGGAAGTCGATGCCACAGGCCAGGCAGACGAGGAAAACCTGCCGCTTGATATCTCACTGACAAAAACCAATTTCGGAATGTTGGGCGCAGCTGTTATATGCCTTTTATTATTCCTGGCCCTGGCAAGGACATATAAAAAGACAGGCATCAGTGAACCCAAAGGACTGCAGAGTTTTCTTGAGCCTGTAATAATTTTTATACGTGATGATGTTGCAATACCAAATCTTGGTGATCATAAGTATGAAAAATACATGCCCTTTCTGCTTACCGTATTTTTCTTTATCCTGACCAACAACATTATGGGGCTGGTGCCGTTTCCTCCACCTTTCGGTGCTGTGGTTACAGGTAATATTGCAGTTACTTTAACCCTCGCACTTTTCTCTTTTGTTATTATCCAGTTCAGCGGTAATAAGAACTACTGGCGGCATATATTCGCAACACCCGGCGTTCCGTTATGGCTTCTGCCTATTATGATACCGGTGGAAATTATCGGCTTATTTGCCAAGCCTTTTGCACTCATGATCCGATTGTTCGCCAATATGCTGGCAGGACATATCGTTGCCCTCAGCCTTATTTCACTGATTTTTATTTTCGGAACCATTTGGCTAGCTCCGGTTTCTGTATTCTTCGTGGTTTTCATGGACTTTATGGAATTACTGGTGGCATTTTTACAGGCATATATATTTACACTTCTCTCGGCATTGTTCATAGGTATGGCAGTGCAGGAGAGTCATTAGCATTTTTTGTTTAACTAAATATTTTAATTATTATGACAGGTACATTTGCAGCATTGGGAGCAGGACTGGCGGCTATAGGTGCCGGTATTGGCATCGGCCGGATCGGAGGTCAGGCGATGGATGCAATAGCAAGACAACCGGAAGCCTATTCCAGGATTCAGCTTGCAATGATCATTTCAGCTGCCCTTATTGAAGGAGTTGCTTTGTTCGCAGTAGTAGTTTCCTTGTTGTCTTAACCAGGATTTATGAGGCCTGCAACGGTTGGTTGCAGGGCTTCATTTTTAAGTAATTTGTTAAAGGATTAATTATGATATTATTAGCTAACAGTCTTACTACCCCCGCATTCGGGACTCTTTTCTGGTCGGTTGTCATTTTCAGTATCTTCTTCTTCATTCTCGCAAAATTTGCATGGAAACCTATATTGAACGCAGTAAAAGCACGCGATGAGATGATACGAAGCTCTCTCGAATCGGCAGAAAAAGCCAAGGAGGAGATGCTTAAACTGCTGAGTGATAATGAGGTCATTCTGCGTAAGGCAAGGGAGGAACGAGAGAATATCCTTAAGGAAGCCAGGGAAGTAAGAGAGAAACTGATTTCCGAAGCAAAAGGCAAAGCAGCAGAAGAAGCCGAGAAACTTATAGAAAAAGCAAGAACAGGTATAGAAAGCGAGAAGCTTAAAGCCCTGTCGGAGATACGTGAACAGGTGGCCGTAATTTCAGTTGAGATTGCCTCGAAATTACTGGGACAGAAGCTCGAGCAAACAGGTGAGCAGGAGAAACTGATAGACAGATATCTTAAAGATATTGACTTTAAAAAGAATTAAAGAGGTATATCAACAATGAATGACAGTAAAATATCAGTCAGGTACTCAACCGCTTTGTTTGATTCGGCCCTTGAAAAGAACATACTTGAAAAAGTTAATGAGGACATGATCTTTGTCGCGGAGATATGTAAGAGTCCGGAGGCAAAGGAATTACTCCAGAGCCCGATCATCAATCCTTCCAAAAAATCAGAGGTGTTTCATGCCATTCTTAAAGATAACGTGGAAGACATTACCCTTTCACTTATCGACCTGGTGGTAAAGAACGGTCGCGAGAGTTTTATCCCCGCAATAGCAAGGAATTTCATTCATGATACAATGAAGTTTAAAGGTATAACCGAGTCTTCTCTGACTACTGCTGTTAAGGTGAATCCTTCTGTTACAAAGCAGATAACCGGCCTGATATCCGAGGTCTTCAAGACAAGAGTTAAGCTTGAAGAAATAGTCGACCCGGAGATTATCGGGGGCTTTATTCTGAAAGTGGACGATAACTATATTGATGCCAGTATCAGGAATAAACTGCGCAGGGTAAAAAAGGAACTTCTCGAAAGTTCAATGATTAAAGAATAACAATTCAATAAAATATTTAGGAATCTTAAGTTAATATAACATGGCAAATATTAAACCGGCGGAAGTTTCAAAGATCCTCAGGCAGCAACTGGAAGGCATTCAGACAGGCGTTGATCTGGAGGAAGTTGGAACTGTGCTTCAGGTTGGTGACGGAATTGCCCGCATTTACGGGCTGTCAAATGTGGAGTCAAACGAACTGATAGAGTTTGAAAATGGAATGGAAGCTATAGTCCTGAACCTCGAGGAAGATAATATCGGGGCAGTGTTGCTTGGACCCACAGAAGAGATTAATGAAGGAGATATTGTTAAACGTACGGGCCGTATAGCATCTATTGGTGTGGGTGAAGGACTGCTGGGGCGCGTAATAAACCCTACGGGACAGACTCTCGATGGCAAAGGTCCGGTGACAGGAGAGCTGTATGACATGCCTTTTGAAAGAAAGGCTCCCGGAGTTATATACCGTCAGCCAGTAAAGCAGCCACTGCAGACAGGTATAAAGGCTATAGATGCCATGATACCGATAGGCCGCGGACAAAGGGAACTGATAATTGGCGACAGGCAGACAGGAAAGACTGCTATCGCTATTGACACTATAATAAACCAGCTCAGTAACTTTGAAAAGGGTAAGCCTGTTTATTGTATATATGTAGCAATCGGACAGAAAGGATCTACCGTGGCTAACATTGCCGCTATACTTGAAGAGCACGGCGCTCTGCAATATACTGTCATAGTGCTTGCAACGGCTTCCGATCCGGCTGCATCACAGTTCTATGCTCCTTTTGCCGGTGCAGCAATAGGGGAATTCTTCCGTGATACCGGACGTGATGCACTGATTATTTATGACGACCTGTCAAAGCAGGCTGTCTCATACCGCGAAGTATCGCTGCTTCTCCGCCGTCCGCCGGGACGTGAAGCATATCCTGGTGATGTATTCTACCTTCACTCAAGGCTTCTTGAAAGGGCAGCCAAGATCATTGAATCGGATGAAGTGGCCAAAACCATGAATGATCTTCCGGAAGTGCTGAAACCTATGGTTAAAGGAGGGGGGTCACTGACAGCCCTTCCGATCATCGAGACACAGGCTGGTGACGTATCGGCTTATATACCAACCAACGTGATCTCAATTACCGACGGGCAGATATTTCTTGAATCAGGCCTCTTCAACTCCGGTGTAAGACCAGCCATTAACGTGGGTATTTCTGTATCGAGGGTTGGTGGTAATGCACAGATCAAAGCAATGAAGAAGATCGCAGGGACACTTAAGGTTGACCAGGCTCAGTATCGGGAACTGGAGGCTTTCTCAAAATTCGGTTCCGATCTCGATGCAACTACTATGGCTATACTAAATAAAGGAGCCAAAAACGTTGAGATTCTAAAGCAGGGACAATATGCCCCCGTTCCGGTGGAAAAACAGATTGCAATAATTTATTGCGGGACAATGGGATTGCTGAAAGATGTTCCTATAGATAAAGTAAGAAGCTTCGAGACTGAGTTCCTGGAATATCTTGAACTGCGGCATAAGGATGTTCTTGACAGCCTGGGGGATGGCATTCTTGATGATAAGATCACAGGAACACTTGAAAAAGTGGCAGCAGAATTAGTTTTGAAATACAAGCCTCAGTGATCAGGTTGAGCTGATAAATGAATTTTAAATGGCGAATTTAAAAGCAATACGTATACGAATAGCCTCTGTGAAATCGACACGGCAGATCACCTCAGCAATGAAGATGGTGTCAGCAGCCAGGTTACGTAAGGCACAGGATAAAATTGTCAGCCTGAGACCCTATGCAAATAAACTGCAGGAGTTACAGATCGATCTGTCGCAAAGCCTGGCCGACTCGGAAATTGAAAACATATATGGCAGGAACATAGCTGGAGAGAAGATCCTGATAGTGGTGATCACATCAAACAGGGGTCTCTGCGGTGCCTTTAATGCCAATGTTATTAAAGAAGCCCGGAGACTAATATCTGAACAGTACAGTAATCAGTATAACAGGGGAAACATATCCATTTTGAATGTTGGTAAGAAAGGGTATGATTTCTTCAGGAAGACCAGCTTAAAGATCCTGCCCCAACAGAATGATCTTCTAAATGATCTCACATATGATAATGTTACCAGAGTGGCCGAAGGAGTGATGAAAAGTTTCGTGGACAGGGAGTTTGACCGGGTGGAGCTTGTGTATAACAGGTTTAAGAATGCAGCGGTTCAGACACTGACCACGGAAGTATTCCTTCCCGTCGAGTCAACACCGCAGGACGGTGCTAAGACCACACCAGTCGATTATATATATGAACCTGACAGGGTAAGAATAATAAAAGAACTTATACCTAAATCCTTAAAGATACAATTTTATAAGGCAGTCCTGAATTCCTTCGTTGCCGAACACGGTGCCCGGATGACAGCAATGCATAAGGCTACGGATAATGCAACAAGCATGATCAGAGAACTGACACTTCAATATAACAAAGCACGGCAGGCAGCTATTACAAACCAGATACTTGAAGTTGTAAGTGGTGCGGAAGCCCTTAATGGTTAAGATATAAGTAGTGATAAGCGGATTGTTGTAAAAGAGAATGTACAACCAAACTGAACTTAAAGATTTAGTCGAAAAGGCTATAACCAATCTGTCGTATAATACGGAAGCTGAAAAGCTTATTGATCCCGTAAAGTATATTCTTTCCATCGGGGGAAAGAGACTGAGACCGGTGCTGGCCCTGATGTCCTGTAACCTTTTTAATGATAATATAAGCGAGGCTTTGATGCCTGCTATCGGGATCGAGGTCTTTCATAATTTCACACTGGTGCACGATGATATAATGGATCAGGCACCTGTTCGAAGGAATTTCCCTACCGTACACAGCAAGTGGGATATTAACCAGGCAGTATTGTCAGGCGATGTGATGGCCTTCATAGCCAATGAATGCTTCCTTCAGACTCCATCCAGGTACCTGTCAAAAGTGTTCAGGATATATAACAAGGCAGCTGTGGAGGTGTGTGTGGGACAACAGCTGGATATGGATTTTGAAAAGGCATCATTTGTCACCCAGGAGGAATATCTCAAGATGATTGAGCTTAAGACATCTGTCCTGGTGGCCGCTTCTTCCATGATAGGTGCGGTTATTGGTGGCTCTTCGGACAGGGATGCAGATCTTGTATATGAATTCGGCAGGAACCTCGGCCTGGCATTCCAGGTACAGGATGACCTGCTCGACAGCTACGGTGAAGCAAAGGTATTCGGTAAAGTGCAGGGCGGTGATATTATATCAAACAAGAAGACTTATCTGCTTGTGAAAGCGTTTGAACTGTCAAACCCCGATCAGCTAAAGATCCTTCATGAGCTGTTTTCATCAACAGATGCTGACCCGGAGGTAAAGGTGAAGACAGTGATGGGAATTTATGACAGGCTTAATATTAGATCGGTGACAGAGAACCTGGCCAATGAATATATTAGAAACGCTCTTTCGCTGCTCGAAAAGATCGATGTGCCAAAGAAGAGAAAGGCGGAATTACAATTAATGGCCGGCTCTTTGATAGGACGGGAAAAATGACCCGCCGGCATGGTGCTCCTGTAAACATAACAGGAGTAACAATAACAGGCCGGCCGGTACGGAAAGATAGAACGGGCAGAACCCGGAAGGCCTAATTAATGGACGACCGGGGGAGAAAAGCCCCAAAAATTGTTAAATTTGTATCTTCTGTTTTCTGGATTAATGATTATGAGGTGTAGAAGGTAATGGGAGAATAAGAAAACAGGAAAAGACTTATATGATGAAAAGAACATTTATACTCAATTAAATAACAAATAAGATATATGTCACAGAACACAGGGAAAATCAGCCAGATCATTGGTCCGGTGGTTGAT
>CAYYIW010000001.1:151053-224866 GCA_964472085.1 uncultured Rikenellaceae bacterium | reverse complement strand
ATAAATATCTTTTATTCATGAAGTATGTTATTATATTTTAATTAATACTGCCTCCCGGATAATTGATATTCCTTGTTTCTCCATTTATGAATTGATATATATCATCTTAATGACTATAGAATCATTTATTTGATCTTATGTTTTTCATTAATATTCCAGTAGCGATTCCCCAACGTACCAGATCGAAGAAACGAGGACTTTCCATTGAAAATTCAAGTCTCCTCTCCCATCTTAGTGCTTTCCTGGCAAAATCCTGCAGACAGAATAAAATATTGTTCATCCGCATTGGATTATTCCCCTGATTTCATTCTTCTTATAGAAAGGCGTTGCCCCTGTCTTTGTTGCAACAAGGGCTCCTGTAGCGCAAGCATATTCCAGAGAAAGGTTTAACGATTCTCCAGACAGATACCTTGATAAAAACCCTGCAAGGAAAGCGTCTCCTGACCCAACAGTATCCTTTACATCAACCTTAAAACCCTGATGTTCTAAGTATTGACCATTATTGTAAAGAAATGCCCCTTTATCTCCACGTGTTACACATAATATTTCACAGGGATATTTTTCACAGAACCATACTGCAAGGTCCCTTTCATTATAGTTCTTATTATACCAACCGGCTATTAATCTGAGTTCATCATTATTTAATTTTACTATTGTGGCCCTTTGGATCAGTCCTTCCACAATCACTTTATTAATAAACGGTGCCCTCAGATTTACATCGATAAGTTTCAGGCCTCTGTTACACTCAAGGATATTAAGGATGGTTTGTCTTGTGTATGAATGCCGTGACGCCAGGGTACCATAGATGATAACATCTGCTTCTTCCGCCGACTTTCTGAGCTTATCCGAAAATTCAATCCTGTCCCAGGCGACATTGTCCACAATCTCGAACCGGACCTGGTTATCGGGTTGCAGCTCTACTTTTACAGTACTGGTTTCAAGTTCATTATCTGTCTGTAAAAGTTCACTATCAAGACCCTGTTTTTCAATAAAGCTTTTCAGATTATATCCAAGTTGATCATTCCCAATCCTGCCTGCAAATTTGACTTCAAATCCAAAATTCTTAAGATGCAGTGCAACATTTAATGGAGCCCCTCCTACTTTTGCTCCCTCCGGAAGTAAATCCCATAAGATTTCACCAATACAAAGTACTTTTTTCTTTTTGCTTTTGTTGTAATTGTCATTATTTGATATCATCAGCCGATAATTTTTAATTTAAAGTTATCAGTTGAATGATAATTCGAATGGTCAAAATATGTTCATTATAGCATAAATATTAAACCATTTATATAAGCCCGTTCACGCTTCAGGCAAGAATTGTTCAAAATGGTATGAAAAACTGACCACTGTTCAAAAAATGAGCAATCTCAGGGAAGAACAGAACCTTAATTGGCTTTAAAAATGGAGAGTAAAGAATTAACTGATTTTGTACAGAATGAAATTCCTTAAAATACTGAATTTAAATACTTTATATACCAGGTTAGGCTTTTTTAACAAGGTCCTGAGTCGAGATAACAAATCATCATGATCAACATCATTGTCATAATACTTTGATATACATTATACTGACAGGTATGTTACCATGACATGAGATACTGATTTGAAATCATGAGTGTTCGGAATATTTCTCACCTATTTGCAAATTGGTGTCATAATCCTTATCACCTCAATCTACGGACTATGATGTAATTGACTTACATTCAATATCATGGAGATCCTTCCGCTGAGCGTTATAATGACACTGCAAATAAGTAATTCAGGTGGAAGTGTATATTGCAGACCATTCTTAGAAAAGGTTCAAAGCTGTAATAATCTGCCATAATAACCTATTCAAATGAAAGATATAATAGTGCCATTAAATTGGGGGTATAATAGGGATAGAAATAAAAGATATTATATCTTTACTCTGATTTTGCTCACAATTGTAATTCAAGTACATATTTGGTTAATATTCAGCACGCTAATTAAATTTATCGTTTAATTTCGTATGCGCAATATATGAAGAAGTACCTGATTTTAATATTGATTTTATTGTCCGGATGTATCAAAAAGATAGAAAGAAATCCGGGACAGAAGATGGTCATAGGCTTTTCTCAATGCACTATGATTGACGAATGGCGTAAAAATATGGTCGGGGAAATGAAGCGGGAAATTACTTTCTTCCGCGACTATAATATCGAATTAATTGTAAAAGATGCAGGAGATAACAATGAAAAACAAATTGCTGATATCAATGATCTGGTATCAAAGGGAATTGATCTGTTAATTGTCTCTCCCAATGAAGCTGAGCCACTTACTCCCACGGTGGAAAAGGTATACAATAAAGGAATCCCGGTAATAATCGTTGACAGAAAGATTAATTCAAGCAAGTATACGGCATTCATTGGTGCTGATAATCTCGCTATCGGAAAGGAAGCAGGATACTTTGCGGAAGAACTGTTAAAAGGCAGGGGAAATGTTCTTGAAATAACCGGATTAAAAGGTTCTACCCCTGCAAAAGAAAGATCTGCAGGTTTTCATGAAATAATAGACAAATTTTCAAACATTAAAACAGTAAAGACAGTGGAAGGTGCCTGGCTTGAAAGTAAAACCCTCATCCTTACCGATAGCCTGTTCAGAGTATTTAACGACTTTGACCTGATATTTGCCCACAATGATTTCATGGCAAATGCAGCTTCAAAATCTGTAAGAAAATATAACCTCAAACCCTATATTATAGGGGTGGATGGAATTAATACATCTACAGGTGGTGTAAGTATGGTAATTAACGGCTTTATCGACGGTACTATATATTATCCGTCCGGCGGCGATAAAGCAATACAACTTGCGATCCAAATTCTGACGGGGAAGCCATATGATAGAAATATGGACCTGAGCACCTACAGAATCGATAATACTAATGCCAGAACATTATGGCTTCAGGGACGACAATTACATGATCAACAGTATAAAATTGATAACCAGAGCGACCAGCTAAATGAAATGTCTGAAGTGCTTAATAAACGCAGAATCCTATTACTTCTGACTTATACCACAATAATACTTCTAATACTTACTGTGACTATAATCCTTGTCTCCTGGAAACATAAGAACAAAATGAACAAAATCCTTGATGATAAGAACAAAACGATCAGTAAGCAAAATCAGATTATTACAAAACAACGTGATGATTCTTTAGACCTGCTGATTGTTGCAGAAGAAGCAAGGGAAAATAAGTTACGTCTGTTTACGGATCTTTCGCATGAACTCAGAACTGTTGTTACTTTAATCATTAATCCTATCCAGGATATCCTTAATCAGATTCATGACGAATCAATAAGAAATAAAGTTCTCGTTTTGCAACGAAGCTCAGAACGACTTGTGCGTCTTACCGACGGAATACTAAAATTCCGCAGTATAGAAAATAATAAATACCATTTAACCTTTTTCACCGGTAATATAACGCAGTACATCATCAATATCATAGATACTTTTCGTGAACAGGCAGAAAAAAAAGAGATAAAATTGATTACATTGACCGGAAGTGAAATTTTTGCCGAATTTGATCTTGGTGTGATTGAAAAAGTTATGTATAACCTGCTCACAAATGCAATCAAATTCAGTAAAGAATCTGGTGAAGTATCTGTATCTCTGGCATGTGAAAATTCAAAGATAATTATTGAAGTTAAGGATAATGGAGTTGGCATCCCTAAGAATGAACTACCATTTATTTTTGACAGATTTCATAAAGCAAGTAATCCAAATTACATCTCCGACAAAAAAACCATAGGTATCGGTCTTGCCTTAAGTAAAGAGCTTATTCAATTACACGGTGGTGACATTACTGTTAAAAGTGTCATAAATAAAGGTACCTGTTTTACAATTACTTTTCCACAGTTTCACAACCATTCAAATTCTAAGGTTAATAATAAGAATGCTCAAATCAGAGAGCTGGGTATTGATTTCTCTAAAACTTCAGATAAAAGCAAAACCATCCTGGTCGTAGAGGATAATTCGGATTTGATAGGTGTGATTACTGATATATTAAGTAAATATTACAATATAATTACAGCAACCAATGGAAAAGAAGGTTTGAATACGGCCATAAAAAAAGGTCCTGACCTCATTTTAAGTGATATCCTTATGCCGGTGATGGATGGAATGAAAATGTGCATAGAAATTAAAGAACATCCTATAACCTGCCATATTCCTGTTATTCTACTAACCGCTATTGACTCTGAAGATAATATGATAAAAAGCTTTGATATAGGAGCTGATGCCTATATCACTAAACCTTTTAATGAATATTTGCTTTTATCTAATATCAAAAATCTTATTGAGAGCAGGGAAAAAATGAAACAATTCTTTTGTCCGTCTCCTTCTTTCAGAAGCCTGTTGCAAACAAAAGATATTACCGAGGGCGATTTCATTAAAGGGTGTCTTAATCACGTGTATGAGAATCTTGAGAATGAAAACTATACCCTGGAGAATTTATCCCAAAATATGAGTATGTCACGATCTTCTTTTTATAGAAAAATCAGGGAAGTAACAAATCTCAGACCGGTTGATTTTATTAAAAAAGCAAAACTGAACTATGCCGCAAAATTGATTTTATCAAATGACAACTGGAATATTAATGAAGTTTCATGGAAATCTGGTTTTTCTGACGCTAAATATTTCAGCAAGTGCTTTTATCGTGAATTTGGAATTAATCCAAGCCAGTTCTCCAAGGAATATCTTAAAGACAAAGACCTCATTCCCAGTACATAATACTACAGGATGATTTTGATAGTCCCGTTCTTAATTATATAGACGCTTTCTTTCAAATATTTTTTACCGGATTATTCGGATCTCCAAATAAGAATGCTTTTTGTCTTTTTTGAATATGAATTATTTAAATTTGGTGCTCATTGTAATTGTCATTCCTTCTATAGATTTTTATAACCGGATGAAAACAAAAGAGGGCGCCTCAAAATGGAACACTTTCTTTTTATGTTCAATTTATTGCGCCGGGCTCGCAAATTATATGCAATTCCATAATTATTGTTCAAATTCTGATATACCCTTGTGCTGAACTTTTTAATAATTAGAGAATCTTATTTGCTGAGGTAACCCAATTTCCCATTTTCATTGCTCAAGACACGTAATATTTATTTCATCAATTTTGTTTAAGATATATAAATATCCTATTCCAAAAGAGCATCCTAATGCACACATACCTGTTATTAAAAGCATTAAAGCCTGTGGCCGAAGAAGAATATAAACAATAATCGTAGCAGCAAAAGTAATCAGTAAGGATAGAAAATAGAGAGTGTCAAGTCTGACTGACCAGCTTACAATCAGATTGCTTACTTCAGAATTGATTGAAACAGACCCTTCCCTCAATACTTTAAAAGCCTCATATCTGCCTGAACCATCAGCTTTTAGTTGTTTATTTTTGAATGTAATGGTATCGCAATCAGTACCTGTAGTAAAGTCGAACTGATTAAATAGCTTGTTATATTTAAGTCTTATAAGGTCAAATGATGAGATATAGGGTAATGAAAACTCAAAAACCTTATGTAATTCAAATAGTTTCATAATGTTTATTTTAAATTAAATGCCCCGTAATTTATTCATTGTTCTCCTTTTCTGCCATTACTCTTTCCACAGCATGGTTGCATCAGTCACGCAGGTATAACAACCAACGTGTTGGTTATATGACCTATTAAATATTTTTCAGGAACAAACATTAAACATTCACAAATCACCGCAAAATATAGAAAAAAGTAACCGGAATTTAAAACCCCTCCCAGCTTCTTTTTGATAAAAGCCGGAAAAAATTTTATTAAAAATATTGTAAGCTAAATGATTTGCTCTTTGGCAGGGAAATTTTTGACAATCGAAACAAAATTTTGAGTCTTTTTTTTCAAGGAATTCGCAATTTCTAATTACACAATTAACTCTTGCTTTACCCCGATCCACAAACCAACATCCCGGGCAACTGTTTTTTGGTCGCATGTAGGCTATACATGACCCGCAATTCATTCCGCACGGAGCAATCATTGAACTCTCGTATGTAATATTCGTGTTAAATTTTTTATCTGGTGCAGGATTACTCATGTCGTAACGCTTCTACGGGATTAGTCCGGGATGCCCTGTAAGACTGGATAAATACTGTTAAGAGCACTACAAATGCTGCAACTACAAACGAGAAAACAAATACAAACCAGCTGATGTCAGTCTGATAGGCATAATTGTTTAACCATTTCGTCATAAAATGGAGTGTAACCGGAATTGAAACAAGGACAGCTGCTATCACCAGGATCAGGTAATTTAAAAGGAAGGAATATACAATTGAACTTTCAGAACTTCCAAAAACCTTTCTAATCCCTATTTCCTTGATCCTGGATCGGGCAATAAATAATGTAAGGCCGAATAATCCTAATGTAGCAATCAGAAGCGTAAACAGGGCAAATATCGTAACTATTGAACTTAAATTTCTTTCAGATGAATAGATACTTTTAATCAGATCTTCAATAGTCGTATACCTGAACGGCTTTTCGGGAGCAACTTTTTTCCATTCAGCTTCAAGCATCGGGAGGATAGAAGGTAGTGTTCCGGATTTATAATGAACAGCCACCTGTTGGATATATCTGTCAGTCATATCGATCGTCAGAGGTGGTATATCGGAGTGGATTGAATGCAGATTAAAATCTTTAACTACTCCTATAATGGATTTACCATATAACTGCTTTCCCAGGGGATCGGTAATTCCAAGCTGCTTAACGGCAGATTCATTGAGCATCACAGATTGCTTAAGATCACTGCCGAAATCCTGCGAGAATTCGCGTCCCTGGAGTATTTTAATACCCATTGTCTTAATAAAATTATAATCAACAGCCAGACCTTCCACCTTTACTTTCAATGTTTTATCCTCAAAATTTGGAATCATCATGACCATAGATCCCTGCATGGGAAGTCCTTCCATAACTCCCCCGGCCATTATCACATTCGGATTTGATTTAATGCTGTTTATATATGCTGAGTAATCCTTAAAATCACGTCCCAGGTTAATCAGAATTATATCTTTGTTGAAATAACCCGGGTCTTTATTCAAAGCATATTTATATTGTGAGCGGATTATAAGTGTGCTCGAAACAAATGAGCTGAAAATGACAAGTTGAAGGACAATCAATGCAGATCTTAGAAATTGTTTTCTTTTGCCTGTATATGCGGTACTCTTGATGATATCCACAACTTTAAGGCGTGATAAATATGATGAGGTATATAAGCCCGAAATGATCCCTATAATAACAGTAAGAGCCAGGAATACACCAAGGTAGATAATAATATTTGAGCTGATTATGTTCAGCTTTGTCTGAAACAGCTTCCCCGCATACGGAAGGGATATCTTCATTAATACAAGAGCAACCGGAAGCACTATCAAGGCCAGCAAAACAGATTCACTCAGCAATTGATTCTTTATTCCACTATTAACTGCTCCGAAGGTCTTTCTGATCCCTATCTCAAGTCGCCTGCCGGTTGATACGGCAGTTGATAATATTATATAATTTATTGCCGCAACCAGTATAATCAGAAATGCAATGGCAGAAAAGAGTCTTACATTGCTCATGTTCCCGCTGATCCCGGAATTTTGCACATTTGTCGACTTAAGGTAAACGTCCCTGAGGTTCTGAAGTGAATATTGATAGGGAGGTTTTTCACTTATATGTTTCACCTCAAAAGATCTGAATTGATCTTCAAGTAATTTCACATTACAGTCTTTTGAAAGCCTGACCCAGGTAATCCAGAAGTTCATGGTCCAGTTGACATCTGCATTTGTTATTTTAAAAGTTGTATTGATTGGATCAAGTGTCCATTTGCTGTTAATTAAACATCGTGTTCTGAATGTTGAGTTTTCCGGAATATCTTCGAATACTCCCTTAACCATAAAGACCTGCTCAGTGTTATTAATCAAACCGGTTATCTCCTGTCCTACGGGATTTTGTCCGGGAAATGCGACTTCTGCCAGCGAACGCGAAAGAACTATGGAATTCCGATCATCAAGGAGATCATTTTCAGGTGCGCCATTTACCAGGGGGATGGTAAAGATGTCGAAAATGTTGCTGTTAGTGGCAATAGCATCACTAACCGGAATCCACTCCCCGTTAACCTTAAGGCTGAATCCTCTGACATATCTGGAGTTTGCAGCCTTTTCAACCTGTGGAAAATCTTCCTTTAATGCTGTTGCCAGAGCATATGGTGTGCCTGATTGTGTACTTTTAAAATCGACATAATAGTTAAGGACCCGATAGACCTGTTTACTATTCTTATGACCTTGGTTGTAACTAAGTTCATTAATTACAAAGAGCAGTATAATAAATGAGGCAGCAAGGGCTATTGAAAGCCCTAATAAATTGATAGAAGCAAATAATTTATTGTTTCTGATGAACCGGGCAGCTGACTTGAAATAGTTCCTTAACATTGTATTGTTATTAGATGCAAATTAATATATTATTCAAATCTATTCACGGGTTACAAAGTTGCACTTTAGGTTTTAGCTTACCTGACAACACTACCGACTTTGCCGGACACAGGCTGAACAAAATATCCTTATTCTCCATGTCAGGTGTTCTTTATTCTTGCTGAATCATTAAAAACTAACCAGATAGGATTTTAAAATTCAGGTTTGGGTTTTAGTTGATTTCCAATTAGAATAAGTATTGCAGAAGTCATAAAAATAACCGGACATGTTTAAATTTCCGAATCAATGCCGCAGATACTACAGCCAGACTAATTATGTAAGCTGCAATAAAATTTGGAAAGCAACCAGTTAAAATTTTCCATAAATCTGAATTATTCAAAGCAGGTCTCAGGATTTCTTTATTTAGCGACACCAATCCAAATAATGCAGCAATCAGGAATGCATTAATGGCAATTACTTTCTTTCTATTGGTAATATTCATTTTTAGTTTGTTTGTTGGAGAACAGCATTTCCTCTTCTTTTCTCCCTTTCCCATATTCTTCCCCTCTTCTTCTCACAGTTCCGCCGTGTCAGTCACCAGGAAAGGTATAAAGGCACAACGGCGCAGAGGCACAGGGTAAGAAACCAGAGAAAATAAAACAATGAATATTCTAGTTTACATTCATTCCTGACATGCTTACGCCGTGTCAGGCACACAGACATAAAAACCAGTCTTATGGCTATATGAAAAATTAACTTTGCTTCCCTGACTGGCTCTTACTCTTCACAAAACGATACAAGTTATACAAATTCAAATTAACCTGAAAGTAAAATGAAACCATTCTTTCGGTTTTGCCTTTCAGAAAATTAAAGAAAATTAGTACTGGATAAATAGAGAGATTTTTAATTTGAAATACTGGTAAAGACAGGTATTTTTGTCAGTTTAATTTTTCAGGATAAGAACAATATGTAACCATTTTGTACGAAATCCTGCCAGTTTAAATCCTGCAGAATTTTAGTAAAACAAAGAATATCAGGTCGAAATATTATGGAAATTGTTTTAAAACCTGGCAAATTCAAAGAACATTTTAAGGGTTTTGTTGTATTTATATTAGCTTTACGGGCATAAACCGGCAATAACCATCCGGAAATTTCCCCAAAGTGAATGACCACATTTTGAAACATTTAAACATTACATAACATAAAATTTCAGACAAATAGATGAAAGACGAAACCAAGGAGAAAGTAAGCGATACTCCTCAGAAGAAAAAGAGCAAACTTGGCAGTCTGATATTCGGACTCATATTGATTTCAGCAGTTCTTGGTGCAGGCGCATGGTGGTACATCAAACATTCTGAATATGTAACCACTGACGATGCCTATGTAGATGCATACAAGGTAAATGTGAGTTCTCAGATACCCGGAAGAATTGTTACTCTATTCATTCATGAAGGTGATCAGGTTAAACAAGGTGAGTTACTTGCCAGATTGGATTCAACCGACTATGTGGCAAGAATGCAACAAGCGGAAGTTAATTTAAAAGAAGCCAAATTGGGGATAGAGTTAGCCAGGGTAAAAATGGAACAGGAACAAATTAATTATGATCGTGCTAAAGAACAATATGAAGCAAGGCTGATCCCTAGGGAGAAATATCAGAACATAGAAAAAGGATTCGAGGCAGCCAAAATTGGATTAATGCTGGCCAATTCCAAAATCCCGGTCATCCATGCAACATTAAATACTTTGCGGATTTCTTTATCTCATACAAATATCTATGCCCCAATGGACGGAGTAGCCGCTAAAAGATGGATCATGCCGGGCGATGTAGTAACCCCGGGAGAGGGAATTTTCACGGTCTTCGACACAAAAGATATCTGGATAACCACTATGTTTCCTGAAAACGAACTACATAAGATACATATAGGCGATACCGCTGAAATACAAGTCGATGCTTATCCTGATGCAACTTTCAAAGGGGTATTTTATCAGTTTGGCAACAGCACAGCATCCCAGTTTTCGCTGATACCACCTGATAATGCATCAGGTAACTTTACCAAAGTTACACAAAGAGTACCATTAAAACTGACCATTTTTAAGACAGGCGGACAACCGGAAGGGAAAGTTGATCTTTTACCCGGCATGTCAGTTGAAGTCAAAGTAAGAATAAAAGGGAAAGGAAAGCAATAACATGGCTCTGCAACAAAATCCTCATTCAGATTGGGAAGTAGTAGGTGGTCCAAATAAATGGCTTGTGCTCATGAGTGTCATGATCGGGACCTTTATGGCCGTTCTTGATGCTACAATCGTCAGCGTGGCCTTCCCGAAAATGATGGCTGTTTTCGGGGTAAGCGTTGACCAGATTGAGTGGGTCATGACAGCTTACATGCTGTCATTTGCAGTTATACTCCCTTCATCCGGTTGGATTGCAGATCGCTTTGGTTACAAGTTAACTTATATGCTGGGACTTGCCATGTTCACGCTGGGCTCCCTGGCATGTAGCCTCTCATGGGATGAAAACATCCTGATTACTTTCAGGATCTTTCAGGGCGCCGGCGCCGGATTATTAATGCCGGTCGGGATGGCTATTGTAACACGAACTTTCCCGCCCAAAGAACGAGGTGTGGCTTTGGGTTTCTGGGGTATAGCAGCTGCGGCTTCTGTATCACTCGGACCCCTTGTCGGTGGTTTCCTTGTGGACAACTATACCTGGCATGCCATCTTCGATATAAACATTCCTGTTGGGATCCTTGCTATCCTCGCCGTTTATATCATCCAGGATGAATACAAAAATCACATCAGGGAAAGGTTCGATATCTTCGGATTTCTGACGATGACTATCGGGCTGGGCTCATTGCTGCTGGCATTTGCAACAGGAAATTCAAGCTGGAATACCGATGGATGGAATTCAACTTTTATTGTAACCAATTTCTTTATTTCTGCCATAAGCCTTATTGCTTTTGTAATCATAGAATTACGGATAAAGCACCCCATTCTGAATCTGAGGTTACTGAAAGATCATAACTTTGGAATGTCAACCCTGATCCTGTTTATTTTCGGGCTGGCTTTTTTCGGAAATGCTTTTCTACTTCCCATATATCTACAAAACTCACTGGGTTACACTGCACTACAGGCAGGGCTTGTGTTTTTCCCGGCAGGGATTATACAGGCATTTATGGCTCCTGTTGCAGGCAAGCTTACGGACAGGATCAATCCCAAAATTCCACTTTTGTTTGGTATTACTATTCTGGGCATAACCATGTATCTTTTCGGGTTCCTTTCCATGAATTCCATGCGTGGACAGATAATGTTACCTATGTACTTAAGGGGACTCGGAATGGGGTTTGTATTCACACCTCTTTCTACCATAGCATTATATGATATACCACGCCGCCAGCTTGCACAGGCATCCGGGTTGATGAATACCGTACGCCAGGTCGGGGGTAGTTTTGGAATAGCTGCCCTTGGAACTCTCCTGACCCAACGCGTGAAGTTCCACATGCAGACTTTCGGGGAACAACTGAATCAGACCTCACCCGTTTTTCATAATACTATCGAGCATCTCCAGAAATTTTCAGCTGATGCCATCGGAGCCAACCATATAACCGCCACCGCTGCTGCCAAGATTTTGCTGATGAAGAATCTGTCAGTCCAGGCGTTTGTGCAGGGGATCAATGATGATTTTCTCGTCGGAGCAGCTTTGACTCTTTTCCTGTTGATTCCAATGTTATTATTAAGAACCAGTAAAAAACATTTAAATCGATGAAATATATTCATAATATTACTAAATTATTTTTATCAGGGATGCTTATGATAGCACTATCTGTTCCGGCATATTCTCAGGCACAGGAACCATTGAAAATCAAGCTTTCACAGGCTATACAATATGCAGTAAACAACAAGCCTCTTATCCAGGAAGCTCAGGATCAGGTGTCCATTGCCGCAGCAAAAGCTGATGAACTAAAAAGCTCTTTCCTGCCACATGCTGCTGTCAGTCTGAATTACACATGGATTGGTCCGACGCCATTTATTTCAATTCCGGTTATGAATAATGAAAAATTCTATATTGCGACTCCCAATAATTATAATGAAAATATCGGAGTGCAATATCTGATATATGATTTCGATAAAAGAAAAGAAACACTTAAGTTATTACATTCCAATGAAGTAACAGAGACAGAAAAAATTAACCTGATCCGCGATCAGCTCTCCTACGAAACAGCTCAGGTCTTCTTTTCAATCCTCTACCTGGAGACAAGTGTCAAAGTGATGGATGAACAGATCCAGGATCTGGAAGAGCACTTAGTTGTTGCAAAAAAACTGGTTGCTACCGGTTCGGCCATTGGATTGGATACTATCAGCACCAGTGTCAGGCTTTCCGCCCTGCAAAACGCAAAAGCAAATATAATCAACCAGAAGAAAAAGTCTTCTGTAATATTGAGCTCGCTGATGAATCTTCCAAAAGGGCAGGAATTTGAATTGGAAGGGAAACTGGAAATATCATCCAACCAGTATGAGCTGGATTCTTTAATTAAAGATGCTTTCCTGCAACGCGAAGAGTTGAAATTAAACGACCTTGTTAAGCAAACGGCCACATTAAACAAAGCGGTTATAGAAAAATCAAATATGCCCACTTTAAGCGCTTTTGGAGTGGCCGGTGTAAAGAATGGTTATCCTGATAACCTGACCCGGCTGAAAGCTAACTATGTACTGGGGCTTACGGCTGATATCCCTGTTTTTGATGGCTTCCTGAAAAAATCAAAACTGGTAACCGCAGGCTTGCAGATCCAGTCTGTCTCTGACCATGCAGATGTCCTGCAACAAAAAATCAGCACTGAAGTTCAAAATGCCCTGCTTGATTATAGAAATAATAAAGTTCAACTCACAACAGCCCTGGAAGAAATTACCCAGGCGGAGGCTGCGATGAAACAGGCTAAAGGACTTTATGAGAGTGGGTCAATAACCAACACCACATTGCTGGATACGGAAACTGACCTGGCCCAGGCCAGGCTAAAATACTCATTCCAGTTGTACCAGCTTACATTGAGTCACTACAAATTACTGCAGGCTGAAGGGGAAAAGATCTGGTAGAATACGTGGAACACTCTATTCGTGGTATTCCCCCTTTATGACAAAAAATGATCCACGTATTATTCCTGCCAGCCTGGATCTTTGTTTTGCAAACTTGAATTTACCTTCCAGCTCTTCAGGTACTTCCATACCTTCTGATAATTTAAACCCAACTGCCCTTTTCTTAGGATCATTAATAGAATACATGACATTTATTGAAAGGCCGCTCTCATAAAAAACGTACGTGATCCTCAGGTTATCCACGATGAAACTTGATGTTTCAAGAGGCTTTGATGAAATTTTTATACCACGTTCATCTTGAAGGATATTATTTACATAGTCAAGTGCATCCTTGCTTTCTTTAGCTGGTTTAACCTTAAAATCATGATCATATTTATTCTTGAAATACCTTGACTCATTAGCCCGTAACCCTGCTAGTGCTTCTGAAACAGGTGACGATTCCAGGCCGGCTAAAGATACATTTTCAAAATCAACAATATCTGGCATGATAATACTACTTTATCTCAGAAAAATTAAATTTTATAAAGCATTCACTGAAGAAATAAACACTTTTATGAGGATATAGTTTACTCAACAGGAATTTTATCTATCTATAAACATATTCTTGATATTCAAGACAGTCATCCCCCTTTTTTTAAAATCTGTGATCATGCTGTCTTTCATCGCTTCAGATTCAGATAAAATAGCCTCGGCAATAAGATTAACCTTATAATTCCTGTTACGTGCTGCTTCTGATGTAACATTTATGCAATAGGCTGCATCCAAGCCAACAATATACAATTCATCTATTCTATTTCTTATCAGAACAGAATCAAGTTCAGTATTTATGAAAGCATCATTTCTGCTTTTAACTATGTCTATATCCGAGCCTAATTTTAGTCGCTTATCAAATTTTGTTCCTGTGCCTCCCCTTGCGAACGAGCTGTTTACCAGGTTTATCAGTGGATTTGCAACCTCATTCCTGACGTAAATGATAAGGGAATTGCTATATTTAAAAACATCCGTAATATGATTTATCCATGCGATTAAAGTATCTGATTCCTCCTTATAATATGAGTTCATTGAGGTCTCACCTGTGGTTGCTTCCTGGATATCAACAACTAAAAGAGCACAATTGTGATTACCATAATTTTTAATGGGTTCTCCTTTTGAAATAACAGAGGCATTCTTCTCAAAGATGACCAGGCTGACAGCCATAACCAGTACAAAAAGAATGACTACTCCAATAATACATAATATAATTTTCTTTAATATCCCCTTTTTCTTATTCATGGTTTTTTGATTTTCATCATGATCTTCAGCGTGTATCAGGAAGTAATCCAATCACCTGACAATTATTTTGTACGCTTACCAGCTTTGTCTATAATGCTAATTACCTGTTCAACAGGTAAGGATTCAATTTTCAGCCCATTTTTTCCTGTCATCGTTACAGCTGCAAAAAGTGAATTTATAATAGCCTCTTCAGTAGCTTCATTCACGGTTTCAAACAGGGGAGTCATTTTATCATTTCTCAATTCCCTGGTATTTATAAAAACGTTATGCGGGGAATAATATGGTATCCTTAATTCTTGTGCTGTGGAAAAGGCAATCACGTATTCACCGCTGCCATTCGAACTGTGGCATCCGGTTCTTGCAAGGCCAAATATTGCTCTTTTTGCCAGTCGTTTTAAATTCCGAGATGTTAATGGAGCATCGGTGGCAACGATTATCATACAGGATCCATCGCCGGAATTCAGTTCTTTTCGGTTTTTCAGTTCTTCTCCCACAGGGACGCCGGCGATTATCAGGTTGCCGCCAAAATTTGTCTGCACCAGTACTCCTATAGTATAACCGCCTTTTTCCTCTGGTAAAACACGTGATGACGTACCTATGCCGCCCTTATAACCGAAACAGATAGTTCCTGTTCCGGCACCCACCGCGCCCTGTTCCACGATCCCGGAATCAGCCTTATTAATTGCTTCAATTACATCTTCCTTTGTTACATGTCGTCCCTGTATATCATTTAAAGAGCCATCATTTGTTTCCCCTACAACCGGATTTACGGACCGTACAAAATTTTTGTTGCTGCCAGATGAAAGAATATAATCAATAAGGGCATCAGCCGCAGTGGGAACGGATAGAGTGTTTGTCAGAATAATCGGTGTTTCAATTTCCCCAAGTTCCTCAACCTGTGTATAACCTGTAAGTTTGCCAAAACCGTTGGCAACATACATTGCCGCAGGAACCTTGTTCATAAATATATTCCCTTCATAAGGCAGTATTGCAGTTACACCGGTCCTGATATCCTCACCTTTTATAATTGTCGTATGACCTACCTGAACACCCCGGACATCTGTAATGGCATTGTTCTTCCCTGTTTTATGGGTACCGATCACAATACCATAATCCCGGGGCAGTTTTTTTTGCCCAAAACAGGCTGAACTCGCTAAAAGTAATATTGCCAATAATCTCATTCTGTAATAGTTAAATTTCTAAATTGTTCGGTTAAATTTCTGTTAGAATACAAATAGACCGTTTTCTCTTCCGGGTCCATAACCTTTGCAAAAAATACAAGTTAATAAATTAAAAATTAATTGAAAGCACATTGCATATAAGCCTATACCCCACACTTCAGCAAAACATTAATGAGTATTAAACTGTTTAAATAAGCATGGCAAGGATATTTATAACAGGATCAGCTGACGGACTTGGTCAGCTGTCAGCGAAATTACTGGTAGAACAGGGACATCAGGTTGTACTGCATGCACGTAATACAGCCCGTGGATCTTATGCGATGAGTAAAGTACCTGGTGCGGAGTATGTATTAACAGGAGACCTTTCAAGTATAAGGGAGACTATTGAACTTGCTGACAAAGTCAATTCATCAGGATCTTTTGATGCTGTGATCCATAATGCAGGGGTCTATCAGACTTCTGCGAAAAATATCTTCATGGTCAATACGTTGGCTCCTTATATTCTGACGTGCCTGGTGCAAAGACCACGGCGACTGGTATATATGAGCTCTGGAATGCATTTATACGGGCATGTAAAACTGGCAAGCTTCAGGGAAAATATTGATAATATAACTTATTCCGACTCCAAGCTCCATGTTTTGATGCTTTCCCTGGTTATAGCCCGCAGATGGCCGGATGTTTACTCGAATGCAGTTAATCCCGGCTGGGTACCTACCAGGATGGGCGGACGTGGAGCTCCTGATGATCTGCTAAAAGGATGCGAGACACAGGCCTGGCTTGCGGTAAGCAATGATGAAAAAGCAATGGTAAGCGGTCATTATTTTTTTCACCGGGAAGAAAGACATTATAATCCTGAAGCCGGCGATAATGCACTGCAGGAGAAATTCCTCGACCTGTGCAAGGAGATCACAGGTGTTTCATTTCCTTAATCCAAGCCAAACAGATATTGTCATTTCACCGTTAAGCCTGCAATACCTATAACCATTATCAAGGATTATTGTTTGCAATTCATTAATTCATAAACTACAGGCTCAATCAAATAAAATTTCATAATTTTGTTTCGGGAAAACCCGAAATGAATTCAAAATCGATAAGAGAAAATATTATAGGTGACAACAAATAATTCAACTAAAACTAATTGGCATGAAAACAACTGGCTTCATCGGTGGCGGACGCATCACCAGGATACTTCTAAATGGTTTAAAAAATGCCGGTATTCCGTTTGAAAATATCCATGTATACGAAATTAATGAGACTGTATTGAATGCCCTGAAGGCAGATTATCCCCGGATCGAAATTTCAGGTACCGATCCGGAGAAGGCTGCATCATCAGACTGGGTGTTCATCGCTCTCCATCCTCCTGTACTCATGGATACACTTACCACGATTAAAGATTATATCAGTAAAGATGCACTGGTAATATCGCTGGCCCCTAAAATAACAATCGGCAGAATTCAGTCCGTTCTTCCCAATGTGCCTAATATAGCACGCATGAATCCCAACGCAGGAACTTATGTTAATAAAGGATACAATCCAGTCTGCTTTGCCCAATCAGCAGATAAAAATATTATTAAGGAGTATATCGACATATTTGAAAAACTTGGTAAAATCCCGGTCGTCCCCGAAGACCGGATTGAAGCATATGCAATGATCAGTGCCATGGGGCATACTTATTTCTGGTACCAGTTGCAGGAACTCAAAGAGCTGAGTTTGTCCTATGGATTATCAGAAAGTGAAACTAATGAATCTATTTCAGCAATGCTTTGGGGAACAACCGAGACACTCTTCAATTCCGGATTGGATTATGATAAGGTTATCGACCTGGTGCCTGTAAAACCAATGGCAGAACATGAAAACACGATAAAAGATTATTACAGAACATGCCTGAACGGCTTATATCAGAAAATCAAACCATAATGCGTACCATTCTGTGGACTTCATTCATCTTTAAGGCATGTAAATAACTATTACATTCTGCTCTTATTGTATTAATTTACCCGATTCTATGTAATTTGTCAGGTCATTAAGAAATCTTACCATGGGAGCCCCGTCTATCACATCATGATCAACAAGAATTGTCATGTTAAGTATCTCCCTTATTTCTACCTTATTGTCAACAGCAACAGGCTTTTTAAGGACAGATCCTACACCGAAGGAAACGGGATGAACTGATTTGTGAATGAACCACCCGTTGATTTTACCCATCATACCAATGGAAGTTATTGCCACGTTACCCATAGTCTTAAACGCTGTTTTCGGTTTTTTCAGCAGTATTTTCCAGAACAACCTTCTGAGATATCCGGGCAGATGATAGTATAATCTCTGGTAAAAAGACGTGTGTTTGTTTAATACAAAGTCATGCGATTGCAGTTCCCTATTTTTAGCATTTTCTAACTCACGGGTGATTTCCAGGGCAGTCTTTTCATTTACCCTTTCAATGACGACCGGAATTGGAACTCCGGTATCCCTGATCCTTTTTTCAACGAGAAAAGAGACATTGATATCATTAAAGACTATTAGCTTCCTTTTATTGTATATATATGCTGCTGCTTCCGGATGTTTTTGTAATATACTTCCTATTACCTTGATAAGCCATGCATTAAAGGATATTGATATACCATTCTTCCTAAGTTCTCGCAGTTTTTTACGGCTTTCGGTCACATCAAATTCAAGCATGGCATTGATATGATGTTTGCCTAAACCAACTGAGAAAATATCAAAGGTTGCTATTCTTGAAGCCGGTATTCTCTGATACCTGTACGAACTGGCCATCCGCTTAGCCTGTCTTTACAATAATAAGAAGGTAATTAATCTTTGCCGTTGCACCCATTCCCATGAATGACGGCTTCACATTCGGAATTACCGATATGACCTCTCCGGAAAGACCGTTTAGAAAATGCTCGAGCCTGTCCTGCATGTTGTTACTGTTGACCTCAATACGATGTACCCTGTATTTCATGATCATATATTTAATTAAATAATACCTGCGTACGAAAATTTATTTCTTCTTTATCACCACTCCTTCCCTCAGCAAAGGTTCAAGCAGGTTGGCTGCACCTCCATGCTCCACGATCTTTCCATTTTCCAGCCGGTCGACATTTACACCGAAAAAGGTAATTGGTTTTCCTGTAGGCTGCATCTCAAACCATTCTTCCTTGAATGTCCCTGTTACGGAATATACAGTCACCACCCAGTCACCTTCAGCTATCTGGTTTTCGATGATAAGTTTCAGATCGGGATAAACACGACGCACACCAAGAACATGATCTGTTGCTCCTTTGATACCGATAGTATACCTTTTGCCCTCATAGACTTCAACATAGTCTTCCGCTATGAATTCACGGATATTGGTCACATCACCGGTGTTTTCTATTTCCTCCCCATACCGGCGTATAATTTCCTTATTATCAAATCTTTTCATATACGTTCAGTATTAATTATGTGCGCTGCAATGTCTTTTAACTTAAATCATCCAGATCAAAACCAGTCTGAAATTAATTGTATCTTAATTTACAACTTTTTAGTTACATGACATAGTTTAATGCAGATACCCCGGGAGATAAACGGTTTCAGGACGTTTGAATGACCACTGTATGACTATATATAAACCACAGTTTTACAATGAGTTACACAGAGAGACCAGTGATGGTAATTAATAGTAATTTGGTGCTTCGCACCGTAATTGATGGTAATTGATGGTAATTTTTATTACTGCATTTACAATGAATTACAATGAATTACAATGAATTACTATGAATTACCATCGTTGACTAATTTCGCGATAGCTATCTGGAGACCACTTTTGACCTTCTTTAACTGGCCACGTATTATTATATTATTTATATTTACTACCCGTAAAAATAATCTTCCAAATATTGAACTATGAATTACAAACAAATAATCCTGATAAGCTGCGTGCTGGTTTTCATTAGCTGCTCAAGAGAGACAGAGCATAAATCGGCCTTACTTAAATATGATCCTCAGATAGATAGTATAATCACCAAAATGACTCTTGAGGAAAAAATAGATATGTTACATGCCAAATTCATGTTTGTCTCTGCCGGTGTTAAAAGGCTTGGCATAGCTGATATGATTTATACAGATGGCCCGTTTGGTATCCGCGAGGAGATGGAACCAAAGAGCTGGAATCCCCTGGGCTGGGAAACTGACAAGGCAACCTTTTTTCCTACAGGATCTGCACTTGCTGCAACCTGGAGTCCGGAACTTGCCTATGCCTATGGAACAGGGATGGCTCGCGAAGCCAGACTGCGTGGTAAAGACATGCTTCTCGGACCCGCTATCAATATACAGAGAATACCAACAGGAGGCCGGACTTATGAATATTTAAGTGAAGATCCTTTTCTGAATTCAGAGCTCTCTGTAGGATATGTAAAAGGTGTTCAGGATAACGGTGTGGCTTCATGTGTCAAACATTACGCACTCAACAACCAGGAGAACAACCGTGGCAATGTAAATGTGATCGTCAGTGAAAGGACTATGCGTGAGATATATCTTCCTGCATTCCGGGCGGCAGTTGAAGAAGCTGATGTATATGGTGTTATGGCAGCCTATAACAAGGTAAACGGATGGTGGTGTTCAGAGAATGATACACTACTTAACAGGATCCTTCGTAACACATGGGGATTCAGTGGTATGGTTATCTCCGACTGGGGCGGTACTCACAGTACGGTTCAGTCGATAGAGAATGGCCTGAATGTTGAAATGCCTGGAGAAAAATTCTTTGGTAAAGCCCTGCTCGATTCTGTACAGGCAGGTATAGTACCTGAATCTGTGATTGATCAACGCGTACGTGAAATACTGAGAGTCAGGCTGGCTATCAAACCAATACCTGCCGACAGTGCAAATAAGGTAGTAACATCGCAACCTGCCCAGCAAAAAATTGCATATGATGTTGCCAGCAAATCAATTGTATTACTGAGGAATGACGGTATTCTTCCGCTGAGCCTTGACAAAAAACCTGTAATCGCTGTTATAGGGGCCAATGCAACCCAGACAATGGCTGCAGGAGGGATGGGTGCCGGTGTAAAGACTTTGTATGAGGTTACTCCACTTGAAGGGCTTAAGAACAAGATCGGTGACAGGGCCGAGATTATCTATGCCCAGGGATACATACCCCCTTCATTTAGTTTTGCACGAATGTTTCGAAGGACAACACCTGAACAAAGAGCAAAAGAAGCCCGTGAAGAAAAAATAAAAAGCGACAGGCTGCTACAGGAAGCTGTTGCTACAGCTAAAAAAGCTGACATCGTGCTCTTTATCGGTGGGGACAACCGGGCAGTTGAGACTGAAGGAAGCGACAGGCGGAATATCATGCTTCCGGCAGGACAGGATAACCTGCTGCAGCAAATCGCAAAAGTAAATCCTGAGATCGTGACGGTCCTCGCAAGCGGAGCGCCAAATGACCTGAATGTTGTTCACCAGGTCTCAAAAGCCATAATAATATCATGGTTCAACGGTTCGGAAGGCGGTAATGCACTGGCTGATGTACTTGTGGGCAATATTTCTCCAGGCGGCCGTTTACCTTTCACTCTGCCTGTTAAACTCGAAGATTCACCTGCCTATGCTTTGGGTAACTATACCGGTAATATCAGGAACCGTGATGTATTTGCCAGCCTTGTTAGGGAATCATCAAAAGACTCAACAAAAGGCAAAAATGAAAAAGAAGCAGAACCTGACAGGACCAAAGATCCGAATATAGCTATTTATTCTGAGGGGTTACTGGTAGGATACCGCTGGTACGATACAAAGAAAATACCTGTTATGTACCCGTTCGGTTATGGCCTTACCTATACCATATTCGAATATTCATCAATACAGACGGATAAGGACAAGTATTCTTCAAAAGATGCCATTTCTGTTTCCTTCACATTGAAAAATACGGGATCTGTGAAGGCTGATGAGGTACCACAGGCCTACGTTCACAGGATCGATCCGTCTGTTGACTGGCCCGAGAAGGAGCTCAAGGCATTTGAACGTATTACCCTGGAACCGGGAGAAAGCAGGACAGTTAACCTGAGCATACCTGTAAAGGATCTTCGCTACTGGGATGAACAGACAGAATCATGGAAAAATGATCCATGCGATATTGAGATACAGGTCGGAGCTTCTGCAGATGATATTAAACTGACAAAAGAAGTGGAGATAAGGTAATCATTTGACTTTTGAGGTCATCCTGACCAGCAACCTTCCCATTAATAGTGGCATAAGATAGCTTGCTTTTACAGATAATGAAGTACTAAATGATGGTGTTATAACAAATTTACCGGACTCAATATTTTTGATCAGTCCCTTCCCTACTTTATCAGGCGATTCCCTGAATTCCACCGGAACAGGCAAAGGAGCCGATGACCTGGTTTCAGTAAGTGGGGGATGCATTATATGAAACTTAATCCCACTGCCCATATATTCGAGATTCAAACATTTTGCAAGTGATTCTATGGCTCCCTTACTGCTGGCATAAGAATTGATATTAATGAATCCCGTTACACCTACTCCTGAACTAGTAAAAATGATATCACCCCTGCCCTGGTCTTTCATTACCGGCAAAACCGCGTTGGTCAAATTAACAGCTCCGTAAAAATTGACATCAAAAACCCTGTTGAAATCCTCTGATGTGTGATGCTCAAAGTCTTTAAAAAGACATAAACATGCATTATGAACAGCATAATCGATGCATCCAAACTGATTAGTAGTGTTTTCAACAGCAGCTTTTACTGATTCATTATTACATGCATCAGCCTTGAAATAAATCAGTTTATCAGGCCAGTAAGCTTTGAGTTTTTCAACATTTTCGCAATTTATGTCGAGAACAGAGGCAGCATTCCCCTGTTCAAGCCAGGATTTCACCATGTGGTATCCTATTCCTTCGTTACCACCGGTCAACATTAATACCTTCATTTATTGACATGTTATTTAAGACATTTAATTTAAAGATGAAAGGAATGAATAAATGTTGCACCTTCCCCTCATTTTTTTTAAAGCCTGTCGGAATAATTTATGCTTCATTAAACAAAAAATAAGAAAAATTTGCATAACTAAATTATTCGTTATAAATTTGGATAGAAGACTTAATACTGCGATACTCAAAAACATCTGATTTTTGATCATCCTGTACTAAACATTTATGACAATTTATAATTATGGATTATTTATTCCCCATCTATCATCCCTATATTCTAATCAATCATGAAGTATTTTTGTTTCCTGCTCCTTTGCTTTGTCGTACTGGTGCCGATGAGGGCACAGAATAAATCCTCATCCTTCCAGGTTAAGGGCCAGATAGTGGAAAAACTATCGGGTGACGGGGTGCCGTTTGCCACTGTAATCATCCGGAATGACAGCATAAAAGAAAAAGTAGCTCAGGCTTGTGATGTCTCGGGACATTTTTCACTTAACCTGGGTGCCCCTGTTACATATATGCTAACTGTTTCGTCTGTCGGGTATAAAGGAATAAGTATACCTGTTATTATTACGGGACCAAAAACTGATCTGGGACAACTGGCAATAGAGTCAGGTGTAGAATTGAATGAAGTCTCAGTAACTGCGCAGAAACCCCTTGTTAAAGTTGAACCTGACAAGATCGTTTACAGCCTGGAATCGGATCCTGAATCGCAGACAAGTAACGTGATGCAGATGCTGTACAAGATACCCCTAGTGACGGTTGATGCAGAAGATAATATTACTATTAACGGGAGTTCCAACTTCAAGATACTGATAAACGGGAAGAGCTCATCTATGATGTCAACCAATTTCAAGGATATCCTTAAGAGTCTGCCGGCCAACAGCATAAAAGATATTGAAGTGATCACCAATCCCTCGTCAAAATACGATGCCGAGGGAGTAGGCGGTATCCTTAATATCATAACAACCAAAAAGACGCTGAGAGGGATAAATATCAGCGTTAGTACCGGTCTGGATTCAAGGGGTAGTTATAACTGGAGCGGTTACCTGGCAGCGAAAATAAAGAAATTCACATTTTCGGCACGCTATTATGGTTCCCAGTTCATACAGCCAAAGTCGATGAGTGAAGGTTCATCGGAATATTTTAATAATACCGATTACCATTATTCCAGCAGTGATGGCAGCAGTAATTATAAAGGTTATTCCAGTGGATTTTCAGGAGAAGCAAGCTATGAAATTGATACCCTGAACCTCATAAGTCTCTCGTTCTGGGGCTACCAGGGATCTTACAGAAATAACGGTTTCTCCACGATGCAGTATATGAACACAACTGACCAGGTCACCCGTTTGTATACCAATACAACCAACAGTAAAAATAACTATGGCGGACTTTCAGGTAATATCGATTACCAGAAAACCTTTAAAAAACCTGACAAATCGCTTACCTTTTCCTATAAGCTGGACAATAATCCCTCAAAAACAAAATATACAACACTGGTTGATGGAATTACCAACTATCCTTCCTATAACCAGTATTCAAAAAATGATGCTGATGGCAGGGAACAGACCTTCCAGGCAGATTATTATAACCCGGTAACACCGAAACACCAGATTGAAACTGGTTTAAAATTCATCTTACGCCAGAATACAAGCACATCCGAAACATTCCGTAATGACACCCTGGATCTCAATTATAATAATAACCTCGATTATAACCAGTATATTCTCGGGGCTTATGCCGGATATGTTTTTAAACTGAAGAAACTGAGCACCAAAGCAGGGCTGCGGATGGAACGGACATGGAATGACGGAGTATCAAAGACGGCAACAGGAAACACCGATTTTACCAATCGCCTCTTTAACCTGGTGCCTTATATTACTTTCTCATACATGCCTAAACAGGGAAGAAACATAAAGCTATCCTATACCCAGCGTCTCTCAAGGCCGGGTATATGGTACCTGAATCCGTATGTCAACAATACCGATTCGATGAACATAAGTTATGGAAATCCATCTCTGGAAGCCGAAATATCTCATTCCTTCGAACTAGGTTATACTTTCTTTACACCAAAATTCAACCTCTCAGCCACAGCTCATACCGCCTTTGTAAATAATTCAATAGAAAGCATATTCTCAGTTGAACCAAACGGAGCAACAGTAACAACCTATAAGAATATAGGCAAGAACCAGACCTATGGTTTAAACATGTACTTTTCATACAGGCCTACCGGGAAAATCAGTATTTATTTTAACGGCAACAGCAGTTATGTGAAATTGTCAGCCAACAATGGTTATTCAATTTCAAATGAAGGTTTTAACTACTATGGTTATCTTGGCGGACGATGGACAATATGGAAGGATCTCTCACTGAGCAGCAGTCTTGGAATGTTCTCTACAGGCCTCTCACTTCAGTCAAACAGTTTCCTCTATTATTATACAAGCTTTGGAGTGTCACAATACCTTCTCAAACGCAAGCTTATGCTCAGTATTTACGCTACCGATCCGTTCTGGTACCATAAGAGTTATAAATTCAAATCCGAGGACATCACATTTTCATCAATCAACAAATACACATACCAGTCCAGGAATATCAGGTTTAACCTTACCTTCAATTTCGGGAAGATGGATACAAAGGTCAAAAAAGCAAGAAGAGGTATAAATAATGATGATCTGAAGAGCAAGGGTGAGTCACAGGTCGGGACAGGGCAGCAGTAGGAACCCGGTATTATGGTGTCATATACTTATTTCCTGAAGCTTATAAATAACTCCACGGAACTTATCAGCAGCAGGATGACATCCAGCGTCCAGAGTATTATTGATCCTCTTAGAGGTAAATCCAGGTTACCGGACAATAACCAGATAAACAGTACCATGCCACCGCAAAGATTTATACTAATGGCACCTTTTAAGCCCAGACCAACATTTTCTCCGGATAGATTACGCCTGAAAGCCTCTATTGCAAGTGCAACCGCAATCCCGACAAAGACTCCTCCCAGGATATTCGGGTAGAAATAGTTATCTGATACTGGCAATCCCAATAGATTAATTAAAAAAGGAGAGAATGCCAGCAGAAGGATACCAAGCAAAAGGTTAATGGATGCATCTATCAATAAAACCGTTCTTTTTTTCATTTTAATATGTTTGAATTCTTCTATTATAAAAATGAATTATCCGTTCTCAAGTTAATAATTATGGTCATGCAAAATTGAATGTAATCGATTTTAATGTATTTTTGAATGAACGGATAATATTTAGCCGGATCATAATATTAATCCATTAAACAGGATATAATGAGTTCAAGCAGAAGAGAATTTATAAAGAAAGCAGCCATTGGAACTGCAGGTATTACCATGGCAGGTACCCTTCCCGGTATGTCTGCAAAGAGTTATTCACGTATCATTGGTGCCAACGATCGTCTGAATCTTGCCCTTATGGGTTGTGGCCGACGTGTCAGTGCTTATTACAATTCACTGCAGGATAAGGCTAATAATGTTGACCTTGCCTATATATGCGATGTTATGAAAAAACAACGTGAAAAAGTAGGCAAGGATCTTGCAGGTAAAGTGACCGGTAAAGCTGAGTTACTGAATGACATACGCAAGGCCTTCGATGACAGCCAGGTGGATGCTGTCTTTATTGCTGCTCCCGATCACTGGCATGCACCTGCTGCCTGGCTGGCCATGCAGGCAGGGAAACACGTTTATGTGGAAAAGCCATGCAGCCACAACCCGCGTGAAGGTGAACTGCTTATAGCCTTCAGGAAGAAATTCGGTAAGGTGGTCCAGATGGGAAACCAGCAGCGCTCTGCTAAGGAATCAATTGAGATAATAAACGAGATATATAATGGTATTATTGGCAATGCTTATGAAGCCGTTACTTTTTATACCAATGCGCGTGGACCTGTGGTTGTTCCTGAAAATGCTGCCCCACCTGAAGGTCTCGACTGGAATCTGTGGCAGGGACCGGCACCACACGAGGATTACCGCCATAACACATGGGATTATAACTGGCACTGGTACGGCTGGAAATGGGGCACTGCCGAAACAGGCAACAATGCCACTCATGAACTGGACGTCGCACGCTGGGCGTTACAGGTGGATTATCCTGAACATGTAGATGTACAGGCAGCAAAATATCACTACCCCGATGACGGCTGGGAGATGTACGATACAATGTATGCAACCTTTAATTTCCCGGGCAACAAAGTGATCACCTGGGACGGTAAAAGCCGTAATGGCTATAACACCTACGGGGCTGATCGGGGTACCATTGTTTACGGAACAAATGGTTCTGTGTTCGTAAACCGTGAAGGATATAAGCTTTTTGACCGCAACGGAAAAAAGATACGCGACAGCAAGTCTGCAGGAAATGAAGCCGGTAATGCCCTTGGAGGAGGTGGAGATATGACTGATGCTCATATTACAAATTTCTTTGATAATATCAGGGGAAAAGCCGGCAAACTGGATTCACCGATTGAGGAAGGTGCTGTAAGCCAGATGCTGACACACTATGCCAATATCTCTTACCGTATAGGAAAATCCTTTGATGTGGATACAAAAACCGGCCATATTTTTGACCGTGATGCAATGAAACTCTGGGATCGTGAATATGAACCGGGATGGGAACCGGAAGCATGATGACATTTTTACAGTAAAAACAGATGAATCCGAAAAACATAAAACGATAAGTAGCCGGATTCCTCTCTCATTATTATGTCAAATAATTTTTATCAGTAATCCAGAGCAAGAATCCTGCCTTTAGTGAAACTGAAGAATTTGTCTTTTTGTGCAATCTGAACCCCATCAAGGAGATCTTCGGGCACAAATCCTGCAATTTTCAGACATGTCGGACAGGCGTACACTCCGACATTCATATCAACAAGTTTCTTAATATAAGTATGAGCCGATTCAAAATCAGCAAATTCAATATCCTTTGATCCCTTAACCAGTACATTCACTGCATGAATATCCATGTAGACAATAACATCCTTGTCCAGTGCCATCATAGTGGCCATTTTAAGCGGCATCAGAAGCCTGTGGGGATCATCGTAACTCTGGGTAATATGAATAAAAACACCATCCCTGATTGTATCAGCACTACTGTCTGACACCTGTGTTGCTGGTGAGGGATGATGGCAGCCTGAAAGAATCAGTACAGCGAAAATTGATAAAAATGTGAATGTTTTCATGATTGGCAGGGTATTAGTTGTTAGTTATTTACAATGAAAAGATAAACAAAAAATGAATACAATGGCAGAAAAATCCGCTTAACGGTATTTCTATCAGTTTACCCTGAACCCTATTACCATGATATCATCTGTCTGGTCATTATCCCCCTTCCAGTCATTGATCAATCTTTCAAGCTGAACCTTCTGATCACACATATTATCTGATTTGGTATTGAGCAGCGCTTCCCGGAATCTCCTATAGCTGAATTTCTTACGCCTTGGTCCACCGAACTGGTCATGAAAGCCGTCAGAAGACATATAGAAGGTATCGCCCTTAAAGATATCAATTTCATGATAATTGAAGTTACTCATATCATAATGTATACCTATCGGCATCGGATCACCCCTGATCTCGATCATCATACCTTTCCCGTTTGACTCTTCTTGCACCACACCAACCTCCGGGTTACCGGATTCCCGTATCAGGTATAACGGATTAATGGCTCCTGCATATTGCAATTTCCTTTTTTCAAAATCAATGCAGCATAATGATATATCCATGCCATCCTTTGCTTCTTCCCTTTCACCTTTTTGCTTTAATGATTCAATTACTTCCAGCCTTAACCGGTCCAGGATATCACCCGGATTTGAGACAGAATTCTTTTTGACTATTTCATTCAGTAATGTAATGCCCAGCATACTCATAAATGCTCCCGGCACGCCATGTCCGGTACAGTCGGCTGCAACAACAATAACTTTTTCCTCCTTTTCATAAACCCAGTAAAAATCTCCTGAAACCGTTTCCTTTGGCTTGAATATCACGAAATGGTCACCGAGAGATTCCGCAAGTTGTTCAGCTTTAGGCAGGACGGATTTCTGAATATATCGTGCATAATTTATACCGCCTGTTATCACTTTATGGGCCATTTCAATCTGCATTTTCTGTTCGCTGACTGTTTCCAGGGCAGTTGTTAAATTACCGTTAGCCTCGTTCAGGGCCGCATTGACTTTCTTCTTCTGAACATTTGCCTTATAGAGCATTCTCAGGAAAAAAGATACAGAAACTACACCAAGGAAAAGAAAGAATATGACCACCCATTGAAGCCTGCCTTTTGCCTCCCTCAGCCTGGCATCCCGTTTAAGAATTTCAATTTCCTTTTGAGCTGATGCAATTGCAAAATTAGCCTGAAGGTTATTAATTTCTTTCTGACTTGATAAAGAATTTATTGTATCCTTTAAATTTGACGCCATGATCTGATACTCGAACGCATTTTTGTAATTCTTCTTAAGTGCATATATGGCTGCCAGCTCCTTGTATGTTATCTCCCGCTCATTTCTGGCACCAATCTGACCTGCTATCTTTTCTGCATGTTTATACAGGATCAGCGCTGAATCTGTTTTACCTTCAAGGCTATATGTATTGGCCATTGCTATGATTGCCTGTGCAACTTCAAAAGTAGAATTGGCCTTCTCAGAAAAATGAAGAGCTTCTTTTTGATATAAAAGGGCACTGGCATAGTCTTTCCGCTTAGCATATACCTTACCGATATAGTTCAGGGTGTAAGGCAAATTCCCTGAATTAGTCTTTTTAAATGCTTTTAAAGATCTTTCAAAGTACGATAAAGCAACATCATAATCGCCCTTTAAGAAATATAGATCACCCAGGTTCACACTGGCTGTACCTATTGCATCATAGTTATTTATTTTTTCAGCCAGGTTAAGTGCCTTCTCAAAATATCCCATGGCCGTATCAGCCGTGACCTCTTTACTTGAATAAACATTGCCAATATTTATATTGGCAGTAAGTATCCTCAGGGTATCTCCTATATCTTCAGCTATGCTTAATGATTGAAAGAAATAATCAAGTGCTTTCGCATCTGCTCCCTTATTATTGTAAAGTGCTCCAAGGTTGCTTAACATATTGGATTGTCCCACTTTATCGTGAATTAATCCAAAAATGCTAAGTGCCTGCTGAAAATGATCATTAGCCTTTATATAATCAGCTTTGATGTAATATCCCATGCCTAAGTACTTTTCTGCATAGGCCTCCCCTTTCCTGAATTTGAGCTTTTTTGAAAGATCCTGTGCTTCCAGAGCATATTTTATAGTTTCATCAGGCTTTGTCCTGTACAGACTATCACAAATATGGATCAGCATATTGACCTTGATAGTATCATCCTGCCTTGCATTTACCTCTTTAATCAATGATTTAAGATCAGGTTTATCCTGGGCGTAGGTATTGACTATTGTTCCGGAGAACAACAGAATAATTAATATTCGGAGAATTTTCATAATATATAAAACACCGGATTTTCAATTTAGTTAATACTTACGCAGGATCACCGTTTAGTTCTTGATTATCTTAAACTGCTTTACAAGAAGGCCGGAACTAACTCTGATAATATACCATCCCGGAGGCAATGCTGACAGATCCAGCTCGAGATGATTCTCATACCTGGATATTATTGTAAACGTATACCCGGTACCTCTTTGGTCAGTTACTTCCACCCTTGAGTCTGACTGTATTCCGTTTGATTCCAAAGTGACCTTATCGGTTACGGGATTCGGATAAACATTATCCTTTTCTATAAGGTTAACTTCACTGTCCTTATTTTCGATTATCATGGTCTGAAGAGAGCGGGCCGACTGACTTTTACACCTCGCGGAACTGGAGCTGGCATCAGAAGCAACGGAGGCCTGCTTACCATCCCTCTCCCGGCTCTGAACAGTCCATACAAGTTTTGAACCATCGAAAAGTACATCGAAAGTACCACCGCCAGGTACAAAAACTGTAGGTTGATTAACAGCACTGAATGTTCCCTTTCCGGTCAACAGGTTATTCGGTCCGACCGGAATGTATACTTTGACATCATTCTTGTTTTCATAGGCAAAATGCGCCAGGTATGTAAATCCCGACGGATCACCTGTAAGTTCATCCACGCACAACAGGATCGGTTTTATTGCCTTAACAGTATTACCCGATGGATTAACATATAAATAACCGGGAACAGCTGTTATAAAATAATTGTCTGTTGTTGCATAAGGCATTATCTGGTATTCACCGGGGTCCCCGTTATATTCAGGGTCAAGATTATAACCCGGCTCGTCATCAGCAAAAACAGTAAGAGGAGAATCGGAAAATACAAATCCTGAATAGGTATACGTCATATCAGGCAATGTATCCCCGGCATATATATATTTATCGTCTGCCTTTATTACCAGTTCGGCCTTGTTAATAGTAAACAGACCCTCAATTACAGAAAGATCATAATCCGGGCCGACGGTAAGACTTCCCTTTCCTATCGGGTAGGTTCCTGCTGATTCTCCGTCTGTCCTCATGGGATGCCCGGTTATAGTGTCAGTACTGTAAAGCTGTCCTTCAGTTATACTAAAAGTGAATTCAGGATCCGGTGAACCATAAGTTTTTGAAGCATCATCAATTTGGACAGTTAAAGGTGCAGGGGTAATTGTCAGCAAACCGTTTGTAAATGTAGTTAAGTAATCAGGACCAGCCGTCAATGTACCTTTATTAATAATATAACTGCCCGTTGAGTCACCAGGTTCCCTGGAAGCTTCCCCGGTTATGCTGTCATTTCCGAATAAGGTGCCGTCGGTTATATGATATGTAAATTCAGGATCCTGTGAACCATATACTTTAGTGACGCTGTCAATTTTAACGGATAATGAAGCCGGCTCAACATTAACCAGACCAAGTCCGTAAGTAACATTGAAATCCTTCGACAGGTAGGTAGCAGGAATTATCCAGTGATAACCAACCGTATTTCCCGTAACAAAACTTATTGGTCTGAAATCAATTGAAGCACCGGCAGTATCCTGTGAAAGGTCCGTACCATCATAGATAAGGATGGCATTACTGTTACTTTCGGAATTTATTGTGCTGCTGTTTATAAGCGGGATGCCATTTATAAGAGGTATCCCGTTGATAAGAGGTATACCATTTATTAATGGTATGCCATTGATCAGGGGAGTCCCGTTAATAAGAGGTATTCCGTTGATAAGAGCAATCCCGTTTATCAGGGGGATGCCGTTTGACAGAGTGTTGCCATTCTCATCGGTCACACTTCCGTCAGGTGAAGTATGGTTGGCAGCCAGTATCATCGATTCATCCGAAATATTACCATCAATTCCGTTTATCAGCGGAATACCGTTTATTAATGGTATTCCATTGATAGAAGCAAGGGAATTACTGAGTGCATTGTTGCTGACAAGCATATTCATGTTTTCAAGATTCACATATTCAAAGCTGTTGTTTGAATTGATAAGAGCGATACCGTTTGTTACAGTATTTGAATTGATCAGCGGGATCCCGTTTATAAGGGGAATACCATTCTTAACAGTTACTTCCTGGCTTGCGAACATGGCTGAACCTTCAACAATGTCAACTGAATTTATTAACGGGATGCCATTTATAAGAGGTATCCCGTTTATCAAAGGAATACCATTTGGAACCTGTGTTCCATTAACGTAGGTTATCCCGTTCTCAACAGATACTGTTGTCCCGTTAACAACTGCAGTACCATTGATCAGGGGAATCCCGTTGATCAGGGGTATTCCATTGGATAAGACTGTGTCGCCGATTTTGACCATACTGCCATTATTGACTTCTATTACAACCCCATTGACCAGTGCCTTTCCTTCTGTTATATCCATGCCATTTATCAACGGGATACCATTTATGAGCGGGATACCATTAATAAGCGGAATACCATTGGGAACCTGGGTTCCGTTAATATAGGTTGTACCGTTCTGAACGGTGACAGTTGTACCGTCAACAACAGCTGTACCGTTGATAAGAGGTATGCCATTGATCAGGGGAATTCCGTTTATGAGTGGAATACCATTATAAATTGTTGTTCCGTCAACGAGTAATAACCCGTCGGTAAGAGCCTGGTGATGTTCTGTTCTTGCAAGGTCAATGATTGCAGCTTTGTCTGTTTCTGAAATATCCGAGTCGTCCGCAATTTCATAATTAAATGTTATCTGTGAAGCTGTAAGGTTTGATCCGTATGTCACATCAACATTCTCAGGAGAAATTTTTATGGATATTTTTCTTATTGTTAATGTTCCGTCAACAAACTGTAACTCATATTCTGCCGATAAAAGGCTGTCAACAGCATATCCGGGATCGGAAGTATCTGTTATTGAACCTATAGACGGAGACAGGTATGGCCTTATCTTATAGGTGCCAACATCGCTGGTAGAGGTCACGGAGCTTTCATACTGAACATCAGTGATCCTGGTAAGCTCCTCCGGGGTAAAATCAATGGCATTCAATGTATCTCCATCAACATCAATGGAATATGTGAATGCAGGAAGTGATTCCCCATATTTTTTATTCACACCATTTGCAGTAATTGTAATAACCTTTTTTGGTACACCAAAGAAATATTTTGGATTGGAATATCCACCGTCAAGATTACTTACTGATTTTGGTGGCGTATATGCCAGTAATTCAGGGTTGCCACTAAATACAGGTACGGTTGCTTCCACAAGTGTATCACTTACGAAAACTGTCGGAAGTGCAACACTATCAATTAATATCACAGTGTTGTCTGAGAAATACTGCCCATGTGCACCGACTGTAAAGCTTTCCGTACCCGGTGTTGTTCCTTCCGGTACTTCAAGATCAGACAGCACCGGTTTGGCCGAGGCAAACGTTGACACAGCCGCATCAGCCTTTATGAATCCGTAACCGGAGATATAGTCAAATCCAGGCTGATCCATATCAATTGCAGTGCTTCGTAGTAATTGCCTTATCTCTTCGGGTGACATGGTATATTCTGCAAATTTCCTGCCTGCTTCTATTAATAGGGCGGCCACTGCAGCAGCATGAGGAGCTGCTGCTGATGTACCAAAGAAATCAAAGTTACCGTCGCCATCGAGATCATAATTGCTGAGCTTGACTGTGGTATTAACTCCATTGGGTGCAGTGAAATCGGGTTTCTGCCGTACTGTGCCATTAACCGGTGTGCCCCCTGTAGAGGAAAATGATGCTATCGTAGGTGGATTGACACCATAATATGGTGTGTTATCATATTTAACTGCTCCCACCGTATTTGCTCCTGTTGCATCAGCATGACCCACTATTGTAGATGTGCCTGTGCCGTATTCGTTTATCGATATATCTCCCCTGAAAACAACATATTTTAAACGGACGTTGTCTGTTCCGGAGGCTCTTGATATAAGAATATTGGTTGTGGCGTTACCTCCTCTTACCGAGAAAGGTAATATTTCTATCGGTTCTTTTCCAATGTTATCCCTGTTAAAACCGAAGAGAGTGGTTCCGCTCTCGTCGGAAAGGTAGATATCAAAATCATTCTTTGCATGCTGGTCATCATCCCACTGAAGTACGATGATGTAATCACCTTCTACCAGACTAATGTTCTGATATATATCTCCCCCTCCAAAATCATGAGGTGTGCCCGGAACATTCTTCGGGGCTTTTCCCGAATAAGGTGAATAAACAGCGGAATAAGATTTGCTTCCAAAGTTTCCGGCAGCAGAGAAATATGATACTCCCCTGGCAGTCACAGCATCAATGGCCTGTGAAATAGGTCCGTCACGAAAGAATGGTTCTGTGATATATGTTATATCGTCCACAATAACATTACATCCGGCATTAGCCAGTTCATCAATTCCGACAGCCATATCAGTCGGATTGATATATCCGGTCCGGAAAGCCAGGTCCGCACCGGGGGCTATATCGTGAACAATTTGGAGCATTGCCCGTCCCTCATCTGACAGTGGGGTATATGAATACGGATAGTCCTTTATAACCTGTACCTCCTGGAAGTCTCCGTCTATATTGCCGGCCCCTGGAAGATCCCCGTTGGAAACATCAATGTCGGCCCCTCCCTGGGAATTATAACTGTCTGATATAACTCCTACCTTAACATCCTTTCCGGATATATCATAACCGTTCCTCAGATAGTCGGAACGCATCGAAAAATCTCCCAGGTCTATTGCGAGACCGCTATTGTTTATAATAGTCTGGAATACCGGCTGCGCATATTCTATGCTCGAAGCATAGTTGTTTAGCGACAAAAGGCTCCCTATGGGAAACCATCCTGTTACCTTATCGTTTGCAGCATCTTCTGATTCAACTGTAAAACCAAAACTCTGAACCAGTAAACTCAGAACAGAACTGTAATATCCGCTTATTGCCTTTACTTCAATAAGCACAGTTCCATCCTTTATCTGGAAAATATAATCACTTTTTGCTGTACCGGTGGCCACATAGCTGTTATAGAGTGATGTAAGCTCAGGACCTATGACAGAATTGGTAATCTTGCCTCCCGGAGGAGGTGTGTAATAAGGATAAATATTGTTCTGATCGGTACAATGATTAGAATTGATGCTGGCAGTAACATCCTTTACATTTCCATTTGGCAATATAACATGCCATAACACTCTTTCCTTACTTGTAAATACTCCGTTGAAGGCATTTACCTTACGTCCGGGTTTAAAATCGTTAAGTGCCTTGACCTTCTTATTTCCCCCGTCATATATAAGAGAACTACTTGTATCGGGGACTATAACGTCATTCTTATTAGGGTTATCATAACCAAAATTTGCGACATATTTACCATTGCCTATATATTCCACACACTCCAGGATTATTTGAACATCTTTCGATTTCTGGGCAAACAGGCCCAAGCTGGAGATTACAAAAAAAACAGCCAGAAGTAACATATTCTTCACGTAATGCGGAATTTTGGCTGAGTAAAAATCGGATCCGAGTAAAGATATTTTCATGGGGTCATGTTTTTAGGTTAAAGCTATTCTAGGATAAGGAAGTAATGATTTATATAATAAAGAAATAACAATCAGATTGTTACACCTTATTTTCAAAGAACAAAGTACTCGAGAACTCCTGTGAGTTTGTGTTAAAAATATTACTGTCAGATCTTAAGAAATCTCATATGTAAATTACTTATGCTTATTTAGACTAATAACAAATATAAACTGCGCTTGTTCATTTATTTGTTTATGGATTACATGTTTAATGGAGAAGGATGTAACTGTCGCTATTTATAATAACAGAACATTGATATAAAGAAGAATGAAGAGTTGCAGGAATATGTATTTAACAGGCAGCTATAAGAATAAATTCAAATGGATGGAGTAAAATTACCAGACTTAATATATAAATCAATATGTCAAGATATTTTACGGATAGCTGTAAAATTATTATACATGATCCATAAAATACGTATCTTTATATACTGTATTTCAGATACTTATATTTTTGGCATAGAATTGGCAAATTACATTTCAACACTTACCAGGAGTGAAAATAGCAGGAAGAATATTTCGATCCAGGTAATGATAAAGATATGATAATCAAAAGAATAGGAAATTAATAACCTGTATAATAATAAAGACACCTATGATAAAAAACTATGTTATAATAGCATTTCGCAGGTTTTTCCGGAACAAAATCACATCAATGATCAAATTACTCAGCCTTGTTGTGGCCATGATCTGTTTTATCCTGATTGCTTTATATGCTTTTTCAGAGTACAGTTATGACCGTTTCAACAAAAACGCCGATGAAATAGTCAGGGTATCATTTGATGTGTCAATTAATGGAAACGAGGAAACATGGTCGCTTACCGGAACAAAACTGGGACCTGAACTTCAAAGGAACTTTCCACTGGTGAAATCATTCACCAGGATATCAAAACATTCAGAAGTTGTAAAAAGCGAGGAAGCTCTGTTTAATGAAGAGAATTTCCTGTTTGTTGATTCAGGCTTTTTAAATATTTTTTCCTTTCCCCTGGTTGAAGGAGACAAATATACTGCGCTTAACGCCCCGGGAAAAATTATTCTGACGAAGTCCGTTGCTGCAAAATATTTTGGATCTGCAGATCCCATGGGAAAAAGCCTGCTGATCAACGGAAAGCAGCATTATACAGTTACAGGTGTTGCCGCTGACCCACCGGATAATTCACAGATACGGTTTGATTTTCTTGCATCCTTTGCCAACCTTGAAGATTCAAAAACAGAAAGCTGGTTTCCTGCCAACTTCCTGACTTACCTGCTGCTTGACAAAGGAACCGATGAACCGCAGCTTGAAAGTAAGGTAAATACCTTTATACATGATTTGAAGGATGAGGAGTTTGGAATATCAGGTCTTGATTATTTCAGGTTTAATCTGGAACCGCTGACACGGGTTCATTTATATTCAAATGTAGATGGTTTTACTCCGAACTTGCCGGTACTTTATATCAGGATACTGATACTGGTTGCAATTCTGATCCTGGCGACCGGATATATCAATTATACCAACCTTACCCTTGCCCGGGCATCAAGACAGGAGACAGAGGTAATAATCAGGAGGGTACTTGGATCAGGCAGACACCAGCTCTTTATGCATTTTTTCAGTGAATCGGTCATATATTCCCTTATATCCATCATATTATCATTATATCTTGTAATCCTTTTGTTGCCTTATTTTAACGCTCTGACAGAAAAGGCTCTAAGCGCCTCCATGATGTTTAATCCTGTAATAATCAGTATTATATTTGTTTCCAGCTTAGTAATCAGTACCATAGCCGGATTATACCCGACCTTTGTAATTTTAAAACATACCAGGCACAACAGGCTCAAGCCGGAACCTGTAAAATCAGTTAAAGGGGGAAGCTTCAGGAGAACACTGATAGTATTTCAATTCATAATCTCAATTACCCTGATAATTATAACACTCATCATTCAGAAACAAAGAACGTATATCCGTAATAAGAATATCGGTTATGACAGGGATAATGTAATCTCTGTCCAGATGGGATCCCAGGTCTGGCCAAGCTACTACAAACTAAAAGAGGCATTAAAACCTGACCCATATGTGGAAGATGTAAGTGCCGGCTACACATCACCAACGGAGATAAAATGGACCAGTTTCATGACTGTTGCTACAGAAACAGGTGAAAAGAAATTTATTACAAGAGCCATACCGGTTGATCTCGACTTCATAAAAACCCTGGGTATTAAGATAATTGCAGGATCCGATTTTACCAGATCAGATTTCAGCCGGTTAAAAGATTCGACCGGACAGGAAAATTACAGATTTGACATGATTGTTAACGAGACCACTGTAAAACAGATTGGATGGACTCCCGAGGAAGCTATTGGTCGTAATATAAGCGCAGGATTTTCAGGAAGAATAAAAGCGGTGGTAAAAGACTTTAACATAGCTTCATTGCACGAACAGATAATGCCACTGATGATATTTCTGTACGATAATTATATAAACACGATGATTATCAAAACAAAAGGGAAAGATTTACCTGCTTCACTTGCTTCCATAAGAAAGATATGGAATGAATATATCCCTGCGAAGCCTTTTGACTACAGGTTCTTAAATGACGAATACAATGCCCTGTATAAGAAGGAACAGAAAGAGATGCAGATATTCAGCAGCTTTGCTGTGATTTCCATCTTCCTTGCCTGTATGGGTCTGTTTGGACTGGTTGCTGTAATTATAGTCCAGCGCACGAAAGAGATAGCAATAAGAAAGATAATGGGAGCATCTGTAAGGACAGTTGTTATTAACCTACTGGCAGATTATACAAAACCGGTCCTGATTGCTATTCTGATAGCCTTTCCGATAGCATATTTTGCTTCAAGTTCCTGGCTAAAAGGATTTGCTTATCGTATTTCAATTCACTACGGCATATTTATTATAAGCGGACTTTTAATACTGGCAATTGCTCTGTTAACAATAAGTTTCCAGGCTGTTAAAGCTGCGTTGTCGAACCCGGCGACTTCGATTAGGCACGAATAAATCCTTGGTGATACTAAAAGCAGGAGGTGGTCCTAAAAATACTATTAACCGCTAAGGTCGCAAAGAAAGCGCAAAGTGAGCAAAGACAAAGTATAAAGAAAGTCTTTTGCGTTCTTAGCGCAATGTCTTTGCGTCCTCTGCGGTTAGTGTTTTTACACTTTCAAGGCATCATATTATCAATCTCCTTTATTATTGCAGGTCAAACCTGTCGAGGTTCATTACCTTGTTCCATGCAGCAACAAAGTCATTTACAAACTTTTCATGTGCATCATTACTGCCATAAACCTCAGCTACAGCCCTTAGCTCAGAGTTAGAACCAAAGACAAGATCAACACGTGTTGCTGTCCATTTGAGCTGACCCGTTGCACGGTCACGACCTTCAAACAGGTCTTTATCATCAGAGGTAGGGGCCCATTCGGTACCCATATCCAGAAGGTTGACAAAGAAATCGTTGGTAAGCGTTTCAGGGTGTTTCGTGAAAACACCATGACCGGAATTATCATAATTGGTCTTCAGAACACGCATACCTCCAACAAGAACGGTCATTTCCGGTACTGTCAGTGTAAGCAGTTGGGCTTTATCAACCAGCAATTCTTCAGGTAATACAGAGAATTCTGATTTCAGATAATTACGAAAGCCATCGGCTACAGGTTCAAGCACAGCAAAAGAATCCGTGTCAGTTTGTTCCTGTGTTGCATCCATACGGCCCGGAAGAAATGGTACTTTAACCTTTAATCCTGCATCTTTCGCGGCCTTCTCCACTGCAGCGCTTCCTGCAAGTACTATCAGGTCTGCCAGCGAGATCTTTTTGCCATCAGGCCATGAACTATTGAATTCCTTCTGGATATTCCCAAGTTTGTCCAGCACCTTTAATAGCTGATCAGGTTTATTGACTTTCCAGGACTTCTGGGGCTCAAGCCTTATCCTTGCACCATTTGCGCCGCCGCGTTTGTCGGAACCACGAAAAGTGGAAGCTGAAGCCCATGCTGCAGACACAAGCTCCGATACAGATAATCCTGAAGCCAGCACTTTGGCTTTCAGTGCAGTTATGTCAGTATCATCAACAAGTGCGTGGTCAACAGCAGGAACAGGATCCTGCCATATCAATTCTTCTTCGGGGACTTCCGGACCCAGGTAACGTGCACGAGGTCCCATATCGCGATGAGTCAGTTTGAACCAGGCACGGGCAAATGCGTCAGCAAACTCATCAGGATTCTCATAGAAGCGCCTGGAAATTTTCTCGTATGCCGGATCAAACCTCAGGGAAAGATCGGTTGTCAGCATTGTAGGAGCATGTTTTTTTGAAGGATCGTAAGCATCAGGAATTTTTCCCCCGCCATTTTTAGCCACCCACTGGTACGCTCCTGCCGGGCTCTTTGTAAGTTCCCATTCATATCCGAAAAGATTTTCAAAAAAGTTATTGCCCCACTTTGTCGGCGTTTCGGTCCAAGTCACTTCAGGTCCACCGGTAATTGCATCACCGGCTTTTCCTGTACCATAACTGCTTTTCCAGCCAAGACCCTGCTGTTCAACAGGAGCCGCTTCCGGTTCAGGGCCGACAAGAGCCGGATCTCCGGCTCCGTGCGTTTTGCCAAAACTATGACCCCCGGCAATAAGTGCGACAGTTTCTTCATCATTCATTGCCATACGTGCAAATGTCTCCCTTATATCGACTGCTGCAGCTACAGGATCGGGTTTTCCGTTAGGACCTTCGGGGTTTACATATATCAATCCCATTTGTACTGCAGCAAGAGGATTTTCAAGGTCTCTCTTACCGGAATAACGCTCATCGCCAAGCCACTTTGATTCTGCACCCCAGTAGACAGATTCATCCGGCTCCCATACATCCTTACGTCCGCCACCAAAGCCAAATGTTTTAAATCCCATCGATTCCAGAGCTACGTTTCCTGCCAGTATCATAAGGTCACCCCAGGATATCTTTCTTCCATATTTCTGCTTTACAGGCCACAGTAACCTGCGGGCCTTGTCAAGATTTGCATTATCGGGCCAGCTGTTAAGAGGTGCAAACCTTTGCTGTGCCGATCCGGCCCCTCCCCTGCCGTCGCCAATACGATATGTACCGGCAGCATGCCAGGCCATACGAATAAATAAAGGTCCGTAATTTCCGAAATCAGCCGGCCACCAGTCCTGCGAATCTTTCATAATCATGTGAAGATCATTTTTTACTGCAGCCAGATCGAGACTTTTAAATTCTTTTGCATAATTGAAATCTTTCCCCATCGGATCAGACAAGGATGAATGCTGGCGCAGAATATTAAGGTTTAGCTTGTTTGGCCACCAATCAGGATTCCTGGTTCCACCGCCGCCGACACTGTGTTCATGCATAGGTCCCGAAACGGAGCCTGTACTGCTTTTATTAAAATTTTTATCCATATAAACAGGCATTTATCAATAGTTTAACATTAATTACTTATCAATAAGATAACACACTGGAAGCAATAATGTTTAATGAATTATGCAACGTTATGATCCAATAAAAGCAGGTGATCCTGTAGCTGAAATATTTGCCGGGACTACCGGCACACAGGCTCAATGAGGAAATTTTATTTCAAAAATATATGGCCACAGTTTACCTGTCACAAATATCCTGTCCTTTACAGGATCATATGCTATACCATTTGTTGCCTCCGACCGCCGGTATTTCTGTTTTGCCTTCATAAGCAGCGTGGTCAGATCAAGCAAACTGACTATCTTTCCGTTAACCGGATTGATCTTAGCGATATAATTTGTTGTCCATATATTGGCATAGATGAAACCATCAATATATTCAAGTTCATTTACGTAAAGAGCCGGCGACCCGTTATAGGTCACATTGATCTTTTTTATCACTTTCAGACTGTCAGGATCCCAGTAAGTGATGAAATTTGTTCCGTCACTCATGATAATGGATTTCCCGTCAGTGGTCATTCCCCAGCCTTCCTTATTTGAATACCTGAAAGTACCAGTCTGTTTAAAATCTTCAGGGTTGTATATAAAACCCATTTGATTCCTGTATGTGAGCTGATACAGCTTATTGTTAAGGAATAAAATGCCTTCACCAAAGTATTTCTTCCTGTCAATCTCCACCTTGACATCCATCTTGCCTGTGATCAGGTTATCTATACCTATCACTGACCTGGTAAATGGATATTCATCGGGGGATCCTGTACTTTCAAAAAGCTTATCATCATGATATATTAATCCTTCTGTAAAGGCTTCGGTGCTGTGAGGATATGTGCCTGTAACAGTATATTGTATCATAGTTATACCACTATTCCTATTCATTTCAGGCAGCTTCCCTGATTTCCTGCTGTTGCAGCCAGACATCATGACCAGGATTAATACAATAAAAAGAAACCTTGTTGTTTTGTATGAATTGTTATCCATATATCAGTGAATAAAAGGAATTTACTTCAATAATAATCAGAATTATTGCATATCCATAAAAATAGCAGCTTTAATTCAAGGAAATTGTTACACTAAGATTCCAGCCTATTACGTCCTATGTCCTATGTCCTACGTCCTACGTCCTACGTCTTACGTCCTACGTCTTACGTCCTACGTCTTACGTCTTGCGTCTAATTAAATTTAGACTAGTCACTACAATCAGTTGTGAAATAAACGTTAGGACTGTTTTCCATGTTAAGACGGAAATCCTCCGGTGGAAATGGCATGACCCAAACACAAACCCTTGTCAGGGAAGGCATATTACTTATGTCAAGATACCACGGATAGCAACCACCTGCCTGTCCCATCATGGTATTTTGAGAGAGATTCAGTTCTGTCAGCTGGTTATCATTGCACCTGAGGACATTTAAGTCAGGTTGATTAGTGACATCAAGGCTGGTAAGTTGGTTCAGGCCGCAATATAATTCTGTCAGATCAGCGTGGTTGGAAACATTAAGTGTGCATATCTGATTGTTGCCGCATTCAAGATGGATCAGATCAGTTATCGTTTATCAGTCCCCCTACACCCGTAATAATTGAACTCAGATCAGGTGTGCCTTTATAGTAGACATATCCAACACCTGTAATTGTTACATCCAGGTTATCAGTCACAAGTACTTTGCAATCGCCAACCCCGGTTAAATTGATATTACAGTTCTTTACCTTCATTCCATATGCATTGATGTTACCTACACCTGTCAGACTGATATTCAGAATATCCTGGTCGGCACCAGATAAATTAAAATTACCCACTCCTGTAAGAGTAATCTCTGTTATTTTCGGTAAAGTAATTTCGAATACAATATCTGCATCTTTTTCAATAGATACGAATTTATCGACACCAACGATAAGGCATCCGTTATTCACATCCCAATTCATAACATCAATTATATTTTGCTGTGCCTTTATAGCTACAGACTGTTCCCCGCCGATAACTATTTCAAAATCAGCAACACCAGTATTCTCAATTTTATCAAAAGATGCTAGATCAAGACTTTTGGTTACTTCAGGACCTGTGCCTATAACCTTTATCTTGTTATGAATGTTCTCATCCTCGCATGAGAATGTCAGCAGCAGAACCTGGGCAATAATTATAAAATATCCTGTTCTTTTCATGGGTCAATTGTTATGAATCACAGGTCCCTGGTGCCTGTAACCCGGTGATACACACAAGATACGCTAAAGCCAACAATAAGTCAAGAGAAATTGTATTATTTTGAAGAACCAGGTACTGCCCTTTCAATTCCTTTTACCACCAGGTTGTCCATCACCTTATAGCCTTCCGGCGTAGGATGCACCCCATCCTTAGAATATTTCGCTTTCAGGCCGTTTCTCTGGTCAGCCATCGGTGTGAAGAAATCAACATATACAATATTATTTTTCTTGGCATAAGACTGTAACATGGAATTGAGCTTTATAATTTTCTCTGCCGGTTGCAGTCCGGGTCTCCAGGGATAATCATAAGCCGGCAGAACTGAACACAATACTACTTTAATATTATTAGCCCTGGCCAGTTCAATCATTGATATAATATTTCCAAAGATTCTTTCCAATGTTGTAGAACCGGTATTTCCTGCAATATCATTTGTTCCTGCCAGGATTACCACAGCTGCCGGATGCAAATTTATAACATCATCCCTGAAACGGATCAGCATCTGTGGTGTTGTCTGACCGCTTATACCCCTGTCGATAAATGATTTATGCGTTTCAAAAAACTCTCCATCTAAGATTTTCCAGGCTTCCGTAATTGAGTTGCCCATAAATACCACCCGCTTTTCACCGGGAGCAACAGGAGGCAGTTTTTCATTTTCGCCTGCATATTTTTTTAAGAAGGCCCAATCGGCATTTACATTTTCTGCCGTTACCTTTTTAATTGAGTCTATCTGTGCCCTGGTTAACCTGACCGTATTGCTTTTGTTCTGCATATCTGTTGTATTATTTGCCTGTCCATATGAGAAATAAGTGCAGGAACTTATCAATGCCGATAAGGATAACAGGAGTAAATTCTTAAATTTTGTCTTCATGAGTATATAATGTTTAATAATTAATTTTCAAACTATTACCTGCAATGCCAGAAATAACTTTCATATCAATAAAAAGGTTATTCAATTGAAGGTTAATTTAAACTATCATTTCCAGTTATTCAATTGATTATTTTGGCAACACCCGGAATTATCGTGTCAGATTAGAAATAAGTTCTTTCCCTGTTGCACGATATAATGAAAATTTGACCGGAAACTTTCACAGGTTATTCATGCTGCAGGCATTTTACAGGATTCTGATTAGCAGATTTCCAGGTATGCCAGCTTACAGTTAAAAGAGACAAAATTACTGTTATCAGTCCAGCTGCTGCGAATACCCACCAGCTGATACTGATCCTGTAGGCAAAACCCTGGAGCCACTTTCTCATTATTAACAGAATAACCGGACAGGCAATTATAAAAGCAACCAGAAGCAACCTGACAAATTCAATGTTTAACTTCAACATCATCCCGCCTGTTGTTGATCCGGCTACCTTACGTATGCCTATCTCCTTTGTCTTGCTGTCAATGGTGAAAAGAACCAGGCCGAATAGCCCGATACAGGAAACAAATAATGCAAGGATCGCTATTGAGGTCAGGATCTTTGAGGTTTGTATTTCTTTAATATACATCTTTTGAAAGTCATCATTCAGAAAAGTATACTCAAAGGGATATAGCGGAAACATGCCTTCCCATGTTTTCCTTATATAATCAATGACTCCCTGTATGTTTGACGCGGATACTTTAATCATTAAATGATCAAATATCGCCGGATAAAACGTTATGGCCGCAGGTTTAAGCTCGTTATGCAGAGATTTGAAATTAAAATCCTTTACCACGCCTATTACTCTTCCTTTTCCTATGATATCGAACTGCTTTCCTATTGGATCTTTCCACCCTGTCATTTTTGCAGCTTCCCCATTTATAATATATACCCTCTGATCTGATCGTGCAACATCCTTGCTGTAATAATGTCCATTTAACATTTCAATATCAAGAGTCTTTATAAAATCCTCATCAGCAGAAAGCCAGTCTATATAGTGTGAATTATTATCCGGGTCAAGCCCCTCCCACCATACGTTCTGATTATAGCCATTCTGGCCTGGAAAATAGCTCACGGCAGAAGCTTCCTGAATTGACGGATTCTTTAATAATTCATTTTTAAAGGTTTCATAAACCGGTTTTATTGTTGCCTGGTATATCGGAACCATAATCACCTGATCAGGATTCAATCCAAGATCCTTGTTCCTGATGAAATTCAGCTGATCCTTTATCAGTATTGCTGCAGCAACCAGTATTATTGAAATGAAGAACTGAAATACTACCAACCCTTTCCTGAAAGATTGAACAGATATCATACTCACTGCCTTAATCTCATTCCGCATAACTGAAACAGGCTTAACAGATGACAACAGGAGCGCCGGATAACTGCCTGCAACAACAGCAATCACTATAATAAGCAAAATTATTTTCATGAAAGTGAAAGGAGACAACATTGAATTTAATGAAAGCTGAAGGCCTGTCAGTGAGCTAAATACCGGTAAAAAAAGATAACTAAGGAATAATGCTGCAATAAATGACACCAGTACTATGGCAAAGGATTCTCCCAGAAACTGGCCTGCAATATTAGAACCAGTTGCACCCGTAACCTTCCTTATGCCCGATTCCTTTCCTCTCTTAACGAAACGTGCAGTTGACAGGTTCATATAATTGATGCATGCAATGATCAGAACAAGAATCAGAATAGAGCTTATTATATAAACCGTTCTAATGTTTGTATTCGTCGTCAAATCTGATTTGAGCCGCGAATGAAGATGAATGCTCAGCAATGGCTGGATATGAAGAGAGATGTACTCCCCGTTGGGAAGGTTCTTCATCACAGACGGCAACTTATCAGTTATTGCTTTATACGATTTGTTATCCTTTGCCATGATGTACGTTGCATAATTCCACATACCCCAGGTCTTTTTACTCTTGTCCTCTGAGAAGGAACTAAGAAAATCAAACTGCAGCTGAGAATTTGCAGGGATGTCCTGCATAATTCCTGTAACAACAAATGGCTGTTTTTCCTCCCCCAAAAAAATTGTCTTACCCATAGGATTAACTTTACCAAAATACTTTTTTGCCTTTGACTGACTGATTATTATTGATCCAGGATTTCTCAGGGCTGATTCCGGTTCACCCTGAAAAAGCTTAAATGAAAATAATTTGAATATTGAAGGATCAGCCAGTGTGACATTTTCCCAGTACTGCTCATTATTATAGTTGACGAAGACTCTCCCAAGTGAGCCAAACCTTACATAATCAGTTATTTCAGGGATTTCCTTTAAAAGAATATCTCCCAAAGGTGCCGGTGTAGCTGCAAAATTATAATTGAGATCCTCTTTATTTATTTCAGTTACTACCCTGTATATCTTTTCTGCATTCTTATGAAACTTATCGAAGCTGAATTCAAACTGTAACCAGATCAGAAGAAGGAATGACAGAGCAAATCCGATGGATAAGCCGGAAATATTTATCAATGAGAAACTTAGGTTTCTTATGATATTACGAAATGATAAAAGCAGGTAATATTTCAGCATAATAAACCAGTTTAACTATTGTCAGATAATCTTTAAAACTGAAAATCAATTTATATGCCATTAGTTTAAATATCTTAATATTAAGAAATTATAAATTTTCACAATTATAAATCTGTAAAATATTTTTACAATGATCGTCAATACATTTAACACTTATCAGCTTGCTATGCAAGTCAATAACCTCCTGCCACCATTGGGGAGATCCTTCACTCCACTACGTTCCGTTCAGGATGCCAGTGCAAAAGAGATAATGGGGGGAATGAGGCGTGGCGTTTTGAAGAACAATATCAATCTGTAATAAATGTCAGCTCAAAACGCCGCGCCTCCTTCCCATTGAATCCCAAAGAACCTGTCATCCTGAACGTAGTGAAGGATCTCCCCAATGGTGGCTGAAAGTACAGTCTGTCGTGGTTATGAAGTCTCGATTATCGCTTTTTGCTAATGTGTGCTTTATGCTTTCTTCCTTTTATTATACTCCCTTTCAACAAGGCTCCTTGTATCTGCAGATCCATGTGAGGGCAGGAAAATATTACAGCCTGTATCCAGCAGCTTTCCCCAGCTGTTTACCATTATTTCAGGTTCAGCTGCCACAGGCGGGAAAATTGAATTTTTGAAGATACCGAACATGCAGTCTCCCACCAGGGCAATTTCATCATCTATGATCACACTCACAGAGCCTGCAGTATGACCCGGTGTATGAAGAATATATACATTAAGTCCCTGCTCCCTGAAGCTGAATTCGGAATTAACAATGTAATCGTGATCACACGGATCAAATGTCAGGAAACCTGCTATAGATTTATTAAGGAACCCGACAAAAAACCTGTACAGGAAATTGGTTCCCTTCGTAACGGAATTTATTCCGTTACCCAGGCAATCTGATTCACTTTGATGAATAATTACTTTTGCACCGAACAGCAGTCTTATTCTTTTTGCATTTGCTGCATGATCAAAATGGGAATGTGTTAACACAAGATAATCAAGTGTATGGATATTAAGGTTTACAAGCCTTTTGTTAAGAGTATTCCACATCATTCCCGGACCGGTATCAACAAGGATATTCTTATCCCCGCCCGTAATAAGAAATGCATTGCTTCTTCCGGATAATATCCGGGTCAAGGTATAGCCGCTTTTTGTATGCCAGGTCTTCATATGGAAAAATACTATATTTAAGTAACAATTTTAATAAATATTATTTATGATTCTCTTGTCTGTTTTCACAACCCCCATCCCAACCTTCCCCCACGGGGAGGACCGAGCGTTAAGAAATTGCCCGGTGGGCAATTTTAGCGAAGGGGCCAGCTCGTCGCGAGGGCTATTTCCCCCTTGCCTGCACTGCCGAAGCTGATAAGCGAAGGCGTGGGGGAAACGGGATAGGGGGTATGAATCATTTATAATAATCGAATCTGTTACCATTATTGTGAAGAATTGCACCAGCAGGAGAATTTTAAACGCTATCGAAATTCAGACCCTCAATATTCAACAGTTCTTAAAACCTCACTAATTTAATCAAAATAAATCATTTAAGGCTGCGGTCTTCCTCCGTATGGTCAACAGTCAGCTTCATGGCATCTTCATAACCGTTTATATTAAGATATATCATGTTTGACTGGTCACCATACACCCCTGTTAGTATCCGGCTTCTTATCCTGAAATTCCTGGGCTTTTTATCTGAAAGATAAAACATGTTGAGATGTATCTCATAGCTCTCATAGCTGATCTTCTCCAGCTTTCCTTCAAGCTTTTTTCGATTTATAAAGACCTGAACCCTGTCGTTGTAATACTGTGCGATCCGGTTATCTGGGATAATTATTGTATCATTAGTGGTGCCGGGATTAAAATCAGGATCATAAAGCTTATAGTCCCTTAGAAAATCATCATAATACATTCTGAAGAATACTCTTAGAGTGTCACTTCCCTGATCCTGGGTAATAGTTGTCAGGGAGACATGCAGAGGATGCAGGAGTAAGAAAGCATTTAATATTAAAACTTTTATCATTTTAAGGATCTGATTCAGAGTTATTATCCAATACTGCTTGTATATACAGGAAAGTCAATTAGTATTTAAATTAATATAAATGTATGGAAGACCTGAATTAATTTTTTGAAATCTTTATCTGAAATTAAAAGTCTGTTCATTATGTTCAGGGGTAAACCTGACTTCAGATTCAGAATTTCCGGTTCTTATAATAGTCAGGTTTTCCACATCGCTGTAGAGACCTGTAAGAAAAGTGTTTCTTACAGTAAGGGTTCTTATCTTCTTATCCACCCTGTATAAAATACTGAATCTGGTATCTTTACCATCATCCTCCATACTCAGTAATTTTCCGATTACCGGTTTTTTATTAACTTCTATCAGCAATTTTGAATTAATATAGTTATTTGCAAGGTCGGAAGGAAATGGTTTATAAGTACGCAGATCCTCAAGATCGAGATCGTCAAAAACACTTTGCTGGTAATCGCGAATGAAAAGTTCATGACTCATCCTAACAGACACTTTTAATGAATCAGTACCATTAATATATTCAATGCCTGTAAAAGTGACCGGTGTATGCTGGAAAAGCATCAAAAAAGGCAGGAGCAGTATCTTAAGCATAATGCCAGATTCAATTTATCGGATTTACAGGTTTCAAACTAAACCAACATTAATTTTACCTTCCTTTATCGGCGGCTGATTTCGGCTGATAGGTCTTCCTCAGAGGGACCTGTTTTTTAAGCCAGTACATAAACGGCGGATGTTCAATAGTTTCATTCACATATTTCATTGCCAGAGAATCACTATCCCTGTATTTAGCCATAATTTTTTTCAATTCTTCATGCATACTGTCTCTGGCTGAACTATACTGCGGATTATTATAAACATCGACCAGTTCATTAGGATCCTTTTTAAGGTCGAATAACTCCCACTCATTTATATCGTTTTCCATATTATAGTAGAAATGTATGAGTTTATACCTGTTGGTAGTAATACCATAATGCCTTGGTACATAATGTTCGCTGGGAGATTCGTAATAATGATAATAAAACTCCGTACGTGGATGAGACTGCTTCTGCCCTTTTAGTAGTTGGAGGAAACTCTGCCCCTGCATTTCTGAAGGGACCGTCAGCCCTGCGGCATCAATAAATGTCTCTGCAAAATCGAGGTTTGAGACCATGTCATTATTAACACTTCCGGGTTTGGTCACTCCGGGCCATTCGATTAGTAAGGGAGTTCTCAGAGATTCCCTGAACATCCAGCGTTTATCAAACCACCCGTGTTCACCGAGATAAAATCCCTGGTCCGATGTATAAACAATAATTGTGTTTTTATCAAGACCATTCTCCTTAAGATAATCAAGTATCTCACCCACACTTTTATCGACAGCTGCAATGCAGGCAAGGTAATCTTCCAGGTATCGCTGGTACTTATACTGAGTAAGGGCAGTCCCTGTGAGATTCAGCTTATTAAATTCCTCAAGTTTCGGAAGATATTCCTCATTCCATTTTGCCTGCTGCACCGAATCAAATCCTCTCTGAGGTTCAGATGTCAGCTTAAGATCCGTCTTCAGGGTCATTGTATGGGCAATTGTCATATTCTGGTCGTGTTCTGCCTGTCCCCTGTTTTCATAATTATCAAAAAGTGTTGAAGGTTCAGGAAAAACCGTATTATCATACATCCCCAGTTCATTGGGTCCCGGTTGCCAGTTCCGGTGTGGAGCCTTATGATGCATCATGATCATAAAAGGTTTCCCGGAATCCTTTATTTTGTCAAGCCACTTAAGGGTTTTCTGAGTTATAATCTCTGTTACGTAGCCATGATTTCGATGCCTTCCGGTGGAATCAATAAAATCGGGATTATAATAAACTCCCTGGCCGGGCAATACATCCCAGTAGTTAAAACCTGTTGGCTGAGAAACCAGATGCCACTTGCCAATCATTGCAGTAATATAACCCGCTTGCTGAAGTACCTTTGGGAAAGTAGTAAGAGTGCTGTCGAACCTGACTCCCCCGAAATTGTCTCTGAAACCATTTATATGACTGTAAAGTCCTGTCAATATTGTGGCCCTCGATGGTCCGCTTAATGAGTTGGTAACAAAACACCTGTTGAATCTCATACCGTTGGCAGCAATCCTGTCAATATTGGGTGTTGGGGCAAGATCTGCAAGCGGGTCCCCATAGGCACTTATCGCCTGATAAGCATGATCATCACTCATTATATAAATGATGTTGGGCTGTTTCTGCTTCTGTTCCTGCTTCTGACAGGAGATCATCGCAGGCACCGTGGCACCTATGCCGAACAGTGTTAGTAATGGTAATTTATTATGCATGGCAGCTGTGGTTAATTATTCTATTTGCCGGTTATAGCAAATGCAAAATTATTTTTCTATAGAGTCTTTCATTTACATTCTCCTATTAAGACCTATCAGGATGTTACAAACTTAAAAAAATCCTTTCGGAAAAAGGCTATTTATCAATTAAAATTGACGACAGGGTATCTTCATAATTTTAAATATCAGGTGCTGTCCAGGATAGCTTTAAAGACACTGATCAATATGTTATATGTAGCGGAGCCAATACCGGGATATTTACTTTCAGAAGGACCGGCTATATTCAAAACACCTATATTATTTTCTTCAAACCACTTAATAATTAGTGGTATTACCTCATTATCAAAAGGATTTAAGACTATACAGGGTTTATTGTAATTTGCAGCACATTGATATGTCCATTCAGATCCACTGTCACTTATAAGATCTGATGGTATTAATATTAACGTTGCATCGGAATCCCTTACATTCCATTCAGTCCTCAGCGAACGTGGTATGCCGGGAGCTGAATCACTCTTATCATGTGGTGTTTCTAAAAGAGGATAATAGTCGGGAATGATCCCGTTCTCACTCAGCCGGCCGGGGGGGCACCATCCCCCGCAATCAATGCTTAACTGCATTGCAGCATCAAGTGCTGCCTGATCAACACCAGTCTGTCCGCCGGATATTATTTTTTCTAGTCCCATAACGGGCAAATCCTGTTCAATCCTCTTTTATAAAATACTTTGAATATATCCTTCCAGATTTAGCAAGATAATAGGATAAATTTATTGATTTTTATAAAACAAACAATAAATTTGATTGACCATTAACCCGATCAGAAAATTAACCATTGGATAATACCTGCATCACTGTAACTACATGTTCAATATAATACTGAAACTAACCTTACAATATTATGAATGCAAATACGCAAACAGCAGCTTCTCCGTTACCGGGAAGGGTAACGTCTGTTGATTTCTTCAGGGGCTTTACAATGTTCCTGCTTGCAGGGGAATCGACTGAGCTGTATTATGAGCTTGGAAAATACCATAACGGTTTCCTGCATTTCCTTGGGACCCAGCTCAGCCATCACCAATGGCATGGATTACATTTCTGGGACTTGATACAGCCTTTCTTTATGTTCATTGTTGGTGTTGCAATTCCATTTGCAGTTGCAAACAGGCTTAAAAAAGGGTATAGCAATAAACAGATACTGAAGCATGCACTTAAACGTTCATTTCTTCTTCTCTTCTTTGGATGGGCACTTTATTTCGTTGATGCCGGCCACCTTGTATTCAGGTTTCAGAATGTACTGGCCCAGTTATCGGTTACCTATCTAGTAGCTTTCCTTATTAGAAACAAGAGCTTCCGTTTCCAGCTTATCTTTACCTTTGTCATCCTTATACTTATCGACCTTGCTTACAGGTTCTTTCCTGTTGAAGGATTTAATCATCCATGGGTAAATTATGAGAATCTTGGGGCATGGTTCAACAATAAGATAGAAGGAGTAGATAAAGCCAGTGAATGGGCTACACTCAATTTTGTTTCGACCACGGCACATACCGTATGGGGTGTCCTCTGCGGTAAAGTTCTCATGAGCGACAAACCTGCCGGTAAAAAGATACAAACGCTTGTAATAGCAGGTGTTGCGGCCCTTATTATAGGTTATTCACTTGACTGGCTCAACATTACGCCTATTATCAAGAAGATTGCCACATCATCTTTCGTTTTTGCCAGTGGTGGCTGGTCAATCCTTGTTCTGGCTTTCAGCTACTGGCTGATCGATGTAAAAAAACAATTCACAAAGGGCTCGAGGATATTTATCATAGTAGGTATGAACAGCATCTTCATCTATCTCTTCTTTTCGATAGGTGGGACACATATCTTCACCAGGATAGCAACAGCCTTCAGCGGGCTGCTCTTTTCCTGGACCGGGGAACTTACAACTGAAGTTATAGCCAGCCTGGGTGCATGGGCTGCGCTCTGGTACCTCTGCTACTGGCTATATAAGAATAAGATATTTATTAAGATATAAGAAGCAGTTTTTATTTTATCTTTTTCGCCGTTACCTTACCGTTTGGTGTTGCAAACAGGAATTCAGTGACTTCCCCGTTATCACCGGTAGTAAACTGTACGGAATAACCGTCCATATACCTGATACTGAATTTATCCCGGGACTCAGGTGCGAGTTCCATATCGGGCTGACCTTCAATCACCAGGAATAATTTATTATCCCTTAATACTATTTTTACTGCAGTACCCTGAATATCATATTCCCCCGTATATTTTGCCAGGTTAACCATGGGATTAAAGCTGGCTGACTTGCTTTTGGCCGAGGGAATTTTAGATTTTACGTAATCTGCCTGATCTGTAAGACCTGCAGCCTGTTTCATATTGATTATTCTGCCAAGGATCATCCCGTTGATAAATCCCGAAACACGGCTTCTAATATTTTCAGGTATAGAGTCACGGAAATCTGCAATCATATCAATTCCCTTTTTAAAGTGGTCCGGATTTGTCGTTCTTATAAGGAGTTCAGCAAAAGGTTGAAGGAGAGAAAATTTGCCTGACCCGAAAGGAGCATTTTCAAACCGTGAAGCCAGCTCATCAAAATCACTGTCCCCTGAATATTTAAAAAGTGTCAGTGTTATATCAGTTGATAATTCACCCCTTGTCTTTTCTCCGGAAAATTCATGGGCCTTCCTGAGTGCGGCCACAGAATCCACCTTGCCAAGGGCAATAAGTGCCTTACCTGCCACCGTATAAGATGAATCATCGACTGCTTTGAGGAACAGTGCAGTATATTGTTTCTTACCCAGGTCACCAAGAGCCTCAATTGCAGTTGCCTGCACCAGTGTTTTCGGATCATTTTCAGCTATATTCTTAAGTAATGGCTCCAGTACCCGGGTTATGGAATCATTATTCATATTGAGATTTCCAATAGCCAACCTTCTTAAACCCCAGTACCTGTCATTCAATGCTGACTTCAAAAAATTAAAAGCTTCCGGGTCCTTTGTCTGGTTTTTTGCGGCAAACTCAATGGCTTCCCTTCTGTCGAGATACAACCCGGCATTCTTATACTGGAAAATATAATTATCAAGAGTTTTATTTTCAGTTTTAACGCAAAGAAGGATCTTATCCCCATCGAAATTTATGAGGTCAGGCCTTGTTGTTACCGGGAAACTGAATGAATCCACCCTGTGGTCTATCCAGACTTTGTACCGTTTCTTACCTCCCCCCTGGTATACATCAACAGCTACCGGCATTCTGAAGACCTTCTCGGACTGTTTCTGTTTAACAACCACTGTTGCTTTATGAGCCGCCTCATCATATCCGTATTTTATATCCAGCACAGGATGGCCGCTTCCGAAATACCACTCATTAAAGAACCAGTTCATATCCTGACCTGTTACCTGTTCAAAAGCAAGACGAAGTTCATGAGCTTCAGCTGTACCAAATTTATATGTATTCAGGTAAAGGTTAAGCGTTTTGTAAAAAGCACTATCGCCAACATAATTTCTGAGCATGTTCAATATCCTGCCTCCTTTCTGGTAACTTACAAGGTCGAACATATCTTCCCTGTTCTTATAATAGAAACGAACCAGGTCCTTATTGGCACTGCCGCTGGCCAGGTACTGACGCATGGCATTATAATTATGTTCATCACCTGCATCCTTCCCATGCTTGTATGTCTCCCACAGAGTCTCGCTGAGGTCCGCAAACGATTCATTCAGGGTAAGGTTACTCCAGCTTTCCGTAGTCACATAGTCGCCGAACCACTGGTGAAAAAGCTCATGGGCTATAACATCTTCCCAGCTGTTACCATCAACCAGCTGACGTGCATCCTGCTGGGCAAAAGAAGCATGAACTGTTGCTGTTGTGTTCTCCATTGCGCCGCTGACATAATCTCTTACAACGATCTGGTCATATTTCTGCCATGGGAAATCCACTCCCGTTATCCTTGCATAATAAGCTATCATCTCCGGGGTAAGACCAAATATCTTACGCGCAACGGGAGCATATTCCTTTTCAACATAATAGGCCACATCTTTCCCTTCATATTTATCCTTAATGATGGAATATTCTCCTGCTGCCATCATCATAAGGTATGGTGCATGAGGCAGATCCATAAGCCATGTATCCGTACGTGTTCCGTCTTTATGCTTTTTACTTTTTATAAGTAATCCGTTTGAGAGTGTAACATATTTATCCGGGACTGTCATAATTATTTCATCCGTTGTTTTCTGGTCCGGCTTGTCTATCGTAGGTACCCATACCGAGTTGGATTCGGTTTCACCCTGTGTCCATATCTCCGTGGGCTTATCTTTTTCCTTACCTAAGGGATTAATGAAATATAGTCCCTTATCACCGGTTATTGCCGCACTTCCCCCGTTTTTCATATCATTGGGTTTGGAAATATAATTTATGTACAAAGTGTAATTTTCTCCCCCCCTGTATGTTTTATCCAGTGTAATATGAAGCTTCATACTGTCGTAGGTATATTTAAGAGGAATGTTCTTTTTACCCTTCACAACCGCCACTTCCAGGATACTCATCTTCTTTGCATCAAGAGTAAGTGTATCCGTCGGATAGAAATGAGGGTGCAGGGTGACCCATTCTTTTCCATACATCCACGATTTGGAAAAATCGAAACGTACTTCAAGTTTTGTATTCACCAGATCGTTTACCCTGGTTGCACTTGCCCTGTAATAGCTTTTCCACTTTTCATACTTCGCAGTGTCTGCATTCTGCGAAAATGAGATGACTGATATGAGCAAAAGTGCTCCTGTAAGAAATCTTTTCATGCTTGTCTGTTATTAGATTATATTTTTTTAGCCTGCAATTTACCGTTTTTTATCAACCTGTTCGTCCTGCGACGCTGTTTCCTGATATTCCTTGAATAAATAACAAGGTACATTACAGGTATCATAACCAGTGTCAGAAATGTTGCAAAACTGAGACCGAAAATAATTGTCCATGATAAAGGACCGAAAAACATAACATTATCACCACCGAAATGCAGCTGCGGATTAAACCTTGACAACAAGGTAGAGAAGTTGATATTCATACCTATAGCCAAAGGTATCAGTCCCAGGATTGTGGCAGTAGCAGTAAGTATAACAGGAGTGATACGGGTCTTGCCTGCTTCAATGATAGCAGCACGTGTTTTTGCACCCCGTTTTTTAATTACATCGGTAAACTCGACCAGCAGTATTCCATTTCTCACCACAATACCTGCGAGTGCAACTATACCCATTCCCGTCATGATCACCGAAATTGTCATTCCGAATATCATATAACCTAATAACACTCCGATCAGGCTGAAGATCACCTCGGAAATGATTATCAGTGCCTTCGACATTGAATTGAACTGTGTTATCAGTATGAACATGATGAGGAAAAGTGACAGGATCATTGCTTTTGAGAGGAAGACCATCGATTCCTGCTGATCTTCCTGTTCACCGGTTATTCGTATTTCAACTCCTGATGGTGTTGAGAAAGCGGGCAGTGCTTTGCGAATGCTGGCATTTATCTGGTTGGCATTGAAACCATCAATTACATTAGATGACAGAGTAATAACCCTCTTGAGGTTAAGCCTGTTTATCTGACCATAACTGTTAACGTACTGGACATCTGCAACAACAGATAATGGTATTTGCCTTATCAGTCCTGAGTTCATATCCCTGTAAGTGATATCAAGATTAAGGAGTTGTTCAATATCCTCACGCTGATCTTTCTGGAAACGAAGAATAATAGGATACTGGTCCTCCCCTTCCCTGTACATTGATACTTGTTTGCCAAGCTGACCCGTACGAATGGCATCACCAACGGCTCCTGCCGATATGCCTTCATAGTTGGCTCTTTCCCTGTCGAGATTGATCACCAGCTCAGGTTTTGACGATGCAAAGTCGGATTTAAGTTCTTCTATCCCGCCAATCTGCAGGGAATCTATGAATCTTTGTAATTTCTGCGATGTTTTATCCAGCAAAGCAAGATCATCGCCTGATACCTCTATATTAACAGGTTTACCGGTAGGTGGTCCCATTTTTATCTTGTCAACAACTATCTCCGTACCGGGTATATCCGTAAGGGCTTCCCTGAACCTGTTCATATACACATTGGTATTCCGCCCATGCCTGTATTTGAACTCTACAAAGTTGACCGCAATCTTTGCAAGGTTGGAAGACTTACTTGAGTTATCAAACCTGTTATCGGAAGCCAGGAAAGCCACATTGGTAACTACGGATTCCACAATAGGATTGTTCTCACCCAGAACACCCATAATCCTGTGTTCTGCAATCTTCGCCACTGAATCAGTGACTGTAATATCGGTCCCGATCGGCATCTTAATAAAAGTGTTTATTGTATTGGGTTCATTATCGGGGAAGAATACAACTTTCGGTTTCACAATATTATTCAGCATCATGGTAAAGACAAACAGGGCGACCATACTCCACAGCATCCAGGCTGGACGTTTACCCTGCAGAATCCATCTGAGAAGCTTTTCATATTTCTGCATCATGGCAGGAATAAAATGGTTCTGGAATTTACGCAGTACCTTATACCCGAACATCTGGTGTGCCACGAATGATACATCAATAAAAAGCAGCAGGTTGGCTATAGCATGAAATTTTGCAAAATGAAGGATCACAGCCACTACGGCTCCTGCAAGGGCTATCTTATAGACCTTTGGCATTGGCACCGGCCTTTCCTCATCATCATGTTTCATAAAATCAACTGCAAATACCGGGTTGAATATATAGGCTACTATGAGGGATGCAAACAATGTAATAATAAGTGTAACCGGAATGAAGACCATAAAACTTCCAACAACCCCGGGCCAGAAAGCCAGCGGAAAAAACGGAGCCAGTGTCGTTAGTGTACCTGACAGTATGGGCTCAAACACTTCTCCTGCCGCGTATTTTGCCGATAACCGTATATCCATCCTTGTCTGCCTGTGTATCCTGTGAGTATTCTCAATAACCACAATGGCATCATCAACCACGATACCGAGTGCAAAAATGAATGAGAACATCACGAGCATGTTCATTGTGAAACCTATCCAGGGCAGGACGATATAGGCAATAGCCATCGACAACGGTACAGAAAAGCCCACAAAGATTGCATTGACAAGCCCCATAAAAAACATCAGGACAATAACAACAAAGATAAATCCCAGTATAATGGTATTGTTCAGGTCATTAAGTGTATTCCTGGTATATCTTGACTGGTCACCTGTAACCTGGACAACCAGGTTTTTAGGTAAAACAGTCTTTTGCATATCGCTTATGATAGCCTGTATCTTATCAGATGCATCTAGAAGGTTTTGCCCGCTCTTCTTTATGACATTCAAAGTAACAACATTCTTGCCATCAAAACGGGCATAGTTTTCCGGCTTATGGAATCCATCCCTTACAGCAGCGATATCTTTTAGCTTCACCAATGCCCCGCTTGAAGAGGTTACTATGATATTACTTATCTCATCTATGTTCTTTACTTCGCCAACTACCCGTATGGAACGACTCATGCCCTGAAGATTGATGTTGCCCCCTGATACAGTCATATTGTTGAGACTTACTGCCTGCTCCACATCCCGGAAAGTAAGCTTCGCTGTCTGCATCTTGTACATATCGACATCAATCTGTATCTCGCGGTCGAGTGCTCCCCCTATTTCAACCCTTGTGATCTCAGGAAGGCTCTCTATCCTGTCCTGCATCTCATCAGCATATTTTTTCAGCCTGTCAAGAGGAATATCCCCTGAAAGGTTAATATATTCAATAGGTATTTCTGAGAGATCGATCTCCATAACTGTAGGTTCAACAAAAGATGGGTCTGTCGGCAGATCACTTTTGGTCTTATCAACAGCATCCTTTACCCTTTGCTTGGCATCCTTCATCTCTATACCCGTGTTAAACTCCACAATAATAGCGGAGAAATCCTGTATGGAGCGCGATGTTATCTTCTTTACATCACTCATCGACTTCAGGTTCTTTTCAAGAGGCCTGGTTACCAGATTCTCCATATCGGCAGGAGATGTTCCCGGGTAAATGGTATTTACGTATATTGTTGGTATCACAATATCAGGGATCTGTTCTTTGGGAACGGTGTTATAATTAATAATCCCGAAAACAGCTATAATAAACAGCAGGACATATACACTTATCTTATTGTCGATTGCCCAGCTGGTACCGAAAAATTCTTTGTATTTTTTTTCCATGAAAATATTGTTTATCTTCCAATTGCCTGAATACCAAGACAATAATCAAAATCTGATATATTCACCGTTTATAAGTTCCTGGTAACCTGTCGAAATAACCTTATCACCGACATTCAGACCTTTCTCTATTTCGGCTACACCGTTATAGCTGTTACCAATAACCACCGGCTGTTTAAATGCAGCATTATATTCACCCTTTGAACGGACGACGTAAACATAACTGCCCGACAGGTCAGATTGTACAACATTCATTGGCAAGAGGATAGAACTATTTGAATGATAATCATTTATCTGAACAACAGCCAGCATATTTGCTTTCAGGTTGGGAACACCATTCCCAATTTTTGTTTCAATTATGAAAGTGCGGTTTGTCGGGTTAATATACTGGCTAACAAAATCGACCTTTGTTTTTACGGACTTCTTAATGTCGGGGAAGATAACCACAAGTGAATCTCCAACCTGTACCTTGGAAGAATAAGCTTCCGAAACCTCGGCCGTTACCTTAAGATTTCTGAAAGCCACAACCCTGTATGCTGCAAGCCGTGGGTCGGGTGAAACGACGCCACCAATCTTAATATTGCATTCTTCGATTGTCCCGTCTATAGGTGACTTGATCCTGAACTTGTCTATCTGGTCTTTGAGTGACGATATCTGGCGCTCCAGCGATTCCTTGTTTGTTTTAGCCTGAAGATACTGTACCTCACTGCCGATCTTCTGATCCCAGAGTCTTTTCTGCTTCTCATAAAGATCCGTTGCCAGTCTATACTGGGCCTCTAAACTCTGCATCTGGCTCCTGTACTGGCTATCATCGATCTGGGCAAGGACCTGTCCTTTTATTACCTTCTGGCCTACATCGGCATATTTTGCAATAATAGTACCGGGCGCTTCAGCAAAAACTCCTGCATTCTTGTCTCCGTCGAGTGTACCCTGGACCCTTATGAAATGATCAAACGGACTCTCACTTGCTTCAGTTATCCCGACAAATTTGAATTTTCCCACGTCCAGGGTATCCTTCTGTTCGAACTTTATCTCATCCTCAAGATTCCTTATCTTTTCTTGCAGAGCTGTCTGCTTATCCTTCAGTTTTGAAAGCTGTGCCTTCTTATCACCCGAGCAGGAAAAAACTAATAACAATACAGCTATTCCTGTTATAAGTAATTTAAATTTTTGCATATCGTATCTGATTTGAATTTTTTTCATTTTAGATTTTTATTTTGAGCTGGTACTAAGTATGCGGTCAAGCTCTGCTTTGGCATTTAACAGAGTAAGGATTGAGTTATAATAATTTGACTCTGCTGTAAGAAACTGATTCTGATTCTGGGTTAGCTCAAAGCTCGTTGACACACCTTCTTTATATTTGATCACTGTTTTGTTATAGATTGTATCGCTGAGATTCATACTCTCCTTGTTAATGATATAATTGTTATATGCGGTCTGGTAGTTACTGCTTGCCTTCTCGTATTCCATAATAAGGCCCTGTTTTGCATCTTCCCTGGCCAGTACCGACTTCTGAAGATCAAGCTTGGCCTGTCCTACCTTTGAATTCCTTACCCCGCTTGTTACTATCGGTATATTGAGCGAAGCTCCCACAACATCTTTGACAGCAAAGTTGAAGGAAGGCTGGTTGGTTTGTTCTTCATGCCTGTAATATGCTGATATTGTTGGCAGATACTGTGCCTTTTGTGTTTTGAGAAGCAATTTGGAAACCTGTTCCTGTGCAACAGCCATCTGGTAATCAACACTTTTGTTCACATCAAAATTCTGTGGCGATAGATACTGAAGATTACCCTGGCGTATTATTCCAGTCAGGCTGTCTGCCAGTTCAACTGTCCTGTTAAAATCAACTCCTAGCTGGTATTTCAGTAATTTCAAAGATATCTGCCTCTGTGATTCCATGGAAGAAATAAGAGTCTGTATGTTTGACCTGTTTATCTTCATCTGGTCAACATCAGTTTCTTCGTTCAATCCCTGCTGATTCATTTTATAAAGATCATTATATGTCTGGTCAACAGTCTTATAACTCTCCTTTAGCAACTTTATATTCTCGCCCAGTACCAATATAAGATAATATGTGCCGGCGACATTTTCCCTGGTCTGCTGTTCAGTCTTGAAAAGGTTTTTTTGAGTTATCTCACTCACTACTTTTGTTGCCTGTAAACCAACCAAATACTGACCATTAAAGATCATTTGCGACAGAGTCATATCTATAGTCGTATTGTCCTTTACTCCAAGTGATATAGGCGGTGCTTTAACATAAGCATTCTGGAAATCATTTTTAGTCAGGTAACCGTCAGGTAAGGAAGCCACATCGAGATACGGTCCAAAGCTGACCTGAGGAATAACAAACTGATGCAGATAATTCGCAGAAACATTAAACTGTGGCAATCCTGTTGCAAGGTTTTCCCAAACCTTCTTTTTTGCACTGGTCACATCAATCTTGGCAGACTGGACTGTACGATTGTTCTTAAGTGCATAATCCTGCGCCTCAGACAGGGATAGCTTTATCACTTCCTTGCTTTCCTGCCCGAAAGCACCGGCAAACAAGCCGATAAAAAAAACAATAAAAAAATATTTCCGAACCCAATTCATAATTTACTACTGTTAAATTTTATTTGTTTCCAATCCTTTTATTTTGTTCTCCAGTTCCTGAATTCCCTTCTCTGTCGCTATTCCCCTTATGTGATATTTCAGAAGTTCTATGAACAGCTGATATGATGTAAATTCAGAAACTGTGAAAATATCACTGTCATGTACATTTTCAGACCTGGACAGGTATAGTTTTGCTATAATCTCCTCATCCATATCGGCCCGATACAGGCCTTCTTTCTTTCCCTTTCGGAGATTAAGCATAAGATAACTGTAAGTTCCTTCCCTTCTGGCTTTCACTATTTTCTGATACTGGGCCGGGTAATACTTCTTTAGATCATACTCGGTGGCAGGATTCCTGTCGCGCATCATCCTGTTCATAAACACAGATATCTCGAATAACTCCTCAATAGCATTATAACCTGTCTTAAAACACTTGCATATCTCTTCCTGTCTTATCCTAATCTCCGATTCGACAAATTTATCAACCAGGTCTTCCTTGTCTGTAACATACTGGTATAGTGTCTTTTTTGAAATACCAAGTTCCCTGGCAACATCATCCATCGTAATACTTTTGATCCCGTAATTTTTATAGAGATCCCGTACTTTTGACAAGATATTATTCAGTTCTTCATCCATGCCGCAAAAATGCAACAAATAAACCACGGAAACAAATATTATATAAAATGTTTCCGTGGTTTTATAAGAATTTTTTAATTCATTGACAACAAATCAGTACATGGTCAATTTTTCCCAATCCGCTTAGCCTTGCGAAATAAAGTATTATATGCTATTTGTTATCCGTACGTTCTATAACTTCCAAACACATACGGCTATTATGATAGGGGCATATCCAGAACCCGGCTTTATCACCGGTACCTTTACCTTCCGGATAAGAAACAGAACTGAACCATCCCCCGTTCTTATTATCCACAAGATGATTCTTGATATATTGCCAGCAGATGAGGGACCTGTTAAGGAATTCAGTATCTTCTGATAATTCAAAAGCATTGAGATAACCTGTGACAGCCTCGGCCTGTACCCACCAGCTTCTTTCATTATTGACATGCCCGTTTGAACGGTCCTTTTCATAGATTATACTTCCGTCCGGTTGCAGGCCCTCAGAGGCAGCTTGTACAATCCTAATACCTACAGACTTAACCTTATTCACAAGGTCATTATCATTCAATAGTTTTGCCGCTTCATATAACAGCCACGAAGATTCAATGTCGTGACCATAAGAGTCTGTTTCAGAAGTGCTGTTCCATTGCCTGTCGAAGAAACAGATCAGGTGCGATGTATTCTTATCAATAATTTCATCAAGAAAGATGTTTATCAGATTGCGCAGGCGCACGGCCAGACCCTTATCAGGCCAAACCCTGAATAAACCTGCATAAGCCTCAAGTATATGAAGGTGCGTGTTCATTGATTTCTCATCCTTTTCCGAAGTCTCTCCTATCAGCCTGTCGCGGGTCCTCTTCCAGTCTCGTGTAAAGGCTTCAAAGTAGCCATTGTACTCCCTGTCAAGGGCATACTTTTCAAACAACCGGTAAATATCCTGTGCTGTCTCAAGTGCTTCCTTATCCCCTGTTACCCGATAATACTCTGCAAGACCATAGATGAAAAAAGCCTGGGTATAAGTTTGTTTTCTTGTATCGGCAGGTTCACCCCCGGCTGTAACTGATCGGTAGGCTCCTCCATACTTCCTGTCAATAAAATGATCCATGACATAGTCTTTTTCCCTGCGGGCCATATCTAAATAAGCTGTATCACCCAATATCCTGTATGCTGATGAGAAGGTCCATAAGATTCTTGCATTCAGTATGCCTCCCTTATCTGCATCCGGGTATATCTTATTGGTCGCATCCACTCTTCCATAAAATCCTCCGTTTACACTGTCGGTCACTTTTCCCGACCAGAATGGAAGCAGGTTATCTGTAAGATTTGCGGTTACTTCTTTTCTTAAGACCTGTAAATTCTCCATATCATTATTGAATAAATAGCTGCCTTTCCCTGCCGGCCACGACAGCAGAAAGATCATGGGGATTACGGAAAAAATTGTTTTTTTCATGATGTAAATGCTTGCATTGATTCCCGGTCGTTAAAAACGATTGAGATTATTTATGCAAATTACGAACAAATAATCAAAATTGGTAAAAAGGTATTAAGAATGAATCTTACCGCTAAATGCAACCCGCAACGATTTACTTCTTACTTCTTACTTCTTACTTCTTACTTCTTACTTCTTACTTCTTACTACTTACTTCTTACTACTAACTATCTGCTTTATTCCTTCCCTGTAAGTTACAGGTTTAAAGTCAAACCTATTCTCAAATTTCGAGGAATCAAAGAAATAATCACGGTCATACTGGTACATCATTTCCGACATTTCCTTAAGAACGGGGACAAAGAATCCCATCATCTTTAACAGCCAGGCAGGCAGGACTGTTATTCTGTTCCTGACCTTCATTTCTTCCGCAATCAGCTTAACAAACTCCCTCCCTGTTAGTGTATTACTGTCAGTTGGTAAATGCCATGTCTGGTTATAGGCATCGGCTGTGTTTCCGAGTAAAGCCGTAGCCTTTGCAGCATCAGGAGTATAGGTGAACGAATGTTTTTTGTCTGCATCCAGGAACCAGTTGGCAGATTTCCCTTTTTTCAGGTTGTTAAATACAAGTTCAGTCATGATACTGTTCCTGTTGTCGGGTCCATAAAAATCCGCTGACCTTGCTATCAGGGCAAGAAGCCTTCCTGACTTCACCTCGTTCATAATTATTTCGACAAGGTGCTTTCGTACTGCTCCTTTCCTGCTTGGAGGATCCATCACGGAATCCTCTGTCATATGTGGTATTTCATCAATGTCATACATATAGACATTATCGAAAAAAACCAGTCGTGCAGTATGCTTAATACAGGCCTCTGCTACCGCCTTTACAATCCTTGGCCAGCTTTCCTCCCATACTTTTACCTTATATTCCAATCCCGCAACAAGGTAGACAACCTCAGAGCCTTCTACAGCCTGGTCAACCAGATCAGGATTCAGCAAATCTGCCGGAAACAACTCATCATTTTCATTTACCCTTACAGGTTTCCTGCTTACCAGCCGGATCTTGTCGGTAAAGTTTATTAACTCACCTGCAAGTACAGAACCAATTGTTCCTCCGGAACCCAATATTGTCTGCATAGCGATGGATTTTTATTATTAGTATTTACCTGCCTGTACTTTTCTTGCCGCTTTTACCACAACAGACCTTGGGGCAAAACGGACTGCATTTGCCATCAAAGCATTTTTGAAACCATGGATGGCAACAGCCCTTCCCTTTTCCATAGCCCTGTATCCATATTCAGCCACTTCCCTGGAAGTAGGGAAGTTATTTCTGTCAAACACTTTACTGTCTTTCATTGAGGCAGCTGCCTGGAAACCGCTCCGGGTGGCTCCCGGACAAAGTGCTGTAACTGTTACTCCGTATCCACTTACCTCATTATTAATTGCTTCTGAAAAATAAAGGACAAATGCTTTGGAGGCAAAATACACCGACATTGTCGGTCCGGGCTGGAATGAAGCCGTTGATGCCAGGTTAAGGATCCTGCCACTTCCCCGTTTAACCATCTCAGGAAGAATAAGCCAGGTCAGTTGTGTGAGGCAAGTGATATTAAGATTGATCATTCTCTCCTGCTTGTCCCAGTCACTTTCTATAAACATGCCATAATCACCAAATCCTGCATTATTAATAAGATAATCAACCGTTAACCCCATTTCTTTCACCTCATCATATACTTCTTTGGCAGCTCCTGGAACAGAAAGGTCTTTGCCCAGCACATATATCTTCACATCATATTTATCCTCAAGTTCAGTCTTCAGATCAACCAGTTTGTCTTTGCTTCTCGCAACCAGAATTAGATCACCACCCTTTTCAGCATGTACCCTGGATAGTTCATATCCTATTCCGTTAGATGCCCCGGTAATCAGCGCAGTTTTACCCATGTTTTTAAGCTGTAATTAATTTTTAATACTTATTTTTGGTATAACATCCATGAAAATGGAAAGTTCAACAATACTGGTATTTAAGTCTGATATACAATACTTTACGTTTTAAAAGCGTTACAATTCTTAAGTCTCCGGACCATTTGTAATGTTTTATTACATGAAATAATGTCAATATTGAAAAGGATCAGGAAGAAAAACATTTATTACCTCGGGATGAATATCCTGTTACTTGTCATTTCCATTTTTTTCAATACTGATTTAGCCTTTTCACAGGCAAAGGAATATATAAATGGTAAAATTATCAATTCGACTACCAAAAATCCTGTGCAATTTGCCACTGTCAAAATCAAGAAAAATCAGTTAGGGGTCTATGCCAATGCCGATGGCGACTTTCGGATAGCCAGTAACCCGGATTTCAGGAATGACAGTATCATCATAACCTGCATAGGTTACAAGAGAAAGGCAATATCATATAATGACCTGGACAGAAACTCTGTTAACAACATTCTCCTGGACCAGTCAGTTTACGGACTTGAAGAAGTAAAGATAGTGGCAAAGAGACGAATACCCAAGCCAGCAATACTTGTTGAAAAAGCAATAAGAAGGTTAAGAAGCAACTATCCGCAAAAACCATTCAGTTATATAGCATACTACAGGGATTACCAGAAGGAAGAAGGAAATTATATTAACCTGAATGAGGCAATTATACAGACTCTTGATAACGGATTCCGTACTTTATCCACGTCCAATAAATACCGTTTGCTTGATTTCAGGGAGAATATGGAATTTCCAAGAATAAACATACCACCTTTTTACAATCTCGATCACAATAATGATTTTTTCAGTGGCAGTAAATTCATACCTAATGCCACTTTGGGTGATCAGAACGGGAACGAACTTTTTATACTCATGGTACATGATGCGATAAGGAATAACAGTGTATGGTCATTCTCATTCGTGGATTTCTTTGCGGTCGATTTCGTGAAGAACCATTCATTCTCCGATCCGTATGCGGTTTATGATAATGATCTTCTGCTTTACCGGATCAACTTTCGCGGAAAGCAGCGGGTTACAGGTAAAAATCTTACAGTTTCAGGTGCTATTTACATACAGCCGGATGATTATTCCATTTATAAGCTTGAATATTCATGCTTTTACAATTATGAAGATGAGAAGAAGAAAATGTTCAATATAGATATTGAATATGGACGTGAAAAAGCAGTGGATTCATTAATGTGCCTGAAATACATATCATTTAATAATATCTTCAACCTTGTGGATACAGCAGATAATAATTATTTCAAAATACTGAAGTCATACTGGAATCCTTCCCCTTATTCCAAGTCAACTCTTATAGTTGAATTAAATCATCAAATTGATCCTGTTTCAGCTACAAGAAAGATCAATTATGATATCAGGGTTGGCAACAGGTCAAAAAGTATAAAAAGCATCCAGGTCTCAGGTAACAAATTGCTTATCCACCTTCGTGACAAAAAGGTAAAAAAACGTTTGAACAAGTGCTATGTGGGAATAGAGAATATTAAAGATACGGATGGTAATATTTTGAATCACAAACGTACAAGGGAGATGTACCAGTACAGGGAACTTTTTGTGCAGGAATATAACCAACCTGTAACCTTTACCGACAGTTGCTACATGCAGTATCTTCCCCTTATAGACAACTGCATCTCAAAAGTCGCGGGTAATGATAAGTACTGGATGAACACACCGGAAAAAATAAAATAGAAAATATCCAACCATGAAAACAAAAACCATTATCCTTGTATTGCTCTTTGCAGGTATTTTTTCTTCGGGAATATCACAAAATGTTGCTTTTAGCAATAAGTACCACGATCCGTTGTTGGGTGAAAATGTATTTATTTTCGATCCGACTATGAAGATGAGTGATATACAGGTTGTAATAGATACGCTCTTTGACAGGCAAAAAGGTGCGCAAAGTGAATTCAATACCAATCGCTATGCACTTCTTTTCAAGCCGGGGCATTATGATCTTGATATACAGGTTGGATATTATATGCAGGTAGCAGGGCTTGGAAAATCGCCTGATGATGTTGTCATAAAAGGAGCTGTACGATCCAATACAACGCACCATAACAGTGTCCTTACAAATTTCTGGAGGTCGGCTGAAAACCTTACAGTTTTTCCTGTGGAAGATACGACAGATATCTGGGGTGTATCACAGGCAGCTCCTATGAGAAGGGTTCATATAAAAGGGAACCTTCATCTGTTTGACAGGGGATATGCCAGTGGTGGGTTCCTGGCTGATTCACAGATTGACGGGGTGGTATCTTCGGGTCCACAACAGCAATGGTTCTCAAGAAATACAGGTTGGGACAAGTGGGTTGGCGGTAACTGGAATATGATGTTCATGGGAGTAAATAATGCTCCATCCGGTGACTGGCCTGAAAAACCTTACACCAGGATAGAGACAACACCTATTGTGCGTGAAAAGCCATATCTTACCTGGGAAAACGGAGAGTTTTGTATCAGGATACCTTCTCTTAAGAAGGATTCAAAAGGGCCGGACTGGATCAGAGGATCTAATGACGACAGGGTCATTCCACTGAAAAATTTTTATATAACCAATGCTGTAACCGATAATTCCTCCACTATTAATTCAGCTCTTATTAAAGGAATGAATATCCTGATAACTCCGGGTATTTACAGATTTGACAAGTGCCTTCTTGTCACTCATCCGGGAACATTGGTCATGGGCCTGGGATTTCCTTCATTAACACCTCTGACAGGCCATTCTGTAATGAGATTATTTGATGCAGACGGGATTACTGTGGCAGGCCTCATCCTTGATGCCGGTTCTGATAAATCTGAAAACCTCCTCCAGGTGGGTGAAAGAGGTTCATTCCATTCACATGCATCCGATCCTACATTCCTGTTTGACATATTCTGCAGGGTCGGAGGTCCTTTCCGGGGCACTGTCACCAGCTGCGTGGAAATAAACAGCAATGACGTATGTATAGACCATACATGGCTGTGGCGTGCCGATCATGGTCATGGAGTCGGCTGGGACCTGAACAGGTGTGCCAACGGTCTTGTTGTGAACGGGAACAATGTAACAGTTTATGGACTCTTCAATGAACACTTCCAGGAGTACCAGACGCTGTGGAACGGGGAAAATGGCCGGGTTTTCTTCTACCAGAGCGAAATGCCATACGATCCGCCGTCAGTAGATGCATGGATGCATGACGGAACATACGGATATGCATCGTATAAGGTGTCAGACAGTGTGAAAGCTCATGAGGCATGGGGTCTCGGTATTTATAATGTATTTTATAAAGCTCCCGTGATTGTTGACAACGCAATAGAGACGCCTCCCGCTCTTGAAAAGGATATTCACCACATAATAATCTTCTGGCTAAACGGCAATAAGGAAAGTGTGGTGAAAAGTATTATAAACGGAAAGGGAGGTTCCATTAGCTTTTCTCACAGGAAAGCCGTAATGAATTGATGATAATCCATCTTAATCCTGCAAATATGAATAAACGTTTAATATTTCTCTTTATACTCGCTGCCGTGATATCATGCATGAAGCAGGAAGACTGCAGGGAAACACCATATCCTGTAAGCCAGTTTGAAAGTGAGTACGGGTGTAAGGATACAAAACACACATTGCATATCAATATGCTTAATAATGTGAAAATAATAAGGGACAAATCAACATATGATGCGGAAGTATATGGAGATTGTCACCCTGACATAAACTTCGATGCATATGACCTGGTTATCGGGCGACAGGTAACAGATAATTTGAACGATACAATAACATATGAACTGAAAAACACCTGTCCTGGTAATGAGCTGATGCTTACTATAAACCTCATTCAATCGCCTGCAGCAGGACCCGATACAGTAACTTACCATGCCCTGATACAGAAGCTGGACTACAGCGGGAACCTCGTTGTCAACCTTCTGCTGTCACAATAATGAGGATCTTATAGCTATACATGGCAGCGGTTATAGTCCGGGGAAATTATAAAAAAACAAGCCCTTAATAATTATACCGGAGATTCCCTGAATTGCTGTAAATGGTCAGCAGTATGAGTTACCAGTCGTTGTACCGCCAGGCCATGCTCAATGCCGGGAAAAAATCCTTCTTTATCGTTACCGGTCAGGAAAACGTAGTGGGCATGTATCATGGATCTGAGCCAGCCGGGAGGAACATGTCCGGAAGGAAAGCTGGTGACGGGCCTGTAGTTACTACCCGTAAACTGTTTTGACCAGATACCCGTATCCTCTATATAATACTCGAAAAAATCAGGAGTTAAGGAGGAATACCTCAGCGATCCTTTCTCACAAAAGAATTCAAATGTCAGCATGTCTCCTGTTCCTGAACTTATCCTGCTTGCCGACAGTGTACCGACTGCACCCGTGCCAGGATGAAAAAGTGAAATAAGGCTGAACAGATCAGAACGCTCATCCACATCTTCAAAATGGCCTCCCTGCAAGGCGCTCCTGATGATAAGTCCCTCTCCAAGAAATGCTGTAAGAATACTTAATCCGTGTGATCCGAGATCTGCCATTGCTCCTCCGTCGGGAGCCGGTGTCAGCCTGTTCTGCCTGTGATCGCGGTAATCCTTCCTTAAATAATCGCTGTGATAATATTTCAGGTCAAAATGCAGTGGTTTGCCCAGTCTGCCTGATCGCCAGAAAACAATTGCTTCTCTTATTGCCGGACTAAAAAGATACTGAAAGCCAACCTGTATCTTAGTATCCGGGTGTTTCCTTACAAGTTCCCTGATAGCATCCTCTTCATCTTTACCGGAGCAAACAGGTTTCTCAAGATAAACACGTTTTACATTGTTCATGCCAAGCACAGTTCGAAGGTGATGATAATGAACCTTATTTGGTCCGAGAATAAAAACTGTATTGATAGTCTCGTCATTTGCAAATTCATCCAGCCCGGTTGCCCTGCTGAAGCCGTATTTGTTCATGAATGACATCCTGCTCTCCTCTCTTGCTGAACATACTGCCCTGAGTTCTACATCCGGAACGCCATCATAATAATAACGAAGCGAATTCAGGCAGAAAGCATGGGACCGCGCTATACCACCAGCCCCGATGAACCCTGCAATTATAGTAGTTTGTGACATTATTTATGTTTTTATATTGTATGGTCAATGTCCCAGATGTTCTTCTGCAGGACAGTAATTAAATGTCATAATCTTATTTTTTCGTTTTGGTTCTATCTTTTTACAAAATTAACATTAATTACCATGATTTCTGATTTACCTGTTGTCCTGACCGGGGGACCCCATAAACGAATACCGCTCGTAACAAAGAAATGAGTGTTCCCGATCTTTCTGTGACCCCAGCTTAATATATATACTCTCCTTGTTATAAGGTTGATAGGAAATAGCTGGCCATTATGCGTATGACCTGATAACTGTATATCCACAGGAGTATGACTGACAAGGGCAATCTCTGTAGGCCTGTGATCAATGAGAATCACAGGGAGAGAATCATTGACTGACTTTAATAACTCGGTTACGGTTCTTCTGGACCTGACATGACTGTCATTCCTTCCAATAAGATTAAATGAATTATTGATGACCACATCCGAATCACGTAGTAACACCATGCCGGCTTTCCTGAAAAATTCTCCCCTTTCCTGGCCGGAATAATGTTCATGATTTCCAAGCACTGCATATACACCATATTCCGGTTTTATTTCAGAAAGGATATTCTCAAAAGGCTCCATACCTCCTTCTCCCATGTGACTCTCTATGATGTCTCCTCCAAAAATCATAAGGTCAGGATGGATGATCTTTATCTTATTAACAAATCTTCTGACAAATGAAGTATCAACGCCGGGACTAAGATGAAAATCAGCTGCAAATGCAATTCTGAGCTTTTTCATTTCCGACGATCGCGCCGGAATATTTATTGTATATTCTGAAGTCCTGATTGTATCGAAGTTTATGACGCCTCCCACAACAACGACTGCCGATAATATAAGTATAACGGTCAAACCGTATTTTCTAAATCCCGCGGACCTGATCGTGGGAAAAGGTATAAATCTGAATAGCCTGTTCAACAACAACAAAATATCCAACAGGAATACAGAAAGGAAAAGATAAAGGTAGAAAGGCAGTATATAGTCGGCCATCACGGTCAGGAAATTCCATGGAAATCCTTGGTTTCCACCCGAAAGGATATTACTGAAAGGATATATAAGGGCCAGCAGAATATATATTACTGTGTACAGCAGCCTGTGCCTCCTGTTGATAAACAAGCTCCATATCCTTATGAATACATAGATATTAGGGATTGTATAGGCCAGTGTTATTATTGTGTGAAACATAGAAATCTTTCCCTCTGTTTTTGAATTTATTGTTCCTACAGTGTATTATTTATCTCATAAGGAACCGCACTATGGCTGTTTTGAACTTTGTATATGGCGGATACCTCAGCCATATGTCAAACAGGTTTGACTTAACCATTACTGACCGCATATTAGAAAATGTTTCAAATGACATCCTTCCATGATAACGGCCCACACCGCTGGTTCCCACTCCACCATAAGGAAGGTATGGAGATGCAATTTGCATGACAGTATCATTTACACTTGCATTACCCGACTGCGTTCTTTTAAGGAATTCCTTAATCAGCCTGTTACTTCCTGAAAATATATATGTTGCAAGCGGGTTCGGATTCCTTTCAATGATTTTATAAACCTCTTCAAAATCTTTAAAGTCTATTACCGGCAGAACAGGCCCGAATATCTCTTCCTGCATCACAGGATCGCCCGGACTGACTTCAGTCAGGATAGTCGGCGCCATGTATTTCCTGGCCGGAATGTCAACTCCTCCCGTTATAACTCTGCCCTTTTTGAGCAGCTCAGACATTCTTTTTACATTCTGAGCGCTGATCATCCTTGCAAAATCTCCTGAATTTTCAGGATCATCACCATAAAACTTTTTTATCTCAGATTTTAGAAGATCAAGAAATTTCTCCTTTATCCTGCTGTCTATTAACAGGTAATCCGGGCTCACACATGTCTGTCCGCAATTTATGAATTTGCCCCATGCTATCCTCCTGGCAGCAAAATCGAGTCTTGCATCAGCAGTTACCACGCACGGGTTCTTCCCTCCAAGCTCCAGTGAAACGGGCGTCAGATTCTCAGATGCCTTTTTCATAATATGTTTTCCAACAGCCGGGCTGCCTGTAAAGAAAATATAATCGAACTTCTGGTCGAGGAGGTAGTCACTTACTGAATGATCACCATCAATTATAGCAACCAGTTCCGGTGGCATATGACTGAGTATCCTCTCCATTACCCTGGAGGTGTTGGGTACCTGCCTGGACATTTTCATTATAATACAGTTACCTGCTGCTATTGCCCCTACCAGGGGAAGAAAAGCCAGCTGAAAAGGAAAATTCCAGGGAGACATCAGTAATACCTGGCCGTACGGTTGAGGTTTGATATAACTATGAGACAGGAAATGAATTATGGGTGTTCTCACTCTCCTGGGTCCCGACCACCGCCGTAGTTTCCTGATGGTATAATTAAGTTCTTTGAGAACAAACCTCGATTCAGTTGCTATCACCTCAAATTCAGGCTTATGAAAATCGTCCCAGAGAGCTTTTATTATCTCCTGTTCATGTTCGATTATAAGAGAACGCAACTTTTTCAGCATTGCGATCCTGTACTTTAGCCGGTTTGTCTGGCCGGAGTCCAGGAACTTCCTCTGTCCTTTGATGACTAAACGGATCTCTTCTTTATCCATAACTCTTCATCTTAGCTCCCGAAACTGCACAAAGTGTTTCCACTTTTGTTTCAGG
>CAYYIW010000001.1:144287-150953 GCA_964472085.1 uncultured Rikenellaceae bacterium | reverse complement strand
AGGCGTCAGGCACTGTGGAAATAATAGTAATGAAGATTGTGATAAGATGGGAAAGATTGCTTCGTCGTCCCGGGTGTCTTTGATTATTTTCTGTTATTTTTACAGTAACCTAGTAATCATTTTAATCCGTTAATTACATGAAAAAGACATCGTTATTTATAACATTACTGTTACTGACTGTCTTGCCCGCCCTGCCGGAGGGAGATTCAGTTACAGGAAATAAGCAAGACAATACCGCCGGGGCTATCATTACGATGATAATCCGGGAAACAGGAAGTAAAATAATACCAAATACAGTTGATGTCATAAAGGAAGGAAGTCCCGATACCAGGGTAACAGGAATTGTGAGCTGCATGTTTGCAACGATGAATGTCCTTAAGGAAGCTGTCGAAAAAAACTGCAACCTGATCGTGGTTCATGAACCTTTATATTATAATCATCTTGATGATACAAAACAGCTGCAGAACGATCCTGTTTTCCTTGAAAAGCAAAAGTACATCAGGAATCACAAATTGGTGATATGGAGGTTCCATGATTATATCCACAGTATGAAGCCGGATGGGATCATGACAGGGATGATTGATAAACTGAAATGGAACAATTACATGGTAAACAATGATCAGAGCCGTTTTACTATACCGGAAACCACCCTTAATGAACTTCTCAAATACCTGAAGGGTATCTTTCCTGAAAATGCCTTTTACGTGGTAGGCAAACCCGATCTTAAAGTAAGGAATGTAAGGTTCGCTCCCGGTGCTCCGGGAAGCCAGCTTCATATAAGAATACTGGAAGACAAGAACACTGATGTCCTTCTCGCAGGAGAATCACCTCAATGGGAAACATATGAATACATGCGTGATGCCGTTGACCAGGGAAGACAGAAGGCTGTAATCTTCCTTGGACATGTAACTTCGGAACAATCCGGAATGGAGTTCTGCGCACGTTGGCTGAAAGGTTTCATCAGTGATATTCCTGTTTATTATGTTGAAAGCGGACCTTCCTTCTGGTCCTATTAAAATATATTATGAAAAAGGCTTTTATGCTGCTGGCTGTTACACTGGCCATTTCAATCGCAATAAATGCTGTCACAAGCAAAAGCACCAGTTCCCGTAAGTTCAGGGTAATTGCCTTTTTTAAGGGAAAGGACGACCAGGGACATGTAAGCTTCGACCATGAAGCCAACAGGTGGTTTGCATCCATGGCCAAAAAGTATGGTTTTATATACGATTCCACAAACGATTGGAACGATCTCAACAGATCTTCTCTTGAAAAATACCAGGTTGTTATCTTCCTCGACAGCAGGCCCGATTCGCTGCCTCAACGTCAAGCTTTCAGAAAATATATGGAAAACGGAGGTGCCTGGATGGGATTTCATTTCGCGGGGTTTGCCCTTACTCCGTCAGCTTTTCCTCAAAACTGGGACTGGTACCATGAACAGTTTCTCGGATCAGGTGAATACAAGGGTAACACATGGAGACCAACATCCGCCATTCTTCGTGTGGAAGACAGGAGTCACCCCGTATCTGAAGATCTTCCGGTGACTTTCACTGCTTCTCCAAACGAATGGTACAGCTGGGAAAATGACCTGAGAAAGAATCCGGATATCGACATTCTTATTTCAATAGACAGTACAAGCTTTCCGCTGGGAACAGGCCCCAAACCATATGAGATATGGCACAGCGGGTATTATCCAGTGGTATGGACAAACAGAAAATACCGTATGGTATACATTAATATGGGCCATAATGATATCGATTATGAAGACCATTCCGACAAAGAGTTGTCATTTACATTCAAAAATGATACCCAGGACAGAATGATAATTAATGCTCTGTTCTGGCTCGCAGGAAGAAAGGAGTGAGGGACGGAGGGACTAAGAGACAAAGGGACGCAAATATATTATGCACATGATATTGGGAATAAGGCTATTAAACCCCCTTCTGGTGTAATCCTTCAGAATTACACCAGGAGAGGCAGGGATGGGTTGAAAAGGCAAAGAGGCCCAGGACGGAGAGATTGAGATACAGAAGGATTGCAATATGCAGATACATTATTAATATTTTAATCATAAATATTATTATGAAATATCTTAATCTTTTACTTTTTACCGGTATGATAGTAATGAACTATCTTGCCAATGCACTTCCCCTGAATAATAAGACAACCGGGGAACTGTCAGATGCTCTTCCAAACCTGTTTGTTCCGGCCGGAATAACTTTTTCAATATGGGGTATCATATACCTTCTGTTGCTAATTTACTGTGTTGTACAGTTTACCAGCACAAACCAGCTTGTAATATCCTATATCAGTTGGGTTTTTGCATTAAACTGTGTATTGAATGCCTTATGGATAGTCTGCTGGCATTACCAGAAGATCTCATTGTCTCTCCTCGTAATGACAGGTATACTGATCTCTCTGATTTATATTAACATGATGATCAAAGGCCTACCGGTCGGAATGATAAAAGCTGCTTTCGGAGTTTATCTTGGCTGGATATGCATTGCAACAATTGCAAATGTCACTGCCCTTCTCGTTCACCACAACTGGGACGGGTTTGGGTTACCCGGGGAAGTCTGGGCAATAATTATGATATCGGCAGGTGCTGTGATAACCGTACTGTCAGTTTATCGTTTGAGAAATCCTTTTATTGGATTGGCTGTAATATGGGCATTTACAGGTATAATTATTAAGAGACAGTCAGACTACAAGTCCATTGTTGCTGTATCTGCAGCTGCAATTGTTCTTGTAGTTATATTCACAATCACAGCCTTTTTCAGGAAAAATATAGCCTGACTACATCACGAATATGACTCTTAGTATAACATTCGGAGATGTTTATAAATAATTCATATCTCGCATGACGCTACTTCACCAGGCTGAAATTAAATGCACCTGTGTTGAGCACACTTCTGACTCTGAGCCATAGTGTGACAAAAGCTTCAGTAGACCTGGCTGCGGTAATATCTCCAAGGTCAATGATATTCTCGTCCAGCCAACCGAACTGGTTAAGGATCTTTCTTACGCTTTCTTTGGCTCCGGGATCATTACCGGAAATAAAGTTAACATGATGGCCATCTCCTATCATCCCCGGATCAATCATCAATCCGCACCACATTGTATTCAGGGTTTTTACTACTTTGGTTTCAGGGAAAGTGACCTGGATTTCTTCCGCAAGTGAGCTGGTGTTATTGAGTCCCGGCAAAAGTGATGGCGGCATTCCGTTACTGAAATCCAGGGGATTAGATATATCAACCAGAACCTTACCGGCAATATTATGGGTACCGGCCATAATAAGTGCAGTAACAGAAGAACTGCCATTGGTTGCATTAAAAACGATATCCCCGAATGAAGCTGCGTCGGAAAATGTGCCAAGCCTGACCTCATTGTTTTTATCATGCCATTCACTGAAAGGAGGATTTCCGTAGTTATCCTTTTCCTTCACCGCAAGTTTCTCCGATACATTACGTGTACCCATCATGACTTCATATTCAAGCCGGGCAAGTTTTGCAGCAATTGTCCGGCCTACTGTTCCTGTTCCGATTATTCCTGCTTTCATATTTCTAAATTAAATTGAATAATAAAATGACTGTAGCGGATTAATTTATTATGACTAATTAACTTTTTGAAACACTGAAATGTTCACCAATGATCCCGAAATTTCGGTATTACATTTGTAATCCATGCATTACGTAAAAAATGAAATAGAGTGAAATATGGAACCAGGTATCTGTGGGCGGGTACGTGGTTAAGTTTAATTATCTAAAGGTTTTCTCCCTAATTTTAAATAATGTGTCGCCCTTTCAGGGCTTAGTGGAGGAGTAGTGGTCTCACCCCGGGCTGACGCCCGGGGTTATTCTTGTATGCGCCCCTTCAGGGCTCAGGAGTAATATGTGGATCACCACTTCTCCATGACGCCGTGAGTTATTCGCGGACCCGCCATTTCATGGATTAAGAGTAACATATGGATCACCATTTCTACCTGACGTCGTGAGTTATTCATGTGACGCCGCTTCATGGATGAATCCAGACAGGTTAACATATAGATAGTCCGGGAATAAGTGATCAGTCCCGAAGGGACGACACGTAAATAACTCCCGGTGTAAGCCGGGAGCCATGACTTACAACACAATCCTTAGCCCTGAAGGGGCGATACAAGATCAGGCCCGGTGAAGTGAAGATCACAGCCAAACGTCAAACACAGGAGGAAAAAGTACGTTCAGAAAGTTACCATTTTCTGCGAACAACATGGACTGACCAGGACTATGAAGTCACACCAATCTCAAAAACATACACAACAGTTGGAAGACTTCTGAGAGAAAGATTCTTGATAAAACCGGTAAAAAACTATGCCCCAAAACCACTATTGCCCAAAATACAATTCCAGTCCAAAGAACAGGAAGCCATATTATCAAAGTATTATGAATCTAAAAATAGTGAGGAAGAAACGAATCCGGTAGTAATGGAGCCATTAATAATGTTGGATGGACTTGAAGTAAGATGGGAAGGGATAGAAGCAATACCAATTAGCTGGGTCGCCAGGGTAGATTATATTAAGGGACGAAATGCTCAGCATATCTGGGGCATTAGGGGAAGCGCAGGGGTGGTTTCAGTAATATTAAGATCAGATCTTCTGGACAACAACACTAATGTTGTTTATCATTCAGCAAGAATGATACTTACCGGGTTCAGTGAACCCAGGATTTTCTATTCACCAAAACACCATACAAAATTAGAATCTGATTACAAACCCGATCTCAGGAATACACTCTTCTGGGATCCCGACCTGAGGCTTGGAGCGGGAAAAGACACCACACTGATCTTTTACAATTCTGATAATCAGGGCACAATACGGATCCGGGCGGAAGGCATAACCGCCAATGGCATAACCGTTACCGGAACGGCGGAGTACAGTGTGAAGTGATCCCGGACTAAAGTCCGGGGGAACTGAGTCCGGAGTGAATATCACCCTGTTTGAAACATGGAGATAGTGAGGCGCAACGTAATTTCAGCCCTTTAAGGATGACACGTGATTAGAGAAATTTTGTTTAATTTTGGGTAAGTCAATATATAAATCCCTGTAAGCTGACTGTAAAAATAAATTATAGACACTCTAACTTAAACAAACCATACTATGATCAGATTTCGTTCAATGCTAAAGCCAGCTATCCTGCTGGCCATTATAATTTTGTTATCGGCTTGTAAAAAACAGGCTGACGATAAGCTGAATATAGCCTATGAAAAATACACAATGCCAAACGGGCTACAGGTAATATTACATACCGACCATTCCGATCCCGTGATTTCATATGATATCATGTACCATGTGGGCTCAAGCCGGGAAACACCCGGGAAAACAGGTTTTGCACATCTTTTTGAGCACCTGCTCTTCAGTGGTTCGGAAAATGTGCCAACGGGAGTCTTCGATAAGCTTATTGAAAGTGACGGCGGATCAAACAACGGGTTTACTTCAAGGGATGTAACTTCCTATTTTGAGATCTTCCCTAAAAATGCGCTTGAGCAGGTCCTGTGGCTCGAATCTGACAGAATGGGATTTTTCATTAATTCAGTTACACAGCATGCCCTGGCTATTCAGCAAAATGTCGTTCAGAACGAAAAGAGACAATCGGAAGATAATTCACCATACGGTTTCACCGACTATGTCATCAGCAAGAACCTCTACCCGGCATCTCATCCATATAACTGGGAGGTAATTGGTGAAATGGAAGACCTCAAAAATGCCACGCTCGCCGATGTAAAAAGCTATTATAATCACTTTTATGGCCCTAACAATGCAACACTTGTGCTTGCAGGAGATTTTAATCCCGATACAGTCAAAATGCTGATAAACAAGTACTTCGGAGAAATAAAGTCGCGTGGCGAGGTTGCAGCGAGGAGTGCCATGGTACCTGCCCTTGACAGGACTAAAAAACTGTACCATGAAGATAATTTTGCCAATGTACCGGAGATTACAATGGTATGGCCGGTTCCCCAGGCTTATCAGAAAGATGCCTATGCACTGGACTTCCTGGCAAAATTGCTTTCAGACGGAAAAAAAGCACCATTATATAAAATCCTGGTTAAAGAAAAAAACCTGACATCAAGAACAACCGCTTATAATAACTCGGGAGAACTTGCAGGTGAATTCACTATCTCCATAAGGGCTAACGAAGGGAAAAACCTTGAAGACATTGAAAAAGGAATATATGAAGCATTCGACCTCTTCGAGAAAGAAGGAATAACGGAAAATGATATTGAAAGGGTTAAGGCTTCATCGGAAAAGAACTTCTACAACGGATTATCCAGTGTGTTTAACAAATCATTGCAGCTGGCTTTCTATAATACTTTCCTTGATGATCCTGGATATATTGAAAAGGATATTGAAAATATAAAAGCAGTTACCATTGATGATGTAAAAAATGTATACGAAAAATATATAAAAGGCAAACCTCATGTTGTAACAAGTTTTGTACCCATGGGCGAGATAGCTATGGCGGCAGACAGTTCATTACCTGCAAATATTAAAGAGGAAAATATAAAGGATGCTTCACAGGTTGAGATAGCCCAGGGGGGAGACGACAAATATGAAAAGACCCCGTCATCAATTGACAGGACTATAGAACCTCCTCTTGGCAAAGAACCAGAACTTAGTGTGCCAAAGGTATGGAA
>CAYYIW010000001.1:0-144187 GCA_964472085.1 uncultured Rikenellaceae bacterium | reverse complement strand
ATGCGTGAAATGCTGCTTGAACCGCGATGGGATTCAACAGAGTTTGCTATAGCACTTACCAGGAACAGGAATATTATTTTACAGTCCAAAGCCCAGCCAAGAAGCGTTGCAAACCTGGAATTCTACAGATTGCTTTACGATACTGAAAATATTTTCGGCTATAATACAAGAGGAACAGAGGAATCGATCGGTAAAATTTCGCTGGATGATCTTAAAAAATTCTATAATGATAATTTCTCACCATCCGTTACAAAAATACAGGTAGCAGGTAATGTAAGCAAGGAACAGGTTCTGGAAGCCCTGAAACCACTTGAGACCTCCTGGAAAAGCAAAGATGTGACCTTCAATAATTACCCGATACCCCCGGAACCCGAAAAATCAAAGATATACTTTGTGGATATTCCCGGCTCAAGACAATCAGTTATTTATATCGGATACCTTGCTTTGTCGAGGGATAATCCGGACTATGTTAAGGCCGACTTCATTAACTACAGGCTGGGAGGAGCCTTTACAAGTATATTAAACCAGATCCTCCGTGAAGAAAAAGGTTATACTTACGGGGCCTTCAGCTATTTCCAGGAAATGAAGACAAAAGCTCCTTTCATTGCTTCATCCCAGGTTCGATCAGATGCCACCCTTGAATCAGTCAACATCTTTAAAAATGAAATGGAGAAATTCAGGAATGGACTTTCTGATTCTGATCTTCAGTTTGTTAAGGACTGTATGATAAGATCAAACGCCCGTCGCTTTGAAACCAACGGAGCCCTGCTGGGCATGCTTTCCACAATAGCAAAATACGGATTACCGGATGATTATGTCAAAAATGAAGAAACGACAATTAAGAATATTACAGGAGATGAGGCTAAAGCAATCATTGACAAGTATATCATACCCGATAAGATGATCTATGTAGTTGTTGGTGATGCAGCCACACAGATCAAACCCCTTGAACAAATTGGATTCGGGAAACCTGTACTGATACATCAGTAAAGCAGGTGAAACTTTTTCATGAAAGACGCAATCGATGAAGATAAGAAGATTTATTGTTGATTGCGTCTTTACATTTTTTGAAAATTGGTTAATAGAGGGTAACTTTATAGAACCAAGTAAGAATATTATTTGTTCTTTAGAAAAACACTAATCCTAATCCTATTTCTATGAAGAAGACAGCATTATTTTTCATTCTCAGTCTTATAATCGGGCAAATGAGCCTTATGGCTCAGGAAGAGGCCAGATTGCTAAGGTTCCCGGCGATCTATGATAACCAGATCGTATTCACTTATGCAGGTGATCTTTACACTGTATCAGCAGATGGCGGTATAGCCAGAAAGCTTACCAACCACGACGGGTACGAGATGTTCGCAAGATTCTCTCCCGATGGCAAAACCATCGCTTTCACAGCACAATACGATGGTAATACAGAAGTATATACAATGGATTCCGAGGGAAGTGTACCCAAAAGAATTACTTATACCGCTACCCTTGGAAGAGACGATGTGGCCGACAGGATGGGGCCAAACAATATTGTCTTTGGCTGGAAACATGATAATAAAACAATAATATTCCGATCAAGGAAAAACTCATTTAACTCATTTAACGGGGCTCTTTTTACAGTTAATATCGACGGAGCATTACCAGAACAGATCCCTGTTCCCAGGGGAGGCTTCTGCTCATATTCACCTGATGATCAGAAACTGGCTTATAACAGGATCTTCAGGGAATTCCGCACATGGAAAAGATACCGCGGAGGGATGGCAGATGATATATGGATCTTTGATCTTAATACTCACAAGATTGAAAATATAACAAATAATCCGGCCCAGGATATTATTCCTATGTGGCACGGTAATAAAATATATTTCCTTTCCGACAGGGACGAGCTCAAGAGAATGAATCTCTATGTATATGACCTTGATACCAAGGAGACAAAAAAACTAACTGATTATAAGGATTTTGATATAAAATTCCCATCACTTGGCAATAAAGCAATTGTTTATGAAAACGGAGGTTATATCTATAAAATGGATCTTGCCACCGAGAAACCCGAAAAAGTAAAAATCATAATAGCTGAAGATCTTCTTTCAGGCAGGGCAGTTCTGGAAAATGTGACTAAATTCATTACCAACTTCGAAATTTCTCCTGATGGGAAACGTGCATTATTCGGAGCTCATGGTGATGTCTTTACTGTTCCTGAAAAACATGGTGCAATCAGGAATCTGACACATTCCTCAGCCATCCATGAAAGAGATTCCAAATGGTCTCCTGATGGTAAATGGATTTCTTACAACTCGGATAAAACAGGTGAGTATGAAATCTTCATCCAGGCTCAGGATGGGAATGAGCCACCGATACAGATAACTTCAGGCAGTCACAACTACAAATATCAGCCTTTGTGGTCTCCTGACAGTAAAAAGCTGATGTGGTCAGACAGGAACCAGATGCTGCATTATGTGGATATCAATACCAGGGCAATAACCGATGTAGATATAGACTCAATATTCGAAATCAGGCAATATGACTGGTCTCCTGACAGTAAATGGATAGTCTATACCAAGAACAGCAATAACAGGTACCAGCAGATTTATCTTTATTCCCTCGAGCAGAAAAAATTATTCCCTGTCACTTCAAACTGGTATAATGCATTCAGTGGTACCTTCAGCGAGGATGGAAAATACCTGTTTTTCGTATCATCCCGTGATTTCAATCCTACTTTCAGTGATGTTGGACCAACAATTAGCTATACCGATATGGGAGGCATATACTTTGTCACCTTAAGCAAGAAAATCCCGTCCCTGTTTGAACTTAAGAGTGATGAAGTGGCAGTTACCGGCACAGATACAAAAGCTGCGTCCGCCGATAAGAAAAAAGAACCAAAACAGGCTAAAAAAGAAGAGCCAAAATCAGAATCCTCTGCAGATATTGAAATAGATATAGACGGTATAATAGGAAGGATTGGAAAATTACCAATTAAAGCTTCAAATTACGGTAATCTAACGTCTGTCGGCAATAAGCTTTACTACCTGAGAAGAGGAGAACATGACAGCAGGACAGAGCTATGCTTATATGATTTTGATGCAAGGAAGGAAAAAGACCTTGGACAGTTTAACGGTTATGAGATATCCAGGGATAAAAAGAAAATGATCGTATCCCAGAACAGGCAATTTTCAATAATTAATCTTCCGGTATCAGAAATAAGAGTATCCGACCATCTTGATCTTTCCGCAATGGATATAGACCTAAACAAACATAAAGAATGGAACCAGATCTACTGGGAGTCATGGAGACAGATGAGAGATTTCTTCTATTCACCGACTATGAACGGCGTTGACTGGAAAGCAGAGGGCGACAAGTATGATCAACTGGTCCCCTATGTAAACCAGAGGAATGACCTGACCTATATCATAGGTGAACTAATAGGTGAACTCGATATTGGCCATGCCTATGTGGGAGGAGGAGAAAGACCTGAACCAAAACGCATCAAAACGGGCCTGCTTGGTGCACAGCTCTCCAAAGACAAGGAAAGCGGCTATTTCAAAATAGACAAGATCCTTGAAGGACAGAACTGGACAGGTGATGTCAAATCACCTCTCACCGCAATCGGTGTTAATGCCAAAGTGGGTGATTATATACTGGCTATCGATGGTATACCCACAAACAACGTGGAGAATATTTATGAATTACTCATTAATAAAGCCGGCAAACAGGTCAGGCTAACCCTGAACTCCGCCCCTACAGAACAGGGCAAACATGTTGAAACAGTGATGCCTATTGATGATGAAGCACCGCTTTATTACCACGATTGGGTAAGCGGGAATATTGAGAAAGTGAATAAAGCAACAAACGGAAAAGTCGGATATGTTCACATCCCTGACATGGGAATTGACGGGCTTAATGATTTCATAAAATATTATTATCCACAGCTTGAAAAAGAAGCCCTCATAATAGACGTAAGGGGGAATGGCGGGGGATTTGTGTCACCCATAATAATTGAAGCACTTCGCAGGGTAGCATCGCAGATAACAATAGCAAGGAACTCAAAGCCGGAAGTTGATCCGGAGGGTACTCTATACGGTCCTATGGTTCTCCTGTGTGATGAGTTCTCTGCTTCAGACGGTGATATAGTAACCTATCGCTTCAAGCATTATAATCTCGGCAAGGTCATAGGTAAACGTACCTGGGGTGGTGTCACCGGAATAAGGGGTACTCTTCCTTTCGTTGATGGCGGCTTCATGGACAGACCTGAATTTTCGAGATACAGCCTTGATGGGAAGAAATGGATCATTGAAGGCAAAGGTGTTGAACCTGATATAGTGGTTGATAATGATCCCTACCTCGAATATACCGGAGTTGATCAACAGCTGAATAAAGGTATTGAGGTTCTTCTTGAAGAACTGAAGACCCAGGCCAAGAAAATCCCGCCTCACCCGCCATATCCGGTGAAATAAGGGAACCGTCCCGCAGAGCGGGATCTCCTCTTCGCTATGATATGCGGTAAATGATAAGTAATAAAGGTTATAATGGTAAGAGGTATGAGTAAGATCATACCTCTTCCTTTTTATGAAACAGGTACAAGGCTGTTATTTCCCTGTGTCATTAAGAGTGGCAACATAATAGTTGGGATCAACCTTAATTGTTGCTCCGTCAGTTTCAAGACTTATTGTTGTTGGTCTCGTTGACGGAGAAATATTCATTGGCTTACCAGATACGTATATTTTCAAAGGCATATTAAAACCCTGCACGCAGTTATTCCATCGGAATGTAAGTTCATCTCCCTTAACAGAATATTCAAAAACAGGTATCCGTACATCGCGCAGATACTGATCGAAAAACTTCTGCAGTTTGATACCGGTCTTTTCACTAAGGTAGTTTTCAACCTGGGCCCCGGTAACTACCTGGTGATAAAAGTCCCTGTTAAGACCCCGTAAGATATCTCTCCATTTATCGTCATCATTGACGATCTGACGAAGAGTCTGAAGCATATTTCCTCCTTTGTAGTACATATCGCCCGAACCTTCAAAATTCACATTGTATATACCTGTGACCGGCCGGTCATTCCTTATCAGGCTCCTGGTGCCAAGTATATATTCACTTCCGGCCTCTTTCCCGAAATAATATTCCACATATAGATTTTCTGCATAATTGGCAAAACTCTCATTTATCCACATATCGGCCGGGTCAGCATCAGTGATATTATTGCCAAACCATTCATGTGCAGACTCATGTATAATTATAAAATCAAACTTCAGTCCCCAGCCCGAATTGCTCAGATCAGTTCCACGGTAACCATTTTCAAAGCCATTACCATATGTCACCGAGCTCTGATGTTCCATTCCCAGGTAAGGGGCTTCCACCAGCTTATAACCATCTTCATAGAAAGGATACGGACCGAACCAGTATTCAAACGCCTTAAGCATCATCGGTGCCTGTTTAAACTGCTCCTTTGCCTTGTCAAGATCATCCTTCAGGACATAATAATAGCAATCAAGGGGACCCTTCTCACCTTTGAACACTTCAGAGAAATGAGTATAATCTGCAATATTGATATTAACGCAGTAATTGCTAATTGGACTGGCAACAAACCAGTTATAGGTTTTAGTCCTTTTTTTCCTGTTCTTTATCACGCTCCTCAACCTTCCATTGGAAACGTCCATAAGCTTATCAGGAACATTAACACTAATAAGCATGCTGTCGGGCTCATCGTACAGATGATCCTTGCATGGCCACCAAAGACTCGCGCCGGATCCTTCACATGCAGATGCCACGAAAGGTGATCCCTTTGCATCGTGCTTCCATGTAATACCACCATCCCATGGCGGACGTCGCGCCACTCTTGGTTTACCTCCATAGCTGAGGACTACAGAATAGATCTTCCCTGGCTCCTGTTGTTCAGCCATTGTTATCCAGTATACATTTCCTTCCCTGGTAAAGGAAAGGGCTTTACCGTCCTGTGTAGCCGATGTCAGGGACATTGGTTCCTGGAGGTCAATCTGCATAACCCTGGCAGGATACAGGACCCTGTAGGTAACAGTATTTGTACCATGAATTGTGCTGTCGGAAAGATTTACAGCGATATCAAGATGATAATAAGTGAGATCCCACCAAGCCCTTTCAGGTGTAACAGAACCCCGAAGTGTATCCTGCCTTGTAAAAGGCCGGTGTGGAAAAATAAAATGCTGTGCACCTGCCGGCAGTATGGTGACCAGTATTAATAGTTCAACCAGAAAAGCTGTTCTTTTATACATTTTATTGATTTTAGTAAATGAAAAAAGACAAATGTAAACAGATAAAAATAAAATGACGGAATGTAAAATATATTTAATTTCTGCATAAATATACTTTCCCATGCAATAATCATATTCATAATTTTCATCAGATTTTCATAACTTGGATGAAATTTACAAAACCTGAAAAAAATGAAAAGAATTATCATATCATCACTGCTTTTGATTAGCCTGACAATCATTCTCAATGACAGTCTTTTGGCTCAGGAATCACCCAGATCAAGAACATCTTTCGACCAGGGATGGAAATTCATCAGGTACTTCAATGCATCTGATGAGGATGCAACAAGCAGCAGGGAACCTGAAAACCTTCAGCTGCCTTCTGTCGATGATAGTGCATGGCAAAATGTGGATCTGCCACACGACTGGGCAATAGAAGGTCCTTTCAGTGATTCACTGGAGAATAACACAGGCCTGTTGCCATGGAAGGGTATCGGGTGGTACAGGAAACATTTTCTTTTAGGTAAAAATGATAAGGATAAACGCATCTATATCGATTTCGACGGGGCAATGGCGTATGCAAGAGTCTGGCTCAATGGCAAATATGTGGGTGGGTGGCCATACGGATACACTTCTTTCAGGCTCGATCTTACCCCCTATATCAATCCAGGAGGAGAGAATGTTATTGCAGTACGGCTCGACACTAAAAAATGGGATTCAAGGTGGTATCCCGGTGCCGGGATATACAGGAATGTATGGCTGGTTAAAACATCACCACTCCATATATCCTATAACGGAATCTTCTGTACAACGCCGTCTATCAACAAAGAGCGTGGCATGCTGAGTGTGGAAGCAGAAGTGGAAAACCATTATGACGATGATGTGCCTGTTACAATAAGGGCCTCAGTATATAAGCTTAATTCGAGATTCGAAAAAGAAGGCGATCCTGTTGCAAGATCTGTAGATGTAACTGCCGCAATCCCCGGCATGGGCAGTCATGACTTCAGGCTGGATATCCCGGTTAAGGATCCTGTATTATGGAATGTATATACACCGGAACTCTACAGGGTACATGTGACTGTACTCAAGGGAAATGAGGTCTCCGATGACTACGAGACTAATTTCGGATTCAGGACACTCGATTTTACACCGCGTGACGGTTTGCTGATAAACGGCACAAGGGTTGAAATAAGAGGAGTGTGCAACCACCACGACCTGGGAGCCCTGGGAGCAGCATTCAATACCAGGGCGGCGGAGAGACAACTCGAACTGCTTAAAGAGATGGGATGCAATGCCATAAGGACAAGCCATAATCCACCTGCTCCCGAGCTGGTTGATCTTTGCGATAAAATGGGCTTTATAATGGAAGTGGAAGCTTTCGACACATGGAGAATCGGGAAGAAGAAAAACGATTACAACCTTCTTTTCAATGCCTGGCATGTGGAAGACCTCAAGGCAATGGTTCGCCGCGACAGAAATCATCCCTCAGTGATCATCTGGAGTATTGGAAACGAGGTTCCTGACCAGAGGAACCCTTACCTGTCGCAGGAGCTTAATGACATAGTAAAATCTGAAGATAATACAAGACCTGTAACGTCAGGTTGTAATGATCCTGATTCGGGCACAGATGGTTTCCAGAAAACACTTGATCTTTTCGGTATCAATTATCATCTTAACGACTACCAGAGATTTTTTGATCTGAAAGACAATGCAAATGAGCCAATACATTCGAGTGAATCAGCCTCAACCGTAAGTTCACGTGGCGAATACTTTTTCCCGGTTGTAACGGGTGATCTGATGAATAATCTGCCGGGACATGGTATTTGTCAGGTCACATCCTATGATGTGGCTTACCCACCATGGGCCAGCACTCCCGATCAGCAATGGGAAGTACTCGATAAATATCCGGCTGTTCTCGGTGAGTTTGTCTGGACAGGATTTGATTATCTGGGAGAACCCACTCCTTATTCGGGCGACCTGTCGGGATTAAAACCAGGCACAAGATGGTATGAACAGACGAAGAAGATGCTTGATGATATCGGCCTTACAGAGGTGCCGTCCAGGAGCAGCTATTTTGGAATACTTGATCTTGCCGGTTTTAAAAAGGACCGCTTCTACCTCTACCAGTCGCGATGGAGACCGGACCTTCCCATGGCTCATATCCTTCCTCACTGGAACTGGCCCGACAGGAAGGGGAAAGTAACTCCTGTCTTTGTTTATACCTCGGGCGATGAGGCTGAACTATTCCTTAACGGTAAGTCTCTTGGAATGAAGAAAAAAGGACAGTACGAATATCGTCTCAGATGGGATGATGTTGTCTATCAACCAGGGGAACTCAGGGTCGTTGCCTATAAAAATGGTCAGAAGTGGGCTGAAGATGTGATGAGGACAACAGGCAAAGCATCGGCACTCTATGCCACTGCTGACAGATCATCAATAAATGCGGATGGAAAGGACCTAGTATTTATAACAGTAAAAATAGAAGACCGCAACAGGTTACTTGTACCTAAATCAGACAACAGCATCACTTTTACTGTTGAGGGCCCGGGAAAGATCATAGCCACAGACAACGGCGATGCAACCAGTCATGTACCTTTCCAGTCGCATACCAGGAATGCGTTCAATGGAATGTGCCTGGTTATTGTGGCAGCGGAAAAGGGTGCCTCAGGATCCCTCACTGTGAAAGCGGAAACCAAAGGTCTGAAGAATGCCACGGCTATTGTCAATATAAATGATTAAGAAAGAAAGGACACTGAAGATTAAAAGACTGTCTCAGACAAGGCGTCTGGTATAAAACAGCTTATCATCGCCAAAGTCATAGAAATCACTTAGCCTGGCTTCCTGTAAAAAGCCGTTGCTTAAATAAAAGGCTCTGGTCGGAGCATAATGTTCAAGTCCCGATGTCTCAGCAATAAGTATGCTGCATCCCATCATTGCAGCTTCCCTGCATGTCTCCTCAAGCACTTTCCTGCCTATACCCCTGCCCCTGAAATCATTATGAGTGACAATCCAGTAAAGGTCGAAAGAGGTTTTTGAAATAGATATAGGGCCGAAACATGAATATGCAACTGTAACTCCTTCAATTTCTGCAAATACAAAATAATATTCACTGGATGTCCCGTATTTCAGTCTTTCAGTAATAAGTTCAACTGCAATTTCGATCTCATGCTCGTAAAAGAATCCAGTTGATCCAACGATCTCCCTGATACGTTCCACATCACTTTCGACAGGTATCGTCCTGAATGAAATATTCATTTTACCCGGCTTTTTATGAAAATTATGAAAATTGGGATCACAAAGGATATTGATCTTACTCTAAGTAATTGATAATAAACCTTCTGATCTCTGTAAAATAAAGCTATAAGTATTATTAAAAAGTATCCCGTGAAGATAATCAAAGTTAAGTTAGAATATAATCCAGGACAGATTATTATACAGGCTCAGGGGTATGAGATATAAGAAAAGGCCGCCTCATTCTCCATGAGACGGCCTTAAGTGTTAACTTAAAACCTAAAACCAGGATTGGCCGGGCGGCCATTCTAAGATGATTACTTCTCAGCCACAACTTCGTCGTTGATAAGCATTGGGAAATAAGCTGCAATCATCTGTGTGTTCTCAAGCTCAGTTTTCTGACCATCATTCAGCTTCTTCTGATGGAAATATTCACTCCTGTTCAGCAGTTTATCAGATGTTGAAAAACCTTCGCACTCATTGGATTTGTCTAGCAACTGGACTCCAAAGTAATCTTTGTTACATGTATATTGTACACAGAGCTTATCTGACAATACAATATAGTCATTACATTTTTCCCCTTTTTTTATGGCTACCGTTACCTCCAGAGGCGAATTCTGATAGCTGATAACAAAAGATTTAAGTTCTTCCCCGTTTATTACCAGGGGGTTATCGGCCAGAGTTATAGTGTAGTCTCCCATAGCTGTGTGAGATTTTCCTGTTGCAACAACTTCTCTCGCAAACGATGCAGTACTAAAAGCTACTAATAGTAATCCTGCAAATAATAATTTTTTCATGGCTTCGAATTTTTTGGTTTAATAATTTCTTTTCATTAACTAATACTTTTTACTGTCTTCCCTTTACTGTCTCATTTTATCAGGGTGAAGTAATTAACTTAATGTCTGTAACGAAATTATACTATATAGCAATACAGTCAAATAGCCAGCTAACAAATGGCAGAAACTGGCATACGAATGGTATAAAATAAAACACAGGAAGTTTTCAGAGGCAATAGAAATTTACCGTATCAGGGAAAGGTCAAGATGCAAAATCATGTCCCCTGGACACAAAATGAGGGATAGGAAAGTCGATGATACCGAAGTTCGGATCAATACAACTATTGTCTTGTTTATGCAGTTAAGTAAAGAGTCAGAGGTTGCTTTTTACATTTTTCCAGTACAGGGCCGTCTGCTTGCCTGAACCATTCCACCTCTTTGCAATTTTTTCAAACCTGTATGGTCCGATTTTCGATGCATAATATAAAAATATCTTCTCAGATATCTTATAATTATAAAGGTCTTTCATAGAATAATGATGGCCAGTTCTGCTGTTATAATCATTCAGCCTGATAGGTCTTATCTGAAAATAACCAACAGCATGCTCGTATGGATTATATGCGAATGTATCCTGTTTGGTTTCAACCATACCTATAGCCTGTATCAACTTACTGAACGGTTGTACAGGTGTACCTTCTGTTATCACTAACGTCCTGTTAACAGGCGCTAATACCCTGTAAGCAATTAAAAACATCAGGGAAAGAAAAATTGTCCTTTTAATTCCGGAAGACATAACTAAGTAATAATTTTCAGTTTAAAGTTAAAAATGACATTAAGGCTACAGCTTTCCGGGACAGCAAGTCTCTTTATTGTCTTCGGTAAAACTGTATTTTCATTGTCCCGTGTCCATAATTCATTCATCTACTGCTAACAACTATTCCAGAAAATTGTTTACAGAAAATGACATAGAACTTCCTTTAAACAGAAAAAATACTAAGTTATGGTATTGAATATATGATAGTTGAATCGCCCCGAAACCTACAGATATAAAAACGGGAACACTTACTCATGGAAAAGTCTTACGTCGATAGCCATGGGGCCCCTGGGTCCTTTCCCTATCTCAAAAGTAACAATATCTTCTTCAGCAATCTGATCCACAAGGCTGTTAAAATGAACAAAAATCTTTTCATCCGTTTCAAGGTCCCTTATAAAGCCAAATCCCTTGGACGAATTAAAATAAGCAACCTTCCCTTTTCTTATGGTATTATAATCTTCCGCCTGTTCAGACCTGGCAACTCCAAGATCGATGCTTTCTGCATCTACTTCTGTCTTTTTATCAGGATCAGGAGGGGTATCAGTAATTATTCCGAACTCATCCACATAAGCGATCATATCGTCAAAACTATTTTTTCCTGCCTCTTTCTTTAATAAGCGCTTCTTCTCCTTTTCCTTGCGCTTTTTTTCCTTTTTCTTTTTAATTTCTTTCTTGCTAAATGATTCCTGTGATCTTCCCATTTACTGATTTTAAATAATTAAAATTCACCGGCTGATTGCGATGGTAAAATACTATTCAGACTGATAATGTGCAGATAAAATCATAACTGATTTCCTAAAAAGTACATTTTAGATCAATATCATGCAGCTGAATTATTACAAATATACCAAAATTTCCGGGTAATGCCAATTAATAGAAAGGCAGACACAGAGTGCACAAGATACCACTTACTTTAAAATGAGACCATTTCCTGTTATTCTCCTGCATTTAATCATATCATTTTGATTGAAAAAATCTGATATTCAATAATCCGCTGTAATACATACCAATTAAGGCATGACCGATATTTAATGTTCTTTGAACATAACCATGGTTCAGGTGTTTATTTTGATAACTGGCTGCTGCATGGTATTTGTTTATCATTCTGTACAAAAAGAAATAATAATGATCAGAAAGTGGAGAATTCTGTTTATGATCTCAGTAATTGGCATTGCAGTCAGTAAACCAGTCAATGCAGGCCCTCCTTTTGATACTGATGATCCTGTTCCAGTTATGTTTAAGCACTGGGAATACTATATTTCTTCAATAAATAATCATCAGGACGGAGTATGGTCAGGAACACTGCCACACCTGGAATTTAATTATGGTCTGGTTCCAAATGTGCAAGTTCATTTACTTTTGCCAATGAATTATATATCAGCGACACATGGCAAAGCCAGTTTCGGTTATGCCGATACCGAACTCGGTTTCAAATTCAGGTTTTTAAAGGAAACTGATAACAGGCCCCAGGCAGGTATATTCCCTCTTATAGAAGTTCCTACGGTCAGGAATAATGAGTTCAGCGACGGCACAACAAAGGTATATCTTCCAATATGGCTGCAAAAAAGCTGGAATAAGCTTACAACCTATGGAGGTGCCGGCTATTGGATAAATCCCGGGACAGGAAACAAAAACTGGATCTTTGCAGGATGGGAAGTGCAATATGATTTTTCTGATCATCTAACACTGGGTGGTGAACTGTTTCTGCAAACACCGGATACCAGCGCAGGAACTACAGGTACAGGTTTTAATCTGGGGGGATCCATAAATCCTTCTGAAAAATTCCATATTATATTTTCTCTTGGCCACAGTATTACAAGCGAAAAGAATTTCAGCTCCTATTTTGGATTATTATGGACTATCTGATAACTTAGTAGAAAGAGAGTTACAGGATAATCTGGTTACCCAAATAATAACATGTACCAGAGAGATTACATACTAAGGATGATAGAGATGATTGGCGATTTCATCGCCGCTATCATGGGTCTTATCAGGAAAGGTAAATTCGAGGAAGCAGAAGAACGCCTGTCAAACCTTTATTATAATGTGTTAAAGGAAGATGCTGCTTTTTTCAGAAACCTGAAGGAAAAAGACCTTACTGGCTCACTTCTGAAAAGCCATAATTATACCAATGACCACCTGGAGATACTGGCAGAACTGTTCAACGCAGAAGCTGAGTTGAGCCTTGCCAGGAACATGCAAAAAGAATGCCTGGAGTATTCCAGAAAATCACTCATCCTCTTTGAATTCATCGATGCCAAACAAAAGGTGTATTCCCTTGACAGGATCAATAAGATGGAGATGATCAGGAAAAGAATAGAAAAGATATCTTCAGGAGAATCATAATCCCTCTGCCGGGTACCTGGTCTTAATGAATAATTGTAAACTATACCGGCTAAAAACCTGTCAGTTATTTTCCATCATTTTATCTCTCAAGGCTCTGAATGGTGAACCGGGACTCCAGTCGGGAAAATCGCGGGAAATGCTAAGATCATAACCAACCTCAAAATAAACCCTGATATCTTCGATCATGCCTTCAAAGTTCCATTTATCAGGTTCATAATTGTCTGATGGTTTATGATAATGAGTCATTGTCCATTTTTCAGACTGTTCCAGCCCCCACTTTTTACCATGTACTACATCATCAACTCCTTTTGAAAGAGCAAGCGACGGTACCCCAACCTTTGCAAAACTAAAATGATCGGAACGGAAATACCCTCCTTTCTCAGGAGTTGGATCCGGTGTAGCATAACGACCGTATTTTTTCAGGACCCTGACTGCATAATCATCAAGATCTGAATTCCCAAATCCTGTAATTGTCATATCTCTGGTTTTACCCAGGATATTAAGTCCGTCCATGTTTATTTCTGCAACGGTTTTGTTAAGTGGGAAGAGAGGGTGTGCTGCATAATACTGGCTTCCAAGCAAACCCTGTTCTTCACATGTAACTGCCAGGAAAAGTATTGAACGATCCTGTTTCTCAGGCAACATGGTAAATGCCTTTGCTATTTCGATTAAAGCAGCTGTACCCGTTGCATTATCAACTGCTCCGTTAAGGATAGAATCACCTTTAAAGGAAGGATTAATCCCAAAATGATCCCAGTGCGCAGTGTAAATAATATACTCATTGGCGTGGTCACTCCCGGGCAATAAACCGGCCACATTGTTTGATTCAGTATATGCAATATCATTCCTGAAATTAAGTGATGCTTTAAGTTTGAGGTCTATCGGACTGAATCCAGGTTTGGCTGCGGATGCTAATACTTTATCATAATCAAGACCGGCTGCTGCGAAAATCTCCTTTGCGGCCCCTGTTGTAATCCAACTCTGCACCTGAAGATCAGATCTTGATAGCGGATCGTCAGTAAGATAGAAATTTGCTCCTGAGAAACTGTTCTGTACCACTTCCCACGGATAAGCTGCAGCTCCTGTCTCATGAATAATTATAGCAGCTTTTGCACCCTGACGGGCTGCTTCTTCATATTTATAGGTCCATCTACCATAATATGTCATAGCCTTTCCATTAAACAGGGAAGAGTCGGATGTGGCATATCCCGGATCATTTACCAGCATAATGACAGTTTTGCCCTTTACATTGATGTCCCTGTAGTCATCCCAGTTGTTCTCAGGACTGTTAATACCATACCCTACAAAAACAATATCTGAGTTCCTGACATCGATGGATTGGCTTACCTGTGGAGTACTGGCCATAAAATCATCAGAATATTTCAAATCAATAGTTTTACTGCCTCCTGAAATTTTCATTATCATATCAGGATCAGCGGTGATCCTGACAAGTGATACTTTCTGAAAATAACTTCCACTGTCGGCAGGTTGCAATCCTATTTTTTTGAACTGATCCGCCAGGTAGTTTATAGTCCGTTCCTCACCTAGTGTTGCGGGCGCTCTTCCAAGGAAATCATCGGAAGCAAGTACCGATATATAATTCTTCATATCATCAGCCTTAATGCTGTCAAGAGCAGTATTCAACTGCTTTTCCTGTGAGTTGCAGCCTGCGAGTAAGGCATTTATAAATATAACGATTGCGATTGTTCTGCTTTGCATATTGTTTTCTCCTTAAATCAAATTATGTTAATCCGGGTAAAAAATTCCGGATGAAAATAATTAAAATATCTAAACCGATAAGTATTGATGTCGATTTTTATGGGATGATATGGCCATCCACATAAGTCATATGATGCTAAATTCAGTTTATGGCAACCGGATTTACATTCCATGCTTTTATCCTAAGCATAGGTCTATTACCATCATAATCACGCAGGAAATATTTTGCCTTATAGGTATGTTCCTCACCCGGAAACAGAGTAATATAATTATTACCCCAGAAGACCGGCAGGATTGGTTTATCGGTATCAGGATCGCGCAGATCGAAGTAAACAAAAAAGGCTATTGCATCACCGGGGTTCTTAACAGTAAGCGACACCAGGCCTTCTTTATCACTCTTAGTGAATGTATAGTCATAAGTAAGCTTTGCCTCCGGCAACCTGTTTAATGCAGTAAAGTCGGCGTATTGTTTTGTGGGAGTATAATACTCCCATGGAAGTTTCTTCCCTGCATTGTAATCCAGCACATCCTTTTTGTCAGACAGCCAGTAAACATTATTGTCAACTTCCCTGCCATCCCTGTCATATATCTGAAGGTCGAGAAACCATACCGGTGTAAGATTTTTAAGTTCAGGGAGTTTATATATAAACTTGGAAGTATTGCCTTTTATATGCCCGCTCCACTGATCTGCAAATATCTCTTTAGAGTTTATATCGAAGATCCTGATCTTTACCGTAAGGTCACCGGCATCCTTCAGATCCTCATTTGCGAGGTAAATATCGTCAAAGCCGTACCTGTAGATAGCATGAAGAGGCGTGCATGCTTCCCTAACTGCATAAAAAGCTCCATTTGGTTGCAGATATGTATCATATAATTGCCATATAAGTTCAGGCCAGGCAGAGTTCAGTTTCCACTGAACAAGACCCGTGCTAACAGGTTTATTGGCTATGAATGCCTCAAACATGGGACGCATCAGCTCGTAATTGCTAACCTGCGATTTAAATGCGAATTCTGCAATGTTATGTGACATTCCGTAACGGGCTGTCAGACCATTTGTAAACCTGTCAAGAGTCGTAAATTCATTTCTTCCTGTATGATACTCCCAGTATTTCTTATCAATAGGCCAAAGGCTTTTTGCCGGTAACATTCTCTCCAGCGATGTAAGTGGAGGTATCTCCTCACCCGGACATGTTTCAGTATTGAATCCATATGCTCCGCCATGTGTGGTATCTGTAAACCAGTAAACCGGAGGTGTAAAAGCATACGGTCCCAGCATCTTCATGCCGGTTGGTCCGCTCAGGCTGCTTACCAGGGGCACATCTGCAATCACTTTTTCACTTTCTGTCCCAACACCACCCGCTGATGTTGACCAGGGCCTTGAAGGGTCATATTTCTTAAACATATCGATATATCTTTTCTCCAGGTCAGGCGCCGGCAGCTTATCACTACCCAGCATCCAGATATATATTGAAGGATGATTTCTAAGCCACATCATCTGGTCGAACCAATATTTCGAAATAAGTTCTATATCCTCCCCGGAAACAGGACCCCCGTACTTCTCATCCACCGGCTTCAGCAGATACTCTTCCCATTCCCAGTGACAATTCCATCCTACCATCACCAAAATCCCATATTCATCGCAAAGGTCATAAAGTGTCTCATCCTTTCCCCAGAATCCTTCACACCTGATGCTGTTAAGATTCATGTGCCGAACGTATCTGAGCTGATCCTCGACTGATTCTTTTGTATCCTGCAAAAGCAGATCGTCTGTCCATCCTCCTCCTTTAAGGAGAATAAATTTCCCGTTTATCCTGAATGCGCGGTTTTTTCTTTCATCCAGGTAACTTGTTATCTCCCTGATACCATATTTCTTCTCTACCCTGTCAAGTATCTTTCCTCCCGCAATAAACTCAGCCTTCAGGTTATACATATCCGGCCTGCCCATACCATTAGGCCACCAAAAATTTACATTCTTCACAGATAACTGAGGAAATTCCGAAGGGGAAAACTGGCATGATAAGGTATCTCCGGGGTTGATGGTTACAGGTTTCCGTACAATTCCCAACTGATAGTCCACCTGGAACACTCCCTTAACAGGTTTATCTGTGCTGTTAACAAGCTCAGCCTGAATAAACAGGTCCGCATTATTACCTTTCACAGTATCCACCTTGGAATACACAAACGGGCTCCTTATTTTCAAACCGTCATTTATCTCCAGGAAAACATCCCTGAATATGCCCATACTCCTGTCACGCGGTAAGGGATTCCAGTCGACAAATCCAATTGAATATTCACCATTGGCATGCTGCCATAATTTTAACGCCACGGTATTCTTACCCGCCACAGCAAAATCGTTGATGTTAAATGTGAACATCCTGTATGTACCGGCAAATTCATCCTTTTCCACAACTTTTTTCCCGTTAACCCACAGATCTGCCCTGTAATTTATACCACTGAACCTAAGTGCAATATCCTTCTTAAGGTCGTCAGGAGTAAGATTAAATGATGATCTGAACCACCATGGCTGTCTGAACTGTTCGGGATCAACTTTCTGCATGTTAATACCAAAATAAGGATCTTTGACCAGGCTGTCCCCGACGAGACTTCCAAGTACTGTTCCCGGCACCTCTGCATCGTACCATGATGATGCATCAAAACCCTTTTCCGATATTGAACTCTCTGCAATTCCGGCAAGCTTATCCTGTGGTTGCATCTTCCAGCCAACAGATAATGTATCTACGGTTGAGTCAATTTTCTGGTCATATGGTTTGCACGAAAAAGTCACAAGGACCAACAGGACAAAAGCAAGGTATTTCATGGAAATCAGGATTAAAAATGATTATAAATTAATACATATTCTGAAAGATAAGAAATATTCATACTCATATGCAAAAATTGAATCAATAATACTTTTTAACAGCATAAAAGGCAGTTCTCTTTATAAATGATCTCGTCATACGGAGATATTAATCCATCCTGCTGCATCTAAGATTATACCGAGAAAAGAGACATAGACCGTAACTCAACGGCGGAGAGATAGCCATATCCCGGTAAACCCGAATAAACGCACCCCGTATCTATATTGAGAACCTTTGCATGTTCTTTTATCATAGCAGTGCAGGCATCCAGAGTAACAGGAGTATGTCCGTGAATGATTGTATAGTCATTCAGGGCCGGATTTTTGTAGCTTTCCCTGCGTGTCCATATCATATCAGTGCTATCATCAAAAGGATCTTCTATATCGTCGTTAAAACCCGCATGTACAAAAACAAAATTCTCATAGATATAATAATAGCTGAGCTTACAGAAGAAATCAATATAATCCCGGGGCAGCTCTTTTACAGTCCTGATTCCGAAGCTGTCAAGGGTGAAGGCACCTCCGTTTAAAAACCAGTTATACCACCTGTTCTCATTCTCATATGCCTCGATAAGCATTTCTTCGTGGTTCCCTCTTAGTGTGACAACATCAGTTCCCGAATTACGCATACCAATTATGTAATCGATAACTTCCCTGCTGTATTCCCCCCTGTCTATATAGTCGCCCAGGAAAACCACTTTATCACCAGGTCCTATCCTGGCTGCCGATTCAACCAGCAGTCGCAACTCATCAATACAACCATGTATATCCCCTATTGCAAACAGTCGCTCTTCCATGGTAATATAATTGTAATCAGACCTGAAAATTACATAGCAGAAAATGCTGTTTTTCTGCCGGGACAAACAGCCAGACAGCAGATATCAAAAACACAACCGGCTGGGTTATCAGGACCGGGCCGGCGTTACTTCATCAGTCTTTGGCCTGGCTTTTTTGCTTCCTCTTTTTTGCGGGTATTTACCGGGAAGTATAACATTTATTAGCTTTTTCCCCCAGAGGCCAAGCCTGATACCCACAGCCAGTGATAAAAGGCTTATAACTATTGTCAGGTAATTATAGTTCTCATCCCTGGCAACAAAGAAAAGGACCACAGATAATAACAGGATCAGTATACTGAAGATAATTTTCACTCTAAGAAGAGGTGTTGCAATGGTTTTAAATCTTGTCAGGCCATCAATAATGCCGGTAATTATTGCAAGAATAAGAGTAAAAGGGAACAGAAACACTGCAAAAATTATGACATTCTTCAACATCTCTGGCTGGTAGCCGGGAAACAGGTTCAGAATTAACGTTATAACAGGAATAGAAATTACCAGGGTCTGGGACAGGTGAATGGCAATTGGATGCAGGTCAAAATTTAAGAGTTTCAACCTGTTGAGGGATACTCTTTCCCTGTAAGGCTCAAATGCTTTCCTCGGCATACCGCATGCAGGGCATACATCACCAAGTTTATCGGCTTCCATAACATATCCGCAAGGACGGCAACGAACTAGTTCTTTCATAAGTTTACTCGGAAAAACATGAATAATATGTTAAAAATATGGTAAAAACAAAAATAGTAAAATGATGTTAATTCTTGTTAAAACTTCCTCCTGGAATTAAAAAGACAAAGTTTTTTAATACATTCAACCCGGGAATTTAGTAAGGTTAAATAACTAGGACAGAGTAAAAAAAGATCAGTACAAAATGAAAAGGTATTTTATCCTGGCTGGAGTTGCTATAGCGATTGCAGGATTGATCATATTCAACAGAATGTCATCAAAAAGTAAAGAGGTAAGTGAGTTCTCACAAGCAAAGCAGGGTACTTTTGAAATCACAGTATCTGCTGCGGGAGAACTGATAGCTGAACGGTCACTTGATATCAAGGGACCAGAGATTTCTTCGGCATCAATGGGTGGAGGACATGGTCATGGCATGCATGCCATGGACTTGAAAATACAGGATATAGTACCTGAGGGGACCATCGTTAAGGAAGGTGATTATATAGCACAGCTGGACAGATCGTCATATTCCAATACGCTGAAGGATGAGCAGGAAAAACTGACCACTGCGCAGGATGAACTTGACATGAAGGTACTCGACACTGCAGTCACCCTTACAGATCTGAGAGATGATATTAAAAACCAGATATTTGTTGTTGAGGAGGCTGCACTTGTACTTGACCAGGATAAATTCGAACCTCCTGCCACCATCAGAAAAGCCGAAATGAACCTGAACAGAGAGCAAAGAGCTCTGGAACAGAAAAGGATGGCTTATAAGCTTCATGCCGAACAGACCCTGGCTGATATCAACATCATGAAAACATCACTGGAGAAACAAACGCGGCTTGTGAATGACCTGCAGGATTTCCTCTCCAAATTCACAATTACGGCACCTTCGCCCGGAATGGTCATATATAAAAAAGACAGGGACGGGACAAAAAGGAAATCCGGTTCAAATGTGAATCCCTGGGACAGGACCATTGCCACCCTGCCTGACCTTTCTTCTATGCTGTCCAAAATATATATCAATGAGGTTGATATCAGCAAGGTAAAACCGGGACTGGAAGTAACCATTAATATTGATGCATTCCCCAAAAATAAATATTCCGGTAAGGTGATCTCTGTTGCCAACATTGGTGAACAATTGCCTAATTCTGATTCCAAGATGTTCGAGGTACAGATCAAACTGGATAAAAGTGATCCATCACTCAGACCATCGATGACATCAAGCAATAAAATACTGATCAAAAGCTACAGTAATGTCGTTTACATACCTATAGAAAGTGTTCATACCGGCTCAGACAGCATCCCATTTGTATATACAAGGAACAGAGTCAAACAAATCGTAGTTCTTGGAGAGGCAAATGATAAAAACATAATAGTGGAGCAGGGATTGGACCCAGGAACAACCGTTTATGTCGTAACACCACCAAACCCCGACAGTTTCAGGATCAGCGGAGAGGATCTTGTTGTTACAATCAAGGAGAGGATTAAGACAATAAAAGAAGAAAATGAGGCTCCGGGGAAAAAAGTGTGAAAAGAGGCTGTATTAAAAGCTATTAATAACCGCTAATTCCGCCAGGCAGGCGCTAAACAAAAAGTTATAATTTTTATTCTCAGGTCTCTGCGGCCTTTGCATAATCGTGAATGTTCTGCGGTTAACAGATTTCATCTTTTGAGACAGCCCCTTTTGTAATTAATTTTAATTATTTTTTATCATATACTAATGTCATAGTAATGTCCCCGTTTCTACCATTCCTCGTGGACGCTATTGAGAGCGTTGAAGGATTTACAAGGGTCCAGACTTCGGTTGATTTCATTTCCCTTGTCTGACCATTCATATCGAAGGACATATTGGTGGTTATTGTCAGAGATTTACCATCAGCCGACCATTTGGCAACAGATTTCCTTTCCCCCCGTTGTGTGGTATTAACAGTTTCCTTGCCGTCAAGGGTATATTTGTCGGTAGTTGTCATCGCCTGCCCGTCACGACCTGTTCTGGTCCTTTCTACAGTGAGGGTGTTGCCCGACTGGGTAACAACCATATCCCCGCCACCCATTCGCATGCCACCACCTTGTCCTTCTGGCAGCTTACTTTTATCAGAATTCATTGCCCATTTTCCTGAGAAATTCGTTTTGCCTGACTGGGCATTTGTCATAGCCGGGACAGAAAAAGCCAATATCACGGTTAGTGATAATGCTTTCAGAAACCATGAGTTCTTTGCGTTTTTGTTTTTCATAGTAACAATTTTTAAATGGAATGATTTTGTAATAGACAACTCAAATAACCTGATTATTCCCCTGTTGACAGGAATTTTACCGGCAGGCCCAAAAATTAAGACAAATTATATTTTACCACTCATGGTATATTCTGCAACATTGCCGACAGTCAGCCAGTTACCGCCCTGGCTTCTCATATAATCATTAATATGTAAAGCTTTTATAGATTTCACATCTGAGAGTTCAATCAGGGCAAGGAATTTTTTGCCTGCATACTTTTCAAACTGGGGATCAGGTAACTGAAGCTTATCCTGATTTCTGATAATAGTCTCAAATGATTCCTCAACGGTCAACTCCCCGGAAAAGAAGATGCATTTAATCGTGGCAGTAGCTTCGACATTTGTCTCTCCCATATTACTGACCAGATAGAGCGCATCACCCTCCGTTATCTCACCGGGAATATCCAATTTTCTGTCTGCTCCACGGATGATCATAGACTTATTACCCAGAATGAGGTTATTAAGCTCATTTGAGTCAGCATCCAGCCAGACAATATGATCCATAGTGTATGAGTTTTAGGTTAATCATGTTATAAAGACGACAGAAAAAAAGAAATGTTACAGGTTTAGCGTCATAAATTCATATAAAAGTTTAATAAACCTGACCCGGGCACTGAGTTTCCAGCTGAATCATGAACTCATCTACACCCAGTCCACAGTACCACCAGGAAAACCATTAAATAAACAGTATCGAGGCACTGTATGGGAGGATAATCAGCCATCACCTGTAAGGCAGGGTATACATGCGGAATGAAAATATTTTTTCATCTGTTGTTTAAATGGCGTAATTTTGATATACTCATTGATAACAACAAAATATCACAATCATGAAAAAATTATTTTTTTTGATCATCGTAGCATCTTTAGCTTTTCTCAAACTGCAGGCCCAGCCTGTATCGGATTATACATACAAATTAACAAACGGTATTAACATTCAGATGGACAGATGCTGGAACCAGGTATGGGTACAGCAAAGTTATTCACCGATGGCATCATCAGACAAAACGCCTTTATCAGTAAGTATAAGAGCAATGGGATACCTGATCTCAGGATCCTCCTTTAAACTTTTAAAATCGGGTAAAGAGGTAACATTGCAGAATGCCGCGCCTGGCACTTACGACTTAAAAATGACATTTAAGTTATCGGGGACACCAGGTAACCTGAGTTTTGTTGCGAAAAATATTGTAATCAAGGCAAAGTCAAAAACAAGTGTCTCAATCATTTTGTATGACTACCAGTTCATCGTTGTCGAATCAGCAGCTTCAGGAAGCAGCCTTTGTGCCTATAAATCCCAGATCAACATTTTTAAAGCCCATTCTGAAGGAAGTATGTATAAAGGGGTGTTTTCATTTTATCCCGTTGGGAATCATGACAAAGCTATTACTCCCGGCCAGAAGATAAGTGACAATTCAGGAAAGATAAAACCCGGTAAATATGATGTGCTAATTTCAGTCATCATCTCAGACCAGCTGCAAAAGATATGGCTCAATAACTTTAACATGAAAGCAGGCAAAAACTATGATATAACAATAAATATGAACGCGGGAGAGCTTAGCTACACAGGAGGCGACAGAGATGTAAAGGCCATGCACCTTTATCCGGCAGGAACAGCTGCAAGACAGACAGGAAATCCTTCTCCTGTAACCAATCTTGAAATAATAGACTATAAGAACATTTCTCAACCCAATGCCTGTCCTCCCGGAATGTATGATGTCCTGCTGGATATCAAGAACGGACAGAGGTATGAATGGAAAAAAAATGTGGTTGTAAATACCGGTACCAGAACAAGTGTCAAATAAATATCATTCAGGTATTTCATAAAACTCGTATCTTATCTGCCAGGACATTTCATCACCCTGATCCACATCAATTTTAATATATGGTTCAGGACATAAAGTCGTTGGGCAACACCAGAACGCCAGTTTCAGCAAAGGCTGATCACTTCTAATTCTTACACCGGCTCCTGCCCCGTGATGTTCAATTCTTATATCGTAATCGCTGCTATCAGGTCCAAAGCCTCCAAGATTAAAATAGTTGATATCTTCTCCTTTACGAACATTTCTCATGAATCTCAACTCTTTGCCACTGACACCAGAAAAGTCAGAATCATTATCTACACCTTCACTCTTTATCGTATAAGGCACCCTTACAAAATAACCGGGACCAACAGGTTTTGCGTCGATCATAAAAAAATTATGGTCATATACATCTGTATGAATAGCCTTTTTACCTGTATTTACAAGTCGGTGATCCAGAACAAGTTCAGGTTTACCCTTTGTAAGATATATCTTCTTTTCATACTGGTAAGAATATTCTTTGTCTTCCAGAAGATGCCTGAAAATCACATAATCAGCTCTTTCTGATGTATCCCATTTACCCATGTTTACAAAAGGATAATTGCGGTAAAACTGATATTCCTGTTCATCGGGTTTTACAAGAACACCCGTACCAATTTTGACAAATGTTTCTCCGGGCTTTGCGGAATGATAATCAAGAGGGGTGAAATCCTGAACGGGTCCCATAATAACATCATGTATTTCAGGACTGTATTCAGAAAACCATTTCCCGAAATATGTATGGCCTTTAAATTCAAGATAAGGCATATTACCGGACCAGTCAAAACGGGTACCACGGTAATATCCTTTACCGGCATCCGGAAGAAGAAGTTTCGCCTTAATAATGTCGTTTGTGATTTCTGTCTGCGGAAAATTCATCATTGACTCCATTTTATATCCATTTTTATTATATTATAGTATTGAAAATCTTTAATCTTAAGTTGTTAATTTTCTATAAAAATACAACTGCTTAAGAATATTATCCCAACAATTTACTAAATTTGACTAGAGACCTGCTTTTCTTATTTGTTTTTTTTCGATATTTTTTTTAAAACCCTCTTATTATGAACAAATTATCAAGAAGACAATTCCTGAGCACAAGTGCATTTGGAATTGGATCAACTCTTATCGCCTCAAAGATCCCGATGGATCTCATTACCGGAAATTCAACAGCTCTTATTCAGATGCCTATTGGATTCCAGGTATGGACTATCAGGGAGAAACTCGTTAAAGACTTCCCAGGTACTCTCAAGATGATGGCGGGAATGGGATATCAAAGTGTGGAGATGTGCTCACCCCCCGGTTATGAGGATTCAGGTTTCGGACCACTTATGAAATTTTCAGGCAGGGAGATGAAACAGATAATCAATGATGCCGGACTGGAATTTGCCAGTACACATTATGGATTTGATGAACTTAAAAATCATCTTGATGAAAGAATTCAGTTTGCCCTTGACTCAGGTCAGAAACAGATGATACTCTCCAGCTTCGGATTACCCAGAGATGCAACTCTCAGTGACTGGATGAAAGCGGCTGACCAGCTGAATGAAATTGGCAGGAAATCGAGAGAATCGGGTATTCAGATGGGATATCATAATCATGATATGGAATTTGAAAAACTGGATGATACCCTGATATATGACGCCCTGATGAAAGAGTTCGATCCCGAACTTGTTAAAATGCAGTTCCAGGTTGCTGTTATCAGGCTGGGATATAAAGCTTCAACCTATTTCGAAAAATACCCGGGCAGGTACATCTCTGCACACCTGGCTGACCTGTCGCCTGACAAAAAGAAAAATGTTCCTGTCGGACAGGGCATTGTCGACTGGAAAGAGTTCTTTGCTACACTTAAAACAGGTGGTGCTAAGAACATTTTTGTAGAAATGGATCCTTCAACTTTCAAGGAAAGCGCTGCTTACCTTCATAAGTATGTCGCTTAAAACAATATTCTTCCATAACTAACCAAAAAACATATTAATAAAATGGCAAATTCAGGAAAAATCAATCGTCGTGAATTTCTGGGATCAGCTGCCACTGCATCCCTTGCACTGACTATTTTACCCAGGCAGGTCCTGGGTGGTACAGGTTTTATTGCTCCAAGTGATAAACTGACTATAGGCTACATAGGCTGTGGAACACAAGGCATGAGAGAGCTTGCAAACCTCGTCAAAAATCCGGCTGTACAGATCGTTGCCGTATGTGATCCAAATAAATTCAGTACCAATTATGTTGACTGGTCACCATATAGTATTCGCAATACAATGCGCTCAACCCTTGGTGATGATAAATGGGGAGAAGGTTTGAAAGGGATCCCCGGAGGAAGGGACCTGGGTAAGGAACTGGTGGATAAATACTATGCAAAAACAAAGGAATCAGGCAATTATAATGGTTGTATCGAATATGAGGATTTCAGAGAATTACTTGATAATGAGACCGGGATCGATGCAATAAAGATCATGACTCCTGACCATCTGCATGCAACTGTTGCTATAGATTCTATGAAAAAAGGCAAGCATGTTGTTACCCACAAACCGATTGCCAACAGGATTTATGAAGCCAAGCTGACAATTGAAACAGCAAAGAAGACAGGACTTAGCACCCATCTGCTGGCATGGAGTGACAGACCTGATTATATAACGATCAAAAACTGGATAGATGAGGGCCGTATTGGTACACTAAAAGAGATACATAACTGGTCGAACAGGCCGATGTGGCCCCAGTGGCAGCAGAATCCCACCGACAATCCTCCTGTGCCTGAAGGCTTTAACTGGCAGCTATGGCTGGGACCAGTGCCAGACAGGCCATACAGTCCTGAATATACTAATGCAGTGTTCAGGGGATGGTACGACTTTGGTGCCGGAAGTATTGCCGACATGGGACATTATAGTCTTTTCCCCCTTTTCAGGGCAATAGGGGTAAATACACCTGCAAAAAGCGCTGAAGCATATGCCACAACGACATGTACACTTAACGGTAATGTAGCAGTAGGTGTACATAATAATGTCGCCTTCCCCCTTTCATGTATCATCAGGTTTAAATTCGATGCGCAGGAATCACTTCCTCCCTTTGACCTTTACTGGTACGATGGGGGCATGAAACCACCCAATCCGGATGAGTACGATGTTGCTGGTAAAGCATTATCGAGAGAAGGTATGATGTTCGTAGGTGATAAGGGTAAAATAATAGCAGGATTCAGGGGGGAACAACCTGTTATCGTATCCCCTGATGGCAAACTCACTGCATCTGACCGTAAAAGGACCCGCTCGCAGGAGGATCCAAATAATATCTGGATTGAAGCTTTTAAAAATAAGACACAGTCTGAAGGCAGTTTCCTTTATACAGGACCTGTAACCGAGACTATTCTGCTTGGAGCTGTGGCATTAAGGGCAGGAAAGAAAGTGGATTATGATAGCCAGAACATGAAGATAACCAACATACCGGAGGCCAATAAATACCTCATCAGGGAGTACAGGAAAGGCTGGGAACTCTGATACTACTATAAGTTAAATTAAAAGGATTGAGGGTGCATTAAAGCACCCTTATCTTTTAAAATATGCTGGAATATTGAAATATTGGTTTTTTTTCAGATATTGCAGTACATTTTTTTAGATAACCTGATAAACACAATTCAAAAACTACTCACTATGAACAGACGTATTCTTTCCATTGTGCTTTTCACATTAATGATTGCTTCATGCAATAACCAGGGGAGCAAAGTATCACCTGCAAAATCAGAAACCAACGAAGGTCCATTAAAGGTCGAATTTGCGTCTCTGATATCGAATCCAGATAAATATATGGGTAAAGATATTGTTGTTGAAGGAAAGGTAGTGCATGTATGCACCGAGAGTGGCAAAAAGCTGTTCATTGTTGGTGATAATCCTGATGTCAGGTTATACGTGGCTGCAGGCGAGAATATGCCGAAGTTCCCCATGGAACTTCTTGGTAGCGAAATATCTGTTGAAGGTGTTATTACCCGTATCGGAGGGCCGGCTACTCCGAAATCCGAAAAAACATCCGGTAAAAACGATGAAGCAGCTCAGAAACAGGGTATGTCGGACGATAGCTGCGAAACTGAGACTGCCATGGCAGGCCAGGCTTCCCTTGCCGATATTATAATGCTGTACAGAAGTCACACTGTTAAGTGAAATCGGGATAAAGCCACGATGAAACTGTCGAAAATTAACAGGATCACTCACCGTGACATAGGATATCTTATAGCCGGACTTACGATTATCTATGCTGTTTCAGGTATTGCTCTCAATCATAAGAATGACTGGAATCCGAATTATATAATTGATACCAGACCATTTACTCTTGATAAGAATGAATACACTCTAAGCCGCGACTCTTTTGATGATCAGGCAGCACGTCTTATCCTGGGACAGCTCGGATTGGAAAACGAATACAAAACCTACCATTTCCCTTCGGGCAGCAAAGTAACCCTTTTCATCAACGGTGGTCTTGTACAGATCAATACCGAAACTGGTGAGGGGTTGGTAGAGAGAATAAGCAAAAGACCTGTCTTCTACCAGCTTAATTTCCTTCATTACAATCCAGGGCGATGGTGGAAATATTTCAGCGATCTTTTCTGCATTTTGCTTGTCCTGGTAACTATTACCGGCCTTTTCCTTGTAAAAGGCAGAAACGGAATAACAAAAAGAGGAGCTGTTCTCACAGCTATCGGCATTATTCTACCGCTTCTTTTTTTACTTATTTATTAAGGATTGCCATTCTGATTTACCACGCCAGACTGATAAAGAAGAAAACCGTCAGGTTGAAAATCATCCCGACGGCTTTTTTCTATGCATCCCGGTTTGTTTGATCCGGATTATAACAGTTATGATACTTCTATACTTTCTTCAATGCTTCAAGTACTCTCTCAGGTGTAAACGGCATGGTAAACAGCCTTGCCCCTGTTGCATCATAAATGGCATTGGCAACTACTGCTCCTACAGCAATTATAGCCGGTTCCCCTCCACCCTGTGGCGGCTGGTTCATCCTGTCGAGTATGACAGTCTGTATTTCCGGAAGCTCTGAGAACTTTGGTATATCATAAGTATCGAAGTTCCTGTCGCTAATATTTCCTCCCTTAAAGAATATCTCTTCTGTAAGAGTATAGCCCAATCCCATCGTAAGGCAACCTTCCATCTGGATAATTGCCCCTTCAGGGTTAACGCACATGCCCATATCCTGAGCACATGATATTCTCTTTACTTTAACATTACCGGTATTCTTATCAACTTCCACCTCTGCTATATGAGCTACCCAGGCACCAGCATCAGCACCGCAAGCTATGCCAATACCTCTTCCACTGGGTGATTTCCCCGGCTTATAACCGAATTTATCGGCCACCGCCTTCAGGCAATCTATAATATGGACATCCTTCAGGTTCTTAAGCCGGAATTCCAGCGGATCGATACCGGCTGCTGATGCCATGATATCTATCTGTACCTCCCTGGCAAAGGTATTGCTATTATTGTTGGGAGCACGCCATGCCCCGGTAGCAAAAGGATGAACAGAAGGATTACCCCTTCCTGTTGTATAATGAGTCCTTTTGGCATTAGGTACATCATATGTCGTTTCCGATCCCCTGCTTCCCGATGCATAGATTGTATAGTCCCACAATTTGATCAAGCCATCCTTGTCGATACCGGACTTGACCTTTATTACACCAGCAGGATGGAATGTATCAAAGAAGAACTCCTCATCACGTGACCAGACAACCATCACCGGTTTACCTGTCATTTTTGCAAGCTTTCCGGCTTCCACACCCTGCTGAGCAGGACTCTTACCACCGAAACCTCCTCCAACAAATGGTGTTATGACACGAACATTATCCGGGGTCATACTCAATTCCCTTACCAGTGTATCCTTAAGACCGAATGGTGATTGTGTTGATGCCCATACTGTGAGTTTTTCACCCTCCATCTGCGCAAGGGCAGTATGGGTTTCAATAGGGGCATGAGCAAGATATTGATCATGAAACTCTGATTCAAAGACTTTATCGCTCTCTTTTTCACCCTGAGCCAGGTCACCATCAGAACTAAGGACATCAACCACCTTGTCTTCCGTGACCAGCCACTCAGCAAGGTTTTTATTACTGACAGGCATCTCATCGAATGAATATCGGGCCTTAATTTTCGATAGGGCATTCTCTGCCAGATCGTGGTTCTCATTAAGCACAGCAACCATATCTCCATCATGTATAACCTTTGTACCCGGCACTTTCTCTGCTTCAGAATAATCAACAGAGGTCATCTTTGCCCCATGTGACGGCGGACGCAGAAGCCTGGCAAATAACATACCCGGCAACTTGAGATCGCCTGTATACTTTGCCTGCCCCGTTGCCTTTACAACACCATCAACATGATTGCGTGGCTTTCCGACTATTGTAAATTTAGTATAGTCCTCAGGCAGCGGTTTAACATCGAGGAATTTTTTAATCTTTTGTCCCTTTGTCAGTTCAGCGTAAGAAACTGATTTCTTGGAATCATTAATATCAGTTACAACGCCATCCTTCACTTCAAGCTGTGAAGCTGGGACACCCAGTTTTTCCGATGCCAGGTCAACAAGAACTCCACGTGCTTCTGCAGCTGCAGCAAGCATATGAGGGCCAAAGACCCTGGTTGTGAGAGAACCCCATGTACCGGCATCCCACGGACAAAGGTCAGTATCGCCCATTATCATTTCCACCTTTTCAAAAGGTACGTTAAGAGCATCGGCCATCTCCATGGCAAGTGATGTGATAACACCCTGGCCCATCTCTATCTTCCCGGTAAAACACTTGACAATTCCCGTTTCACCTATCTGAAGAAAGGCATTATAGTCCGTGGGAAGTGAATGTCGCTGTTCAGCCGGCATCGAAAGTACATCCATAGCCCCCCATGGCCTGAAAAATATTATTATCCCTGCTCCAAGGACTTTAAAGAAATCGCGTCGCGGCATTCCCACCACAGGGGTCATTTCATCTGAAAAAACTATTTTATTATTTTCCTTTTTCATAATTATTTCCCTCCTTTCATATCTGCTGAAGCTGTTTTAACAGCTTCAATGATTCTTTTATGTGCACCGCAACGGCAATAGTTATCCTCCATACCATCCCTGATCTCCTGCTCTGTAGGGGAAGGATTTTTAAGGAGTAGTCCTGTGGCATTCATTATCATACCCGGAGTGCAATATCCGCACTGAAGAGCATCATGCTCCACAAAGGCTTTCTGAACAGGATGCAGTTGCCCGCCGGTCGAAAGGCCTTCAATAGTAGTCAACTTCTTACCTTCAACCTCACCTACGGATAACTGGCACGATCGTACTGGTTCATTATCAAGCAGAACCGTACATGCACCGCAGAATCCCATTCCGCAGCCAAACTTGGTCCCTGTAAGTCCGAAATGATTCCTTAGCACCCACAAGAGGGTCTGCGCAGGATCAATAACGGCTTCCGTCTTTTTACCGTTTAATTCAAAACTGATTGTCTTCTCCATTTTATCTGAAATTATTGATTTCGTTCCTGTATTCTTCATAAGTATCAAAGTCCCTTAGTATACCCGGATCTTCAGTCTCAACCTGCAGTATATCCCCCGGGTGATTAATGGTCAGCTCACGCAGACCTATACCGGCATCAAGTGTCATTATCTCCTCACTGTACTTCATCCCTATCAGGATGGGATGCCCCCTCTTCCCGTTATAAACCGGTATTATAATTTTCTTATCTGTTGATCTGTAAGCTCGTATCATATAGTTCACCGTTTTTGTTGTTATCAGGGGCTGGTCACCCTGGAACACGAAAACAGCTTCTGCATCAGGAGGAATATTATTAAATCCATATTGAACGGATGACAGCATCCCTTTTTTATAATTTTCGTTATAACAGGTCCGTACCCTGTACTTAGCCAATATCTCCAGAAGCGGTTCCCTTTCAGCTCCAAGGACTATAATAATATTGACTGCTTCAGATTCAACAACCATGCTAATTACATTTTCGATCATCGTCCTGCCATTAAAATCAAGCAGCATCTTAGGGAATCCCATTCTTTTTGATTCACCTGCCGCAAGAATGATAGCCCAGATATTACTCATTTTGACAGCCCGTTATGGTTATTTTTAACAAGGATTATCTGAGCTGCAATACTCACAGCTATCTCCTCCACGGTCTGTGATCCAATTTCAAGTCCGACAGGTGCATAAACTTCATCCCATTGTTCCTGTGTAGCCCAGCCATTTTCCAGGAAGCTGTCGTGAATAGCCCTGACCTTTTTCCTGCTACCTATCATACCTGTATATGCTATGGCCTTTCCAATACATGCCTTCAGTGCTTCAGCATCATCCTTGTGACCCCTCGTAACTATTACAACATATGTATCGGCATCTTTCTGTATGTTTTGCATTTCTTTTCCAATATCCCCCACAACTATATTGTGAGCATCCGGAAGATTATCCGAACACGCAAGATCTGACCTGTCATCAATAACAGTGACCTCAAAACCAAGCATGCTTCCAATATGAGACACCGCCCTTCCTATGTGACCAGCACCGGCGATGACCAGTTGCGGGGAGGGATAAACCGGTTCCAGAAATACCCTGACGTTCCCTTTTGTCTTTAACTGTCCAGGTAATATCTCACGGAAGGTACCCTGGCTACCTTCATCGAGCACCTCCATGGCTGAAGACATTATCGTGTCATATAAATCCCTGGGTAATAACGGTTTGATCTTTTTGTCCAGCCAGAACCTTTCAATATCCAGACTATTGTCATCTTCACCTCTTAAAATTGTTATCAGGACACCTGGATATTTCGCTGCAAGTGATTCAGCGACCTGCTCAAAAACCTGCCTGTTCTTTTCGATATCTGCATCAACAAGCACACTGATACGGCCACCACATATTGCCTCGTCTTTATGTGAAATATCATTGGCGAGATTAAAATGGAAATGCCCGGAACAACCCGAATTAATAGCTTCCCCGGCCATTTTCTGAATATCTGCCTCTACTACTCCACCACCAACAGTACCATATAAAAGACCCTCACCGCTGAACAGTGCAGAACTTCCGGATTTCTGGGGGGTGGACCCTGCTGTCATTGTCACTGTTGCCAGGACCAGCCCGGAGCCAGATGATAGTTTTGCCGGGATTTGCAGATAAATATTTTTCATTATCAACAATCTTCCTGTTAAAATATTACATGACAGTAACCGAAAACGAGTCAGTTATAACAAATATATTCAAAATTGAGATATTATTCATAATTTTATGCTACATGTAACCATCTAAACCATTTATATCCTATGAATCGCGTAATCTCAAGATTTACATTGCTGTTCGTTTCTTCAGCACTGATTCTCATTACCTGCAAATCGCCGGTCAGTAACAAATCTGCTGCCGGACCAGAAAATAGCTGGATTGAAGAACTTACAATCAGTAATCTGCAGGAAGGGTATAAGACGGGCCGGTACAAGGTAAGTGACATTGTCGGTATCTATCTCGACAGGATCATTCAGATCGATAAGAACGGACCTTCTCTTAATTCCATAATAGAAATAAATCCTGATGCCATGCAGATAGCAGAAGAGCTGGACAGGGAGATGGCTGCAGGTGAAAGCAGGGGACCTCTTCACGGGGTACCTGTTATTCTTAAAGACAATATTGATACACACGACAGGATGCCAACAACAGCCGGAGCAACAGCGCTGAGAAATTCTTTCCCGGCAAAGGACAGTTATTTGGCAACAAAGCTTAGAGAGGCGGGTGCTGTGATCCTTGGGAAAGCCAACTTAAGCGAATGGGCCAATTTTCGTGCAATGGTATCCTCAAGCGGATGGAGCGGTGTAGGAGGACAAACCAAGAATCCTTATGTCCTCGACAGGAATCCCTGCGGCTCAAGTTCAGGTTCAGGTGTTGCAGTCTCGGCAAACCTGTGTATGGTGGCCATAGGTACAGAAACCAACGGATCAATAGTATGCCCGTCCAATAATAACGGTATTGTGGGAATAAAGCCGACAGTTGGATTAATTAGCAGGTCAGGAGTAATTCCGATATCTTTTAGCCAGGACACACCCGGTCCTATGGGCAGGACTGTTGAAGATGTCGCTGTAACACTGGGAGCCATGGTGGGTGTTGATTCAAGCGACAGTAAGACCCTGGCCTCAGCAGGAAATTATAAAACCGATTATACTAAGTATCTTAAGAAAGATGGTGTAAAGGGAAAAAGAATAGGTCTGCTTAAAAAAGCAATGGGCTTTTCAGACAGGGTTGATACTCTTATGCTCGAAGCGGTTAAGTGGCTCAGGGAGAACGGAGCAGAAGTAATTGATATTGAATTTCCAAAGACTGCTAACTATGAAGATGCATCTTTTGATGTTCTGCTTTACGAATTCAAGGATGGATTGAACAAGTATCTGGCAGGATTGGTAGATGCGCCTGTACGGAATCTGCAGGAACTTATTGAATATAATGAGAAGGATACCGTGGAACTTGAATATTTTGATCAGAAAATATTCAAAATGGCAGAAAAGAAAGGCAACCTCGAATCGAAAGAATACAAAAAAGCGCTGGCCCTGATGCATAAAGCTACCAGACAGGATGGTATAGATAAAGTTATGGATGACAATAAGCTGGATGCAATTATAGCTCCTACCGGTTCTCCGGCGTGGAAAACCGACCTCATACTGGGAGATCATTTTGTTGGCGGTAGTTCTTCTCCTGCTGCAATATCAGGATATCCGGCGATCACTGTACCGGTGGGATTCGTAGAGAATCTTCCTGTTGGTATTACGTTCTTCGGCAGGGCATGGAGCGAGCCGCTCCTGCTCGAAATAGCATATAGCTACGAACAGGGGACAAAACATAGAAAAGCACCAAGGTACCTTACTTCGGATTGAGTGTCAATACGTTATGATCACCGATCATATCACAGCGTACTGTTGAGACAACCTATTTTGCAATATCTTCGGCTTTTGTTTCTGTGGATGTATTGTCCGGTTCATCATCCAGTCGGGAAGCTTTTTTAAACTCTTTCATACCCTGACCTATTCCTTTCATGAGTTCAGGAATCTTCCGACCTCCAAAAAGAAGTACTACAACAAGGATGATCAGCATAATTTCCGTAGCTCCAAAATTTCCCATCTTCGTAATTTTTAAAATAACAGACAAAGTTATTAATAGAAAAACTGATAAACAATAGGTAAAAGCGGGTGGAAAGTTAAATTTTGGTTAAAACTGGAAGTCCTTTTATCCATACCTCCTTAAGGTGGAGAGCATTATTGTCTTTTGTAAACAAGACCATATCAGCTCTTTTACCTGCTGCCAGCATACCCCTGTCATTCAGATCCAGGACCCGGGCAACATTAGCTGAAGCCATATCTATTGCCTCCGCCATTGAGCAACCACTTAACCGGGGCATATTCTCCACACCGTACCTGAGAGGGAATGATGCTCCTGCCAGACAGTTTTCCCCGACATCAATTAACATACCGTCACCGGTAAGTGTAACATCGCTGCCCAGGAAACGATAATTGCCGGGAGGCATTCCGGAGAGATAAATAACATCAGATACCAGTATCATATTTTTGTGTCCCTTTACCTTAAGGATCACCTTTAACTCTTCTGGCAACAGGTGGAGTCCGTCAGCAATCACTGAAGGTCTGAGCCTGTCATCCGCCAGCTGGGCCCACAGAGGATTCCGGTGACGATGGATCATGTTGGCGCAGCCGTTTATCAGGTGTGTGGATAACCTGGCACCATGATCAACAGCTTCGGTTATCTGTTGGGCATTGGCGGCTGTATGACCAATTGCCACTGTTATACCCTCATCATAACATTTTTTGATAAAATCCATGGCACCTTCCAGCTCAGGTGCTACGGTCACCTGTATGATCCTTCCATCCGCTGCTTCCTGGAATTTCATAAATTCCTCCCAGGAAGGATTATGAATATATTCTGCAGGATGACATCCCCTGTATCCATCCACAGGTGAGATATACGGTCCTTCAAGATGAAACCCTGCCACAGATTCAGAAAGGATATCATATTTATTGCATGCGACTGCCATTTTGCGAAAATTACCCAGTAAAAGGTCTGTTCTGTTTGTGACCAGGGTTGGAAGAAAAGTTGTAACTCCCGTTTTCCATATCTCGGTTGCGGCTTTGTAAAGATCATCAGGTGAAAAATTATCTCCTGAAAAATCAATACCTGCATAACCATTGATCTGGTCATCTATAAAACCAGGTGCGATATAAACGGGGTTTCCGGTTGTCAATTCACCAGACTGTCCCTTAACTGATGCGATAATGCCATCCTCAGCCTCAACCCTGACGGGCTTGCCTGTATTATAATGAACTGCCTCTGTCACCAGTAAGTTTCCCATTTACTTAAAACAGTTATTAATACTCTCTTAATTCATACTTTAATGATTCCTGAAGCTGATTCCCTGTCAAGGAAAAGATAAAAATCGGGATGCTGTTTAAGTATGGTTGCAGGTACCATTTCTGAAAGCGGACCAGATAAGGTATTCCTGATACTATCTGCTTTAACTTTGTAAGGTACAGCCGAAATTATGGTTTTACACTGCATAATACGCCAGGGGGTCATTGATACAGCTGATCCGGGTACCTCATCAATCGTTTCAAACCATCCTTCGTCAACCTGTTGCTTACGGCACTGTTCATCGAGATTTACCACCTTGTATGATAAGCGTGTAGCAAAATTGGCAGGCGGATCATTGAAAGCGATATGCCCGTTAACACCAATACCTATCAGACCGATATCAACAGGTTTCTCATCAAGTTTGGCCGTAAGCCTCTTCATCACCCTTTCAACTCCGTCCTCAACATCAATTCCATAAAATTCCTTTACATCCAGATGATCAATGAAACGTTCACGAAGATATCTCCTGAAACTGGCTTTGTGGGTCACGGGCAGACCAATATATTCATCGAGATGGAAAATCTCAACCCTGCTCCAGTCAATGTCTTTTTGCATCAGGAATTTCAGGGTAGTGAACTGTGAACTGCCTGTGGAAAGAACAATTCTAACCTCATTATTATCCTGTAATAATTCGTTGAGTTTTTCCGAGACCAGCCTTGCTGCCCTGATACCCAATTCCTCAGCATCAGGACTTATATCAATAACCATTTGATATTATTATTAAGAATGTAAATTTAAGACAATAAATCATAATATAGCCGACGATTAAAGATATTAAGCAATTGAGGCCCATTAAGCTTTTTTAGTACTAATTTCTCTTTTTTACGAATCATTTTTTTTACTTTAGGCCAAAATTCCAGAATAATCAATGCTCAGAAAATACCTATTACTCAACACAGCTTTTCTATTTTTATTCAATTCTTTACTTTTTGGACAAACCAAAGGGATTAACAGGGAAAAGTACCAGATACATATTAAAGAGGCTGACAGCCCTATAACCATTGACGGAATCCTGAATGAACCAGCATGGAAAAATGCCGAAGTGGCAACAAATTTCCGGAGGGTTTTGCCAATAGATACGGGTCTGGCCACTGCCCAGACTGCAGTTAAAGTAACATATTCTCCCACCACCTTATATATAGGGATAATATGCTATGATCCCACACCCGGGAAAAGGCCTGTTGAGTCACTCAGAAGAGATTTCAGTTTTATGAAAAATGATAATTTCATTGTTTTCATAGACACCTTCAATGACCAGACCAATGGTTTTGCCTTTGGTGTATCTGCTGCCGGAGCTCAATGGGACGGGGTTCAGTCGAACGGAGGAACAGTTAACCTCGACTGGGACATAAAATGGAGATCAGCTGTTAAAAGTTATGATGATCGCTGGGTGGCTGAATTTGCCATCCCTTTCAGGAGCATAAGGTATAACGGAGGAGAAGCGCAATGGGGTATTAACTTCAGCAGACAGGACCTGAAGACAGGTGAGAAATCGAGCTGGGCCCCCATGCCCAGGCAATTTGCCACAGCTACTCTTGCATATACAGGATCTCTTGTGTGGGATAAGCCCCTGCCAGGTTCCGGACCAAGGTTTTCGCTTATACCATATGTCTCCGGGAAAACCGTGCAGAACAAGGAAGCAGGTGAAGGATTCAAGAATTCGGCAAGTGCCGGTGTGGATGCAAAGGTGATTCTCTCGACATCGATGAACCTTGACCTTACAGTTCATCCAGATTATTCCCAGGTTGAGGTCGATCAACAGGTTACAAACCTTGACAGGTTTGAATTGTTCTTCCCTGAAAAAAGACAATTCTACCTCGAGAACAGCGATCTCTTTGCGCAGCTTGGTACGGATAATCTCCGTCCCTTCTTCTCCCGCCGTATAGGACTTACAAGTCCGGTGCAGGCAGGTGCAAGATTGAGTGGCAAGATAGGTAATAACTGGCGCATAGGAGTGATGGATATACAGACAGGAGAAAAAGGGTATATCCCTGCCGACAATTTTTCCGTTGCGGCTCTTCAACGTAAGGTATTCAGCCATTCAAATATAACCGCTTTCATGGTGAACAGGGATATTACAACTGCACTCACTGACTCTTCTGCGGAGAAATACAGTTTTAACAGGGTAGCCGGAATGGAATATAACCTTGCAAGTGCAGATGACAAATGGACCGGTAAGGCATTCTATCACCGGGCATTCTACCCGGGGGCCACATCAAAGTCGTCAGCCATGGCCGCTAACATTAAATACTCATCGCAATATCTTGTAGCCACCCTCAACCAGTCATGGGTAGGTTCCGACTACATCGCTGAAGTGGGATATATAAGACGCACAGGATACTATGAACTTAATCCTTCTGTTCAGTACAAATTTTACCCTGCTTCCAGCAAACTTGCAAATCACGGGCCGGGTGCAAAATTTGATATGTTCATTGATCCCTCCGGGCACCTCACGGACAGGATAACCCAGCTTTATTACCAGTTCGAATGGCTGAATAAAAGCACTCTTAAGATAGATGGGATGGATACATTCATAAAACTGCTTGAGCCCTTTGACCCGACACATACAGGAGGAGTGCCACTGGCGGCCAATGAAAAATTTCACTGGCAGGAAGCAGGAATAACATATGTGTCGGATATAAGGAGACTGTTTAACTTTCTGATTGGCACCAGTTATGGCGGATTTTATAACGGAACAAGATTAGTGGTTAACAGCGAACTGTATTATCGTGTCCAGCCCTATGGAAGTCTTTCTATAATATCCTCATACAACAGGTTATCAATGCCATCTCCTTATAAGAGCGGTGATTATATTCTCATTGGGCCGAGGCTTGATTTCACTTTTACAAACAAGTTATTCTTCACAAGCTTTCTGCAATACAATAACCAGATTGACAATGTAAATGTCAACCTGCGATTCCAGTGGCGCTTTGCACCTGTTTCCGATCTGTTCATAGTCTATACACAGAACTCTTTCCCTGCTGATCACAGGATTAAGAACAGGGGGCTGGTCCTGAAACTTTCGTACTGGTTTAACTGATATCCTCTGCATCACGTGAAGAAAGAAGACTATAAGCTCTGGTTCTTTGCTGGAGCCGAAACAACCAACATAAAATTCAACGTATTCACTTCCTCATTTATTAAAATGATGGAAATGATCGCCGGCGAAGATTTCAGGTATATAAAGGATATCTTTTACACAATGCCGATGATGAATGTTATATGGGCGTTAAACAATGCTCAGAAACCCCTGGGCGACCCTTCAAAAAACAAAATTATCAGGAATGCTTTCAGTCAGGTTGTTAACAACGGACTTACAGATAATTCAAACCTTATATTAATCTCATCCAGTTCAGGAAGCGTAGTTGCAGCACAGGCTGCATGCTATCTGGCTGAGGCAAATAGAACAAACCGGTTTTTAAACCACTCCTTCCACCTTGTCCTGGGATCAAGCATGATCTCCAAACAATCACAGCTCTATGATCGTCTGATGAAATACCGGGAAGAAGGGATTATAGGAACTGTTATACATGACGAGATTCAGGATGAAGGTGACAATACCACGGGGATGGGAGGCACTTCGAGATGCGAGGCATACCATAATGCTTTCGGTATACTGTTTCCCTTCTTATCAGGCAGATATAACAGACCATCATTTCTTAACAGGCATCCCGGTAGCGGACATATACACAGGCGAAGGTCAATGACAGTAGATAAGTCTGTGGATTTTATAAATACTATTATGATAAAATATGCTCTTGCCGGGGAGGGTTACAAAGAGAAAGCTAAAAAAGTGATTCATGATATTCAAAATGAAGGAGTCATTTAATCATGAAATCCAGTAGTGGAATATCGCCCATATAAGCAACAAGATTATCATTCCTTTTTATAGTTCCCACCCCGGGAGGAGTACCTGTGAAAATAAGATCACCTGTTTTCAGTGTAAAAAAACGTGATACATATTCCACCAGTTCATTTATCTTGAAGATCATATCAGAAGTATTTCCCTGCTGAACGATGTTATTGTTTATTTCAAGCCTGAAATCAATGTTATCAACATCTTCTACACTGCTGACGGGAATAAATGTACCTACCGGGGCAGCACCATCAAAACACTTTGACAGCTCCCATGGCAGTCCCGCTTTTGCAAGTCGTCCCTGCATATCCCTGGCGGTGATATCGATACCAAGGCTTAGTTCATCATAATATCTGGAAGCATATTTTGCCGAAATACCCTTACCCAGCCTGCTTATCTTAACAACCACCTCAACTTCATAGTGAATATCAGAGGAAAAGCCAGGAAGAAAGAAGGGTTTATTTTTTTTAAGAAGTGAAGAATCAGGCTTTAGGAATACGACGGGTTCTTCCGGTATTGCCCATCCCAGTTCCATCGCATGTCTCCTGTAGTTAAGGCCAATACAAATGATCTTCATATTATCAGTGGTTTTTGCCGAAAGACCGCAGTTTTATCTCTGTGATAACCTTCTTGGTATAAAGAGGAAACTCCGAATTCATCATCCAGGAATAATACGCAGGATCCTCACTGAATACAGTCTCAACAGCCTTGCCTTTGTATTTGCCAAAATTGAATGTCTCCACCCCGTTCTCATCCAGGATTATCCTGCCGGCAAAATCCACATTGGTATTGAATGAACTGAATTCGGCCAGCCTGTCCACATTATTTTCAAGATCATCATACCTGTCGAGCTGTGATTTAAGAACTTCAAATGTCGCTGCAGTATCTGCCTTTGAGCCATGGGCACCCTCAAGTTCCTTGTTACAATAAAACCTGTATGCAGCCGAGAGTGTGCGCTGCTCTTTCTTATGGAAGATTACCTGGACATCTATATACTTCCGTTTTCCGAAGTTGAAATCAACATTTGCCCTGAGAAATTCTTCAGCAAGCAACGGAATATCAAACTTGATAGCGTTATAGCCTCCAAGATCGCATCCTTCCAGGAATGATGCCAGGTTACGGGCAATCTCCCTGAAAGATGGCGCATTCGCTACATCTTCATCACAAATACCATGAATAGCAGTGGATTTTTCAGGTATCGGCACACCAGGATTGACCCTGGAGGTCATCCATTCTTCTTTACCGTTAGGACTTATCTTTAAAGCAGACAGTTCAATGATTCTGTCGTTGGTAATGTCAATCCCGGTAGTTTCAAGATCGATAAAAGCAATCGGACGTTTTAAATTAAGATCCAAAATATCAAGCGTTTATCATCATTGGCATGAGAAGCATCAGAAGATCTTCTGAATCATTTTCTGTAACGGCAGGAAGGAAAAGACCTGCCCTTGTAGGATCTGCCAGTTCAATCATTACGTCCTGTGAAGTTATATTGGCGAGAATCTCCAACAGAAATACCGATTTAAAACCTATTTCAATCTCCTCTCCTTCATACTGGCATTTAATTCTCTCATACGCTGATATTGAGAAATCTATATCCTGGGCCGAAACCACTATCTGATTACCTTTCAACTGCAATTTGACAAGGTTGCTTGCCTGGTTAGAAAAAACTGATACCCTCTTCAGGGTATTATAAAATTCAACCCTGTCTACCGTAATCTTCCTTGGATTATTTTTAGGTATTACACTGTTGTAATTAGGGTAGTTACCTTCAACAAGCCTGCACACAACCTTATAGTCACTCAGATCAAAAAAGGCATTTTTGTCATCAAATTCAACCGTAACGGAACCCTCCTCCCTTGGAAGAATATTTTTAAGCAAAGAAGCAGGTTTTTTCGGAAGTATGAATGAAGCCACATCATCAGCATGAGCATCTGTGCGCTGGTACCTTACAAGTTTATGAGCATCGGAGGCAACAAATGTGATTTTATCGGTCGAAGCTTCAACAAAAATACCGCCCATAACCGGTCTTAATTCATCATCTGCCGTAGCAAAAAGGGTCTTTGATATACCTCCCAGCAGGATATCAGCATTTATCGAAAACTCAAATTTCTTCTCACTTTTGACAGCCGGTAATGCGGGAAAATCAATACCATTCTGACCAACTACGTTGAACTTGCCATTCTCGGAGCTTATCACAACAGCCATTGTTTCAATATTGATATCAAAGGTAAGAGGCTGGACTGAAAACTCTTTAAGAGTATCGAGAAGTATCCTGGCAGGAAGAGCAATAAGACCGTCACCTTCGGTATTTTCAAGTTTCATCCGTGTTATAAGTGTCGATTCAAGGTCCGAAGCGGTTATCTCAAGATCATTACCTGAAAGTCTGAACAGAAAATTATCAAGTATTGGAAGGGTGTTCTTCGTACTTATTACCCTGCTTATGGCCTGCAGATGACCCAGAAGTTCCGAGCTGGATACGACAAATTTCATATTTGTATCTTTTTAAGTTGTGTTATAGAATAGCTTAGTTCTATTATTTCAGTATAAATGAGTGCATTGAATTTCACTCGCCAGTAAATTCTTAATTACCAATATTACAAAAAAAAAATATTACCTCAAATTAAATTTATTCGGGATAGAAATACGATTTCTTCTTGATAAGGGGGTCTATATCAAAATACCTGATGATAAATAATTCATCATTATCGCCGGTTTTGCCAAGCATCCTGTCACTGTCCGCAACTTTTTTCCCGTTTTCTGTCTTCCATTTTTCCCAGAGTGTCAGGACAATTTTCTTTCCCGTTACCGTGGAAACACTAATCCGGTATAAAGGTTCCTGATCCCTGACCAGTTTTACATCTTCTGCATCCGATTCAAAATCCCATGTTTCAAAAGGTATCCTGACAAAATATGTCAGGTATCGCTTGACACGGGATGTATCCCATCCACTAAGTTCACCGTTTTCACCGGAAAGTGTAAAATAATGTCCCTTATTTGTTATGGAAAATGATTCACTGGCATCTCCGGTATTTTCGAAATTGACAGAAGATATTTCCGAAGGCAAAAGATTAAAGACCGTATAGGGTTGCCAGTATAATTCGTTTGTAGTAAAGACAGAGCCTATATTGCCTTCAAAACCTGGCATATAAACTATGAAAGGTTTAGATTTTCTTTTGATCTTCATTATATTGCCATAGATATTTGACCGGGTCCTGTAAACCAGGAATGATTTCAGTACATGCCTGTTCTCATATACTTTAACTCTTACAGGTTCAATCCCTGCTGATGTAATTTCCTGCCTGAACAGATCAGGCGAAACAGGTGACTTGATCTTAATTTCCTCAAGTATGCTCAGCATGAAAAAAACTGCTGTTTTGCGTGTCTCGTTCTTACCGTTTAATAACCATTCGTTGCCGCTTTTGCTCAGGGAAATGCTTTTTCCTCCCTGTGAGAGTTCAACAGCGGTAATCTCATGTTCAGGTTCTGATGCGAATGAACTGTTTGATTTTCCGAAAGGCGAACGGCCTCTTGTAATCAATAAAAGTGCCAGCCCGCCTATAATTGTCAGCGTTACACTTATGATCAATTTTTTGCTCATTGTCAGATTGTTGTATATTTTCTTTTCCTGAAGAAGCTGTATATCAGTCCGGCGATTATTACGATTAATAAAGGTCCTGCCGTATTGATAAGCTGCCATTTCAGCTTTTCAGTCTTAACCATTGAAGGATTAAGAAGCCGCAGCCTGAGTTCTCGCGAACGAAGACCCATTATACCATGATCATCAACAAGGTAATTAAGACAATTGACTATGAAATCGGTATTACCAAAAATCTCTCCGGTATATTTATCCTGGCCAAGTGTCAGTGGTGTTTCATTAAGACCGACCCTTCTTACATCGTTTCTGATGATATCCCCATCTGCTACCACAATCATCTTTGTTTCCCTGCTTTCCTTCCTGATCTTCAGATTCTTCTCACTTGTTATTGCGCTAAGCATCCTGTTCCTGAAGGCAGAAGGGAAGACACCTTCAAGCAGCACTGCAACAGGCAGGTCAGGTTTATTGAATGTACGTTCATCTGGAGATTCTCCTGCCTCTTTCAGGCTTATCAGGACAGGCGGAGACACGGTACGGCTGTACCTCGATGTTGTGAGCAAAATTGTCTTATGAATAGCCGGATCTAACCCCACAGTGTCAATGGTGTTGACAAACTGCCCAAGAACCTTGTTCAGGTTCCTTGTGATCGGACTAACTGGTGAGGGATGCAGCAAGGGGTAATAGATCCAGGGTGCAGGGACATATTGCTGTTGCCCAGCCGGACCTTCTATCTTTAACCTGATAATGTCGCAGTCAAGATCCTGTACAATTACCGGGTTCACCCTGGCACCATACATGAAGAGCTGATCCTCAATATTAAGAGGCCTGAAAAGGCCGACAGTACTACCATATACCAGGCTGTCAGCGTTAACCGATACCTCATCCAGGAGCCAAAGGACTTTCCCCCCGTTCATAATATACTGATCAAGGACCAGCTTGTCAGCTTCTGCAAATTCCTTCTCCGGACCGGCAACCACTACTGCAGCATAATTATCCAGAATTCCTGTTTTGCCTCCGGTCTTTCCACGGTCGATAGTAAAAAACCTGGAGAGACTCAGAGTAATATCAGCAGTTCCGATTTCGGGTATCTCTCCCTGTCCTTCAAGGAATGCCACTTTATAAACAGTATCTGAACTAAGAGTGGCAATGGTCCGGATCAACTCATATTCCAGACCCTCAGTTGAGTGAAGGATATTCTCCTCACTCGAAAGGGCAGGATTATTTTTCAGGAAATTTACCGGGACCTCTACCCCATTATAATTGATAATCATGCCCGGGAAAATAATCTTCTGTGATGATCCTCCTTCCTTGTCGCCAGACTGTATATTAATTGGCGTAAGTCCCTTATTCACAAGCGACCGATATCTTGCATTACGTTGTTTCTCTGTTCCTCCTTCAGCCGGGTTTATGAATTCATAATCAACTTTTTTGCGGGAGGCTATCCTGAATTCATCCAGCATCTCCCGGACAGATCTCCTCAGTCTCTTCAGTGGTATAGGAATATCTCCGTCGAGATAAACCTGCACAAATATGTCATTCTTCAGTCCCGATAAGATCTTTTTTGTGGGTACCGAAAGTGTATACCGTTTATCCTGTGTAAGATCAAACCTTACCCTTAAAAGAGACCCGGCTATGGCAATAATAATTATTGCAGCCACGGTAGTTATGAACTGTATCCAGCTCCTTATCCTGATATTGCTATTTTCTCCTTTCTCCGACATTTCCTAACTCCTTTTCTTCCATTTACGCGATACCAGGACCAGTCTTGTGGCTTCATTGAAAATAGCAACCACAGCAAAAAAGTATATTGCATCCCTGACATCAAGGACTCCCCTGCTGATTGATTTATAGTGTTCGTTAATGCCGAGACCGATAACCATCTCGTCTATCTTCCTGAGACCTGGCAGGTAAGCAAATGAATCAAAACCGGCATACATAAAAAAACATATCAGGACAGCCAGGATAAAGGCTGCCACCTGGTTATCAGTTAGTGACGATGCAAAGATGCCAGCCGAAGCATACACTGAAGCCAGGAAGAACAGTCCTATGAACGCTCCAAGGGTTCCTCCTTTATCAAGGTTTCCTGGTGTTGCGCCGAGGTAATATACTGATATGTAATAAATTATACCTGGCAATAAAGACAGCAGGACAAGTGCGACTGATGCAAGAAATTTACCATAGATAAGTGAACGTTCGGTTATAGGTCTCGAGTAAATAAGCTCGATTGTCCCCAGCCTTCTTTCCTCTGCAATCATGCGCATGGTTACAGCAGGTACCAGGAACAGGAATAACCAGGGAGAGAGATAAAACAGGGTGTTCAGACTTGCATAATTGTTATCGAAGATATTCCACTCACCGGGAAAAACCCACATAAAGAGGCTGTTCACAAGTAAAAATACTATGATTACAATGTAACCTGTCAGACTACTGAAAAACCCACTTATCTCTTTTCTGAATATCGCAAACATATATACACGTTCTTTTTTCTATTATACAGTATTTAACACTGATCATGGCATATAGACCTCTGTTCCACGGTGTGCTGCCGGAGATCCGGAAGATTCAGAATATTCCTTTAAACCATCATTTACCGGATTCACCTGTTCAAGGCTTATATTTTCAGGTAAAAATACCGCATTTTTTATATCTGTGAGAATTACATCCTTATAATAGAAATCAATAATCTGCTTACAACTGAATCCTTTTCCTGCCATAACCATTGCTCCTTCCTGGCAAAGTCCAACGCCATGACCATATCCCCTGCCCCTTAAAAGAAGGGAATCTTTCGCGGGAAACACAGAAAAGAAAGCCGACCGCAGCTTCAAAGAATCCCTGATACTGCGGAACGACATTTTGAATGTTCCTGTCACATAATAGGCGGATCTCAGTTCCTGTTCAAATGCAAAAACAGTCGGATCATCTGTCCTTCCATGATATCCCGCTTTTTCAAGCATGTCTGTCCAGTCTTTGAGACTGATTTTTTTTACCCATACGGCATTTTTCGAGAAATGACAAAAAGGATCTTCCACATGACCCAGGTATGGTTCATACATCAGCCATACATCCCCGGAAGCGCTCGTTTCTCCTCCGCAGTTTGAATGAAATGCCGCTGCAATCAGGGAGCTGTCCTTGTAGAGTATAACCTGGTCAGCCGTCTGAGCCACAGCTCTTTCAACGCCAGGATTAAAGGATAACCCGTTAAATGCCTGGCAATGTGTATCGTCACAAACATTATATCCGTCAGCTGCATGCCTGTTGAAATTCTTGAATAGATAAGTCCTTGCCAGGATAGCCTGGGTTTTATAATACTCCGGATCCTGACCAGTCCCCCCTTCCGTTTCAACAACACCGCCGATATAGCTTTCTATGTCACAACTATTGACAAGAAATAAATAGGACATATCAGAATAACAGGATAAATCTCCCGAATAATACTTCCGGTCAGGTGAGACCTCGCTTGCTCTCAGGGAGAACCTGTCATTATATGTCTTTCCTGTTAAAAGAAGTGAATCGCAAACAAAACTATCTTTATCCTTTATCTTTACAGCCAGCTTTCCCTGGTAATGTGCTATTATTACCGGTTTACCAGGACCAATAGATATTCCTTTGCGGTCATTCCCGGTTTTAATATCATATTTCCCGGACATAACAGTAAACACAGTTGTCTGGGTCATGCTGTCTGCAAACAGCCTTATCTTTACCTGTGCCTGGGACAGCAATGTGTTATGAAAAAACAGGAAAACTATCAGTAAATATCTAACTGGCATATTTATATGTTTAAAAGGATTCGAAAATTATACTGTCTTGTCATTTCCCGTACCAATATCTTCTTTATCAGCCGGTCCGGTGTTTCTCCAGATCCTCAACCATCTGCCGGGAGATTCTTTTAGATGCACCTGCCGGACCAAGTCTTGTTTTTAATAGCTCATAATTGTTTAAAATCTTATCTCTTTTATCACCTCCCGGAAGAACAGCTTTGAGCTCATGAATAAGTTTCTTCATAGTCAGATCATACTGGATGAGCTCTTTAACAACCTCCGAATCCATAATAAGGTTTACAAGTGAAATATATTTTACCTTAATTACCATCCAGCCTATAATCATAGACAGGAAATCTGCCCTGTAGCATACCACCTGGGGAGCACCATGAAGGGCAGCCTCGAGAGTTGCAGTTCCGGATGTAACCAGAGCTGCATCGCAAACATGCAATATCTCGTAAGTTTTTTCCTTAACAAGCTTAACCGGCATCTTCCCGGTTATTCTCTTATATATATCATCAGGAATGTTTTTGACACCTGCAAGTATAAACTGGCAGGCAGGAAAGGAACCGGTCACTTTAAGCATGTAAGGTAATACATATTCAATTTCGTGCCGGCGACTACCTGCCAGCAAGGCAATAACAGGCCTGCTATCGAGTCCAAGATCTTTCTTCATCTCATCACGCGAAGGAAAAGATGAGAGCCGTTTCTCTGTTTCATCAACCAGGGGATTTCCAAGGTATTCAACCGGGATCCCGTGTTTGGCATAGAAATCGACCTCAAATGGAAAAATAATAAACATTCTGTCAATAAAGACCTTTATTTTTTTCACTCTCTTTTCATTCCAGGCCCATAGTTTCGGAGAGATATAATAAAAAGTCCTGTAACCTGCCATCTTTGCAAATTCTGCAATCCTGAGATTAAAGCCGGGATAGTCAATAAATATCACTACATCCGGTTTGAATTCAGTTATATGATGTTTGCACAGGGCCAAGTTCTTTCTTATGGTACCAAGGTTTTTCAGAACAGCAACAAAACCCATGAAAGCCATTGCTTTATAGTGGACAAGCAGCTTTGCTCCCGCAGCCTCCATTAGGTCTCCCCCCCAGCAACGGATCTCAGCATCAGTATCTGCTTCCATGAGACCTTTTACAAGGTTTGATCCGTGAAGATCGCCGGATTGTTCCCCGGCTATAATGAAATACCTCATAATAAAAACTTTATGGCAAAGACAAGTATTGCCCAGACTATTGTAGCAGCAAGGACCCCTCTGGCAGCCTTCAGCTTGTCGAAACGGTTAAAGACAAGGAAAATCACCACGTTGGGAAAGACACACAGGCTTATAGCATGAGTCACAATACCCGAATCAAGAATATGCTGAAGGTAATCGCGGAGTGACTGGTGATGTGCTGTTAATATAAATATTACCAGGCCTGTGATGAAGGGTAGTATAAACCCGCTGAACAGTCCGCTTACCAGATTATCATATTTCTCGCTGAATTTCATTTTCTGAATTGTTTTTTTAACTCTTCTGTATACCAGTGTGCTGTCATGTCTACAGTAACAGGAACAACCGATACATAATTGTTAGCAATAGCCCATTCATCCGTATCAGTGGCGTCAGGCTCATGATTATTAAAATAACCTTTGAGCCAGTAATAGGTCTTACCCATAGGGTCTTTACGCTTCTCAAATTCTTCTTTCCAGTTACCTTTTGCCTGCCTGCATATTTTTATCCCCTTTATATCCTTTTTGTCAGATGCCGGTATGTTCACATTAAGGCAGATTCCTTCAGGCAGAGGCTGAACTGCCAGCTTTTTCATTACAAGCCGTATATATTTTTTGCAGGTGGAAAAATCTGCAGCAGGTGAGAAATTATTAAGTGAAAAACCCACAGAACTTATACCGTACAGGCATCCTTCTATTGCAGCAGCCATTGTACCTGAATAAAGTACACTCACAGAGGAATTTGATCCATGATTTATTCCAGATACTACCCAGTCGGGAGCTCGTTCCAGCAACTGGTTGATCGCAATTTTGACACTGTCAGTAGGGGTTCCACTACATGCATAAATCCTGTGCTTATCATTCTCCTCCAGGACCTTGACCCTTATAGGTGTCTTGACAGTAAGTGCCTGTGACATACCCGACATGCTCTCCGTTGTTGAGATGAGCACTACTTTACCGAATTCCTCCATTACACCAAGAAGTGTTCTTAATCCTGCGGCATATAAACCATCATCATTAGTCAGAAGAATCAGCTTATCATCTTTCTCTACAACCATACGAACCTGCTTTTTGAGATACAAATATAGATAAATAAAAAAGACACCTGTAATGCTTCATCAACAAGAAACAAACATGAAATCACCAGAAAAAAATCTTATGAACAGGTTATTCACTTTTAACTTCCCTTCTGTTATTTTACCTTACCACATAATGACATACATGGCCTTTTTACGATCCCATTTCCCTGATAATATTTGAAAAAAACCTTACTTTTGCAGTCTTATTGATATAATTTTTTAGTACAAACCTGATATGAAGATCTCATACAACTGGATTAAGTATTACCTGAAAATAGATATAGAGCCTGAAAGGGTAGCCGGAATATTAACTGCAATAGGTTTGGAGATTGAAGGGATGGAAGAATGGGTTTCTGTGAAAGGAGGACTTGAAGGAGTTGTTATCGGAGAAGTCCTTACCTGCGAAAAACATCCCGGAGCTGATAAACTGTCTGTTACTACTGTTGATATAGGGACCACTGACCCACTTCATATAGTATGCGGTGCACCTAACGTGGCGGCAGGCCAGAAAGTGCCTGTTGCAACTGTGGGTACGATGGTCCACAAAGGTGATGAGAGTCTTGAAATAAAAAAATCGAAGATCCGGGGTGAGGTTTCGGAAGGTATGATTTGTGCTGAGGATGAAATTGGTCTGGGAACCTCTCACGAAGGCATCATGGTACTTGACAAGAATGCCAGGCCAGGAATGCCCGCAAAGGACTATTTCAGGATAGAAAAAGACTTTGTTTTTGAAATAGGCCTGACTCCAAACAGGATTGACAGCGGCTCCCATTTTGGTGTTGCCCGCGACCTGGCTGCCTATCTTAATATCAACGAGGGAATAAACATCAGGGCAGCCCTTCCGTCTGTGGCAGGTTTCAAACCTGACAGGACTGACAACACTTTTGAGATAATTATCGAAAATAAAGTTGACTGTCCTCGTTATACCGGGATAACAATAAGTGGTGTTACTATAGGGGAATCGCCGGAGTGGCTAAAAAACAAATTAAGGGCTGTGGGGCTTAATCCCATAAACAACGTTGTTGATATAACAAACTTTGTCCAGTATGAAGTCGGGCAGCCCCTTCACTCGTTCGATGCAGACAAGATAGATGGGAGAAAGGTTATAATCAGGAACCTCCCGGCCAAAAGCCCTTTCATCACTCTGGATGCTGTAGAAAGAAGCCTCTCCGACAGGGACCTTATGATTTGCAATGAGAAAGAAGGTATGTGTATCGCGGGTGTTTTCGGGGGAATAAAATCAGGAATAACTGAATCGACCAGCAATATATTTCTTGAGAGTGCCTATTTCAATCCTGTTGCTATTAGAAAAACATCAAAGAGGCATTCATTAAAGACCGATGCATCATTCAGGTTTGAAAGAGGTGCTGATCCCAGCATAACGCCATGGGCACTTAAGAGAGCCGTAATGCTGATCAGGGAACTCGCAGGGGGAGAGATATCTTCAGATATTACTGACGTTTATCCTGAACCAATTGCCAGGGCAAAGATACATGTCAGCTACAGGAACATCACCAGGCTTACAGGCAAGGTTATAGAAAAGAAGACAATACACAAAATACTGGAACTGCTTGACATCGGAATTTTAAGCGACTCAGGTGAAGATATGAGTCTTGAAATACCTACCTACAGGGTCGATGTCAGGAAAGAAGCTGATGTTATAGAGGAGATACTAAGGATATATGGCTATAATAATATAGAAATCTCTGAGCATGTAAATTCAACATTATCCTATGAAGAGAAGCCAAACAGGGATAAGATAGTGAATATAATATCGGATATGCTTTCTGCGAACGGGTTTGCAGAAATAATGTGCAACTCACTTAACCCTTCATCCTTTTATGAAGATAACAGCGATTTTGACAGTGACCGCCTGGTACTCCTGGCTAATCCCCTGAGTTCTGACCTCAATGCCATGAGACAGTCGCTTCTGTATGGTGGTCTTAGTTCCGTAATATGGAATATTAACAGGCAGAATTTCGATCTTAAATTCTATGAATTCGGCTTTAACTATTTCGTTAATAAGCCGAAAAACGGGCTTCCTTCAGTTAATGATTATTCAGAAAAAGCATCACTGTCTGTTTTTCTTACCGGTAATACGCATCCCCGGAGCTGGAACAGTAAAACCAATCCTACAGATTTTTTTAACATTAAATCCATTACTGAGATGATATTATCCCGCCTGGGACTCAGGCCGGAAGCATTGTCAAACGGAGAAAGCAACAAGAAATATTTTGCTGAATCTCTTACTTATTTATATAATGACAAAATTATCGCTGAAGCAGGTAGAATATCCAAAGCATACCTGGAAAAGTTTGACATCGGCCAGGATGTTTATTTCGGAAATATTGACTGGGATCTTCTCATGAAGGCCGTAAGGAACAATTCTGTCTCTTTCAGTGAACTGCCAAAATATCCTTCAGTCAGACGCGACCTTGCATTGCTGATAGACAGGGATGTAAAATTCGGACAGATAAGGGACATAGCATTCCGCACGGAGAGGAATATTCTCAGGGATGTTAACCTTTTCGATGTATATGAGAGTGACAGCCTGGGAACAAATAAAAAATCATATGCAGTCAGCTTCATTCTGCGCGACGAGAATAAGACACTTACTGATAAGAATATCGACAGGATCATGGATAATCTTATCAGGGCATATGAGAAAGAACTTAATGCCCATATAAGATAGAATATGAATACAAGCAGGATAGAGCTTTTTAAAGGCGACATCACCACGGTTGATACTGATGCTGTTGTTAACGCAGCCAATGGCACACTTCTTGGAGGCGGAGGTGTCGACGGGGCAATACACAGGGCTGCCGGCCCGGGCCTGCTGGAAGAATGCAGGACACTTAACGGCTGCCAGACAGGGGATGCAAAAATAACAGCCGGGTATAATCTTAAGGCTCATCATGTTATACATACAGTTGGACCTGTATGGCATGGTGGATATCAAAATGAAACAGAATTGCTTGCCTCATGCTACCGTACCAGCCTGGGACTGGCAAAAGAACATAACCTGAAAACAGTTGCCATTCCCGCCATTTCTACAGGTGTTTACAGGTTCCCGAAAAGCGATGCTGCATCAATTGCCATAAATGAAACAATGAAATTTCTCGAACAGAGTATGATACCTGAAAAGGTTATTTTTGTCCTGTTTGATGATGAAAGTTATGAAATATACAGGAAGCTGATTGACAGATGACAGCTATTATAAAAAAGATCCAGGATTATTTTTCCCTTGTAAAATTCAGCCATACAGTATTCGCGATGCCTTTTGCCTTAATAGGTTACGCGATAGCCTTAACCCAGACCGGCGCCGTCTTTGACCTGAAACTACTGCTCCTGATTATTTTGTGTATGGTCTTTGCCAGGAATGCGGCTATGGGATTCAACCGGATAGCTGACCGCAGTATGGATGCAATGAATCCCCGGACAAAGAACAGGGAAATACCTGCCGGTAAAATAAAGACCAGAGCAGCCGTGATGTTCGTAATCATTAATGCAGGCCTTTTCGTTGCGTCAACAGCATTTATTAACAGGCTGACATTATACCTTTCCCCGGTAGCCCTGCTGGTAATACTTGGATACAGCCTGACAAAACGGTTCACTGTCCTCTGCCATTTCATCCTGGGACTTGGCCTCAGCCTGGCCCCTATTGGAGCATATATCTCCGTAACCGGACATTTCAATATTATACCTCTGATCTTTTCCTTTATTGTAATTACATGGGTAAGTGGTTTTGATATTATTTATGCTTTACAGGATGATGAATTTGATAAATCGAATAAACTATACTCCATTCCTTCGTTTGTCGGACGCAAAAAGGCCCTTATCTTATCCGTTTTGGTGCATGCCATAACAGTAATAATGGTAATCACAGCCGGATTATTACTTGATGGCGGAGTACTCTTCTGGGCAGGATCGGCAATATTTACTTTTTTGCTCATCTATCAGCACAGCATCGTCAGTCATGATGATATAAGCAGGGTAAACCTGGCTTTCGGCACCACCAACGGAGTGGCAAGCATCCTTTTTGCTATTTTTATCATTATCGACCTGGTCCTCAAATAAAAATAAATATAGTATATTACAACCGACTTAGCATTTCGTAAGTTTTAACTATCTTACAAGTAAAAACCAATGATTGCATGGAGGAACTAGTTATAAAAGAGGTCCTTACAAAAAAGGACCTGAAGAAATTCATTTACCTGCCCGAAAAAGTCCATAAGGGTGAGCCTGACTGGCTTCCACCGATTTACATGGATGAATGGGAATTGTTCGACAGGAAAAAGAACAAATCATTCCAGTATGCAGATGCGATTCTCCTGCTGGCCTTACAGGGTAATAAACCCGTTGGAAGGATAATGGGTATCATTAACAACAGGTACAACAAGCTGAATGATGAGAGCCACGGAAGGTTCTGTTTTATGGAGTGTTACAATGACCGTGAGGTCTTCCATAAGCTCCTGGAAAGTGTCGAAGACTGGGCAAGGAAAAAAGGAATGGTCAAAATTGTCGGTCCGCTTGGTTTCTCAGACAAGGACCCACAGGGCTTCCAGATCGAAGGTTTCGAGTACCCGTTGTTCATGACAGCTGCCAATAATTCTGCCTATATGCCGGAATTAATTAATGATGAAGGATATACAAAAAAGGTTGATCTCGTCAATTATCTCGGTAAAATTCCCGAAAAAATACCTCCTGTATACGAAAAGGTGCTTTCCAAAATGGAAAACAATGCGGAGTATGAGATAATAGAATTCAGTTCAAAAAAAGAAATTAAACCGTATATTATAGATGTACTGGAGCTTATGAATGAAACCTTCGAGGACATTTATGGTTTCGTTCCTCTTAACGATAAGGAAAAATCAGATCTTGCGGCCCGCTATCTTCCAATCCTCGATCCGAAATTCATAAAAGTGTCAAGGTCGAACGGGGAACTGAGCGGTTTCATCATAGGAATGCCGGATCTGAGTAAAGGTATTAAAGATGCCAGGGGAAGGCTCTTCCCGTTTGGAATTTTGAAAATACTGAGAGAATCAAGGAAATCAAAGAAACTTCTCATGCTGCTGGGCGGGATCAAAAAGGAATACCGGGGAAAAGGAATTGATGTGCTTATGGGTGTCAAGTTACTCCAGTCGTGTATAGAACACAAGATGGACTCCATTGACAGTCACCTGGTCCTCGAGGATAATAAACGCATGAGAGGCGAATATGAAAGAATAGGATGTCAGGTTGTTAAAAGGTACAGGATCTACCAGAAAGACCTGTAAAACCATAGGAGTCCCTGATTACGCCCTGGATAATAATGCAAGACATTTATAAGGGGAATTCCCTTGTTCTTATACCAGAAAGTGCTTCCAATAATCTGTTCTGACACCAAAAAATCAACTGGAAATTCCATAAAAGTTGTCCGAGATTCAATATAACATATGAAGTTCCAATGTAATTAAATCTGGTTGGTATGATTATGGTGCGAGGTTTTATAATATGCCATATTTTAATTCTTACTGTACTTTGACCGGAATATTCGTCAAATGACATCCTCCTACCATCGTGGGGATCCTTCATTCCGCTGCGCTCCATTCAGGATGACAGATCTTTTTAACTTCCGATTTTAATAACTCGAAGTACTTGAAGTACTCGAAGTACTCGAAGTACTTATAACTCCTTCCCTCAGAACCTGAACACCAGGGAAACACCGATCAGCTCCTTGAACTGTATCCTTGCCGTTTTTTTCTCGACGCCATCAACCATTATCGGCGTTTTGGTATCATCGTCAAAGATAAGATGAGTATCAAGCCTGACGTCGGTAAACCAGTTAATGTTGGCAGTCGCTATCATTTCCCAGTCAACATCCACATTGAGCGGATTATGAATATAGTTGGTAAATAACTGCAGCCTGTTGGTAACAGTTACTGTCTTTACTGGCTTGAACTCATTGGTTATCATAAAGCTGGCACCCGGTTCATGCTTCGACTTCCTGTTCTTTGGTATGCCGTAAAGGGTCTGGTCAATAGTGTCACTTGTAACAAACGTGACCCTGTACGACAGGGGTGAGAAGTTAATTGAGGTGGTCTTGTTTGGTTTATAATCGAGCCCGAGACCAACTGTCAGAATCGCCGGGTTAAGGAATTTTGAGACCATAACGGAAGAATCCTCCCCGGCAACGTCCTTATAGTATTTATGCCCTGGTGCCACCTGGGTCTTGAAAAGCATAATGGCACTAAAGTCGAATTTCCCGAAAGCCTTATGGTTCAGCTTTGAATTGGTTTCCAGCAGATCGAGGTTCTTCTTCACCTTATCGCTTCCTGACTTAAGAAAGCCAAGATTCAGCCTGAGAAAGTTATTCGAAGAGAGTTTTTTCGATTTGTTGCTATAATCGGCATGAGTGGTGATATCCATGGATGTAGCGAGGCTGTTCTCTCCCCCTTTTACCCAGTTTGATAATGCGGCCTGGCTAAAAAGAATGGAAGCTTCCGTATGATATTTCCAGTACTCATGATTTATCTCAATATCGTGAATATCCATAAGAGTCGATTTATCCGGCTCTTCAACATTCACATAAGCATCAGAATAATCTGATTGACGCATTGGCCGTCGGAAACTGACACCCTTTTCAAGGTAAAGACCAATAGTATCTCTCGACATATCCCCTATCCAGATTGTCACTGAATCAGCAAATTCGTTTCTCAGCCAGAATCTTACCATCCTGTCACTTCTGGAATTGATCCACAATGGTGTAATCCTGTTTCCTGAACCTGTAAAATAAACAACTGACGAATCACGCCCGTCAAGATAATCAAGCAGCGCATTTACAGCAACCCTCAGAGAATCACTCTGATATGGATGAGTCATGTATTTAAAAGGAAAATATGGACTCGATGAAGTCACCTCATTCAATGTATCGACAACCACCAGGATCGTGGTGTCCTTTAATCCTCCTGCCGGCTGTCCTGTTAACCTCTTCCCTAATGCAAGGGAGTCCAGACCCAGTGAATCAGTCCGGACCAGATTAAGTCCTGATGGTATCACGGGAATCTTAAGGTGTACCGGTTCCCAGATATAAAACTGATCCCATGGAATATCGAGAGAATCAAAAGGATACATTTTAAGATAATGTCTTAAAGAATCATATCGGGGGTGCGAGGCATCATAGACTAGCTGATTCAGTGCTTCCCTCAACATATTGTTCTGATCAGCCCAGTTTTTCGATTCAGTATTTTCCCGGAGAAAACTCACAGCCTGTTCCCTGGAAAGCACTATACCGGGTTTTTTCCTGTTCTCCTGAAAGATCAGTCCACTCCTTCCCAATGAATCTATTGTCGATTGATCCGTTGAAGCCTCCTCCACCAGTCCCTGAGCAAAAACTGATGTATTGAAAACGAAAATAAGTATAAGGAAAATTAACCGCCTGGCTTGTACTTTCATAGTTGTGATTCCTTTTCTTTGTTGATGGCGGACGAATTTCATAAATAACTATTAATTTTACAAAAACAAATTTCAGTATTGAAAGCTTTTTATTCCTTAACGGCATTTTACCCTGTTGATATATACAGAAATATCAAAAACAGGGATTTTTTTGTTATCTCCTGGTTATACACTCTTTCTGCCGGCTGTAATTATCCCGATTGTGATGTTCCGGCTTTTGCCTGAGGAAGGAATTCCGTAAATCATGATTCTTATTATAATTTCTGCCAGGCTAAATTCCACCACACATTTTTCATAAATATTGACCGGGCAGCAATGTGTATTTCCCCCGCAAAGATGTCAAAATAATAAGCAACATTAAAAATCACGTAATGAAATTACCATTTGCAGAACCATATAAGACCAAAATGGTCGAAAAAATTTATAGAAGCAACCGCTCCGAGAGAGAAATATGGATCAAAGAAGCATCTTTTAACCTCTTTAATTTACGATCTGAACAGGTATTCATTGATCTGCTTACTGATTCAGGTACAGGTGCTATGAGCGACAACCAGTGGTCGTCAATTATGTCAGGGGATGAAAGTTATGCGGGATCATCATCATATTATAACCTGAAAGAAGCAATAGATGATATTACAGGATTCCCTTACTTTCTTCCGACTCACCAGGGAAGGGCTGCTGAGAATGTACTTTTCTCAGTTATAGTAAAAGAGGGCGATGTTGTGCCCGGTAATGCCCATTTTGATACTACCAAAGGACATATTGAATACAGGAAAGCCACAGCTATTGACTGTACCGTCGATTCAGCAACTGATTTACTGTCAGGAGATCCTTTCAAAGGCAATGTGGATACAGTTAAGCTTGAGAAAGTGTTAAAATCGAATCCTCTCGACTCCATTCCCTGCATTTTGCTTACTGCGACCAATAATACGGTTGGTGGTCAGCCGGTCAGTATGGAAAATATTAAAGAGGTGAGCGACCTGGCTAAAAAGTATGGAGTAAGACTCATTATTGATTCAGCCAGGTTTGCTGAAAATGCATATTTTATAAAGACAAGGGAGAAAGGTTACAAAGATAAGGATATAAGGGACATTGCCCGTGAGATGTTCTCATATGCCGATGCAATGACTATGAGTTCCAAGAAGGATGCTATAGTCAATATTGGTGGATTCATTGCATTCAGGGAAGAGGAACTGTTCCATAAAGCTACTACATATAACATTATGTATGAAGGCTTTATAACCTATGGTGGCTTGTCAGGAAGAGATATGAATGCCCTTGCCACGGGTCTCTATGAAGGAACTGATTTTTCATATCTCGAATCGAGGATCAGGCAGGTTGAATACCTTGGGACAATGATGAAGGGGTATGGAGTTCCAGTACTTGAACCTTTCGGAGGACATGCAGTGTTTATTGATGCAAAGAGATTCCTTCCTGGATTACCACCTGAGGAATTTCCGGCACAGACCCTGGCCGTCGAGCTGTATATCGAAGGAGGTGTAAGAGGTGTTGAAATAGGAGCTCTTATGGCCGACAGGGATCCGGTTACAAGGAAGAACCGTTACCCTGTCCTTGAAATGGTACGTCTGGCAGTACCAAGGAGGGTATACTCAGACAAGCATATGGATTATGTTGCCGCAGCAACTGCCAGTGTCTATGAGAGACGTGACAGGATAGACAGCGGTCTCAGAATAATCAGTGAAGCGCCTATAATGAGACATTTTACAGTTGTCCTGGGCAGGGCATGATAAACCATTACTGGATTGCAGTTCATTGGTATATTAATACTTAATTTGTAACTTACAACCAGTAATGCTGGCAACTTAAATAATGACCGGAACATGATAAAGTCAATGACAGGGTACGGGAAGGCGATTGCCGAAACTCCTCAGAAGAAAATAACAATTGAGATCAAATCACTTAATTCCAAACAACTTGACCTTAATACCAAACTTCCATGGCTATATAAGGAGAAAGAGCCGGAAATAAGAAACCTGGTCAGTCAGAAGCTCGACAGGGGCAAGATAGATCTTTCAATCTATTTTGATATGCTTGATGAAGAAGTTGTTACAACAATAAATAAGTCAGCAGTAAAGAATTATTATAATCAGTTCAGGGAAATTGCCGGGGAACTTGAGATAGAGATAGGCGAGCAGATCCTGTCTGCTATTCTGAAGCTGCCTGACACCCTTAAAACGGAAAAGCCTGACCTTTCAGAGGAAGAATGGAATGCTGTCAGAAACCAGATTGCTGAATCGATCAATATGCTCGACCAGTACAGGACTGAAGAAGGTATTTCCATTATGAAAGATTTTGAGAAATGCATAGGTAAGATAAGGAATCTTCTCTCGGATATTGAGGATTATGAACCTGGGAGAATAAAAAAAATAAGGGAAAAACTTCTGTCAGTTCTTGAAGAGAATCATGTAACAGAGAAAATAGACAGAAACAGGTTTGAACAAGAGCTAATCTTCTACCTCGAAAAATATGATATAAATGAAGAAAAGGTCAGATTGAGAACACATTGCGATTATTTCATCGAGACCATGAAGACACAGCCTCCTAACGGCAAGATACTTAACTTTATAGCACAGGAGATAGGTCGGGAGATAAACACCATCGGCTCAAAAGCCAATGATGCTTCAATTCAGAAGTATGTGGTTATGATGAAAGATGAGCTTGAAAAGATCAAAGAACAAACACTCAATGTGTTGTAAATAAAAGGAAAAAGGAAAAGGGAAAAAGGGGTAAGCCGTGGAGATATGCATATGGAAAAAACAAAAATGATAAAAGATACCGGGAGACAGGAAGGTAAGCTTGTAATAGTCTCGGCGCCATCGGGTGCGGGAAAAACAACCATAGTAAAATACCTCCTTGAAAGAGGCCTGGATCTCGCATTTTCGGTATCAGCTACAACAAGGCAAAAAAGGGAAACGGAAAGAGATGGCTTTGATTATTTTTTCCTTACGGTCCCAGAATTCAAAAGAAGGATAAAGGAAGATGAATTTGTTGAATGGCAGGAAGTCTACCACGACCTGTATTACGGAACACTTAAGAGCGAACTCGATAGGATCTGGTCTGAAGGGAAGCATGTCCTCTTCGATGTGGATGTACAGGGAGGGATAAACCTTAAGAGAATTTTTGGCGACAGATCAATATCAATATTTATTATGCCACCATCTGTGGAGGAACTTGAAAAGAGACTTGCGAAGAGAGGGACCGACAGCGGTGAGAAGTTTAAAATGAGAATAGCCAAAGCTGAAAAAGAGCTGTCACTGGCAGACCGCTTTGACAAGATAGTTATTAATGATAACCTTGATACAGCGAAGGAGATAACACTGAGTACTGTCCTCTCCTTTCTCAACGGGAAAAAGCAATGATGGAGTGACCAGAGTAGGTTTATATTTCGGATCATTTAACCCTGTTCACATAGGTCATATGGCTATTGCGGGTTATATGACAGAGTTTGCCGGTCTCGACCAGGTGTGGTTTGTTGTCAGTCCGCACAATCCTCTGAAAAAGAAAGAGACACTGCTGGCCGACCACCACCGGCTATACATGACTCAGTTAGCCATTGGTGATAATGACAGGATGAAAGCTTCTGACATTGAATTCAGGATGCCGGTACCCTCATATACTATTGATACACTGACCTATATGGAGGAGAAATATCCGTCATACCGGTTTTGCCTTGTCATGGGTGAAGATAACCTGTTAACACTGCACAAATGGAAAAATGCCGAGGAACTTGTTGGAAAATGCCCAATATATATTTATCCTCGCAGCACTCAAAAGAAACCTGTTCCACCGGTACTTGAAGGATTGCTGAAAGGGTCTGAACTACATATGACTGAAGCTCCGGCAATGGAGATCTCCGGGACTTTTATCAGAAAAGGTATCAGGGAAGGAAAGAACATGTCATATTTCCTTTCTCCGGAAGTATGGAAATATATAACAGACATGCATTTCTATGAAAAATAAAACCGTGACTATTCTTTTATTTATCCGGATTGACCGCTACTATACACCCGTGTGAAGGTTCTCTATGCCTTATGCACTTCTTTAATGATCTCCTCCCCCCTGAGCAGAGCTTTTTCATTTAATGGAATAAGGTTGTGATATCTTTCCGGGAGTGATTTTTTCAGTCCTTTAACAACATTCTCAAACCTGATCAAAGGCTTAACTTTCAGAAATCCTCCAAGTACTATTGTATTGAATATCTTTGGATTCTGCATCTTTGAGGCCTCCTCAGCCGCATCGACCCTGTATATAGAGATATCTTTCCTTTCAGGATGCCTGGTAATTCCATTTCCGTCATAGATAAGGATACCTCCCGGTTTGACAGCACTCTCAAATTTGTCAAGTGATTGTTGATTAAGGATTATTGCTGTATCAAAACTTCTAATTATTGGAGAGCTTATTCTCTCATTGCTTATAATTACTATTACATTGGCAGTACCTCCCCTCATCTCAGGTCCATATGAAGGCATCCAGCTAACCTCCATATCCTGCATCACCCCTGAATAAGCCATTATTTTACCCATTGACAGGACTCCCTGTCCTCCAAAGCCGGCTATAACAATTTCTTCAGTCATTTTTCCGATATCTTTATTTAATTATAACATACTATTCTTCAGGAGTCTTAAGGTCTCCCAGGGGGTAGAAAGGGAACATGTTTTCTTCCATCCATTTATTTGATTCCACAGGAGTCATCTTCCATCCTGAAGGACAGTTAGAGACTATTTCCACGAGACATGTCCCTTTTTTGAGCTTCTGGTAATCAATAGCCTTTTTTAAAGCTCTCTTTGTCTTCCTCACATTAGCCGGGGTATGAACGCTCTGGCGAGTAACATAATAAGCTCCGGGCAAAGTGGCTACAATATCTGCCATTTTAAGCGGATTACCCATGATGCTTACATCCCTTCCGAAAGGTGATGTGGACGACTTCATCCCGGGAAGGGTTGTCGGTGCCATCTGTCCACCGGTCATACCATAAATACCGTTATTGATAAATATTATAAGTATATTCTCACCCCTGTTGCATGTATGAATGGTCTCTGCTGTTCCAATGGCCGCAAGATCGCCGTCACCCTGGTAGGTAAAGACAAACTTCTCAGGGTAGAGTCGTTTTATTCCAGTGGCCACAGCCGGAGCACGCCCATGAGCTGCTTCCTGCCAGTCTATATCAATAAAATTATACAGGAAGACAGAGCATCCTACCGGGGAAATCCCTATGGCATCAGACTGCAATCCTTCTTCGTCTATCAGCTCTGCCAGAATCCTGTGGGCGGTTCCATGACCGCATCCCGGACAGTATGACAGAATATTTTCTGTCATCAGGCTGGTTTTCTTGTAAACCAGGTTTTCCGGTTTTATTATTTCTTTTATTCCAGGTACTACTGCCATTTCTTAACCTCCTATAAATTTTGATTTAAGAGTATCAACAACTTCTTCCGGCGTTGTTACAATACCTCCCATTCTTCCGAAATGATAGACGGGGACCTTACCGTTCACGGCAAGCATCACATCCTCCACCATCTGGCCATTACTCATCTCTACAGAGAGCATGCCTTTAACACTGCCGGCCAGTTCCTCTATTCTTTTTTCAGGGAAAGGGAAAAGTGTTATCGGTCGTAACAGTCCAACTTTAATGCCCTGTTCTCTTGCCATAAGTACTGATTTCTGACACACTCTGGCACTTGTACCATAAGCCACAAGCAGATAGTCAGCATCATCGCACTGAAATTCCTCATAACGTACTTCCTTTTCCTTTATCTCATTATATTTATCCCTCAGCTTCTGGTTAAAGACCTCCTGCCTGTAGGGATCAAGATCCAGCGAAGTGATAATATTTCTTTCCCTCGTTGATGGTTTACCTGTAGTCGCCCACTCCGGAACTGTTTTTGAACGCTCCTTGTAAGGGCTGAGGTAAACCTTTTCCATCATCTGTCCTATTGCTCCGTCGGAGAGCATCATTACCGGGTTCCTGTATCTGAAAGCCAGCTCAAAGCTGAGATCGACAAAATCGGCCATTTCCTGTACCGAAGCCGGAGCAAGTACTATAAGGTGATAATCACCATGTCCACCACCCTTTGTTGCCTGGAAATAATCGGACTGTGAGGGCTGTATTGTGCCAAGTCCCGGACCTCCCCTGACTACATTAACGATAAGACATGGCAGTTCAGCTCCTGCAATATATGAGATACCTTCCTGCATAAGACTTATTCCCGGTGATGATGATGAAGTCATCACCTTCTTACCAGCCCCTGCGGCACCATAAACCATATTGATAGATGCTACTTCACTCTCTGCCTGCAGTACCACCATCCCGGTGGTTTCGTAAGGCCTGGCTGCCATAAGATATTCGATCACCTCTGTCTGGGGTGTTATAGGGTATCCGAAGTAGCCATCCACACCGGCACGTATTGCGGCTTCTGCAACTGCTTCATTACCCTTCATCAATCTAAGTTCTTTTTCCATTGAATAACTAGATTTTTATTTTATAAACTGTTATAGCTCCGTCGGGGCATACTAATGCACAATTGGTACATCCGGTGCATGTATCAGGATTTGCGGGGTATGCATAGTTATATCCCTTTCCGTTTACTTCCTTAGTCATCGCTAAAGTATCGAAAGGACACGAAACCACGCATATCTCACACCCTTTACACCTCTCAACGTCAATAACAACACTACCTTTTACCTTTGCCATCTTTCTGAGATTTTTAGTTAAAATTATAACGGATGATCTTCTGAGAATTTCCTGAGACGCGACCTGAGATCAGGAAACTGATCCCGTGGAACCTTTGAAACACATGCCCTTAGTCCCTCATGTCTGTCACTGCCCGATATATCGAGCGAGATTGAGCTTATCCCGTACCTGAGAAGTTCTTCAAGTAATTCAACACCTGACATGCCAGGATAGGATATGGTAAAATAGAAACCATCCGCCAAGGGATCATTAAGATCCTTATCATATACTATATTAAAATTATTCGACAAGAACATTTTTTTCATCTCGTGTGCTTTCTTACCATACTCGATTACATCATCCCTAAAATTATATTTCCCGTCGTTAACTGCTTTTAACAACGCCGAGAAACCGTATTGAACAGAGTGGGCAACGCCTGCTGACAATCCATAAAGTGCCCCAAAGATACATGAATGTCCAAACTTATCAGAAGAATAGTATCTTAAAAGATCAGGATATGACCTTTCAAAGAGCGAATCCGATATCGCCATTATGCCAATCCTCTGTCCTGCATAGCTGAAGATCTTTGAGCTTGAAATAAGAATAACATAGTTGTCGGTATAACGGGCGACAGTCGGTTGAAACGGAGGACTACCCGGCACCATATAATCTTTTCTGAAATCCATACCAAAATATGCCAGATCCTCTATAACGATAACATCGTATTCATTCGAAAGTTCGCCTATGATTGCCAGCTCTTCCTCGGTAAGGCAGACCCATGAGGGATTGTTCGGATTGGAGAAAAGCAACGAGGATACTTTTCCTGTTTTAAGGTAAGACTCAAGCTTAGCCCTTAGTTTCTTTCCCCTGTAATTATAGACATCAAATGAAAAATAATCATGACCCAGCATCTTGACCTGCTGCTTCTGAACAGGAAATCCCGGATCTATAAACAGTGTTCCTTCTTTTGTCCTGTCATTCCTGTTGGCAACCAGGAAGCTTACCATGGCACCCATCATTGAACCGACAGTAGGTATACAGCCCCGGGGTTTTATATCAATATCAAGGAACAGTTTTATGAATCTTGACGATTCATTCTTAAGTGATTCTACACCACTGATATCGGGATATTCTGCAGACACCCCTTCCTTCAGCGCAATAATCTCTGCCTCAATGCCGGGCATGGGTGTAGGAAGACCGGGAACACCCATCTCCATCCTAATATAACTAACACCCGTAAGCTCCTCAAGGTTATTTGTAAGGTGAACTATCTCTCTTATTGAACTTGTGCCCGGTGAAGGGATCCCAAGTTTCTTTGCCATATTGCTGAGTGTCTCACCTGATATTGGAAATATTGATTTATTTTCAGGAATTTCAGATAACTGATTAATAATCATGCGATTTACTCCTTTTTACCCTATTTTTCGATTGCGAATATAGTTATAAAAACTATGTTATGATAATAAAACACGTCATGATCACTTTTCGATCCTTACACGTGCATCAACAACAGTAATATTGTCAGTGCTGCCAATAAGAGGATTCAGATCCATCTCCTTGATCTCAGTTGCAAACCTGAGCAGGCTTGACAGCCTGACAATTATCTCTGCATATTTTGTTTCGTTTATACCCGGTTTACCCCTTGTACCTCTGATTATCCTGTAACTCTTAAGGCTCCTTATCATCGACTCTGCCTCATTGAATGTAAGCGGAGCCAGTCCTGACGATATATCGCCAAGAACCTCCACAAATATTCCACCCAGTCCGCACAATATTATATGACCGAAACGTGGTTCATATTTTGCGCCAATAAATAACTCGGTACCTGTAAGCATCTGCTGTACCAGTACAGCTTTCACATCGGGTATCTGCATCATCCTGTTAAATTCAGCCTCCAGGTGTTTAGCCGACCTGATATTGAGTGTCACTCCACCAACATCCGATTTATGTACCGGCCCTACAACTTTTAAAGCCAGGGGAAAACCTGCCTTCTCCGAGACTATGACCAGGTCCTCTTTTGTATTAACCACTGTTTCCGCGACCACAGGAATATGCGCCGCATTCAACAGCTTTTGAATAACGGCAGGATCAAGGTAACCATCAGATGAGCTGTCTATTATCTGCCTGATCCTTGGTACATCTATACTCTGCAGAAATATCTTTTCTTCAGCCGGATACGGTGTATTGGATATCCTGGTAAGTGCCCTTCCAAGTACTACCTCATCAGGGAAGTTCACATGCCCCTTGTTGAGAAAATACTTCAGCTCCTCTGAAGAACTTGTTACCGAGGGCAGGATAGGATACAATGGTTTATTACATTCTGCGATCTTCTTATGAAGAAGATCATATATCTCAGTCATATCATTCAGACCGTTACTACCAAATATCACGCTCATACCATCTATCATCGGAAGCTTTTTATCAACGTAATCAATTACATTGTCCAGCTGATCATTGGTAGCTGTAGCGATCAGATCGATCGGGTTGATGGCTGAGGCACCCTTATTCATCATCGCAAGAAGTTTCTTCTGATGATCTTCCGGTAGCCTGGGTATATTCATTCCTCCGGCAGAAAGTGCATCGGTTAGCATAACGGCAGGTCCTCCTGCATGCGTGATAATAGCTATATTCCTTCCTTTAAGATGCTTGTGAAAGAAAACAGAAGCAACAGTTGTTAACTCTTCCCGTCCGGAACATCTAACGATACCTGCCTTGCGAAACAGAGCCTCGACCGCTGAGTCGGATGATGCCATGGCGCCGGTATGAGAAGAGGCAGCCCTGCTTCCGGCTTCCGTGGTACCCGCCTTAATGGCAGCTATCCTGCATCCTTTCCTGATAAGAGATGATGCATGATGCAAAAGTTTGTCGGGATCCTGTATACTCTCAACATAAATAAGCTTTATAGATGAACTGGTTTCCGGGTTGTATGTCTCATCCCAATACTCCAGGACATCCTCTACTCCCGTCTGAGCACTGTTTCCGACAGAAAAGACACTGGAGAAATTCAGTCCCTTGGCCATGGCCGACTCAAAAATAAAAACAGCAGTCGCACCGGACCCCGAAACAAAATCACAACCTTTGCTGTGCAACCGTGGAACCGGAGTTGTGAAAACACCATTATATGAATTTGTTATTACTCCTATGCAGTTAGGTCCTATCAATGATCCGCCCGCCTCTGAAATAAGCCCGGCGATCTCCTTTTCAAGTTTATTTCCATCAGGTCCAGCCTCGCTGAAACCGGCTGAAATAATAATAAAAGCCTTTGTATGCTTAACGTTTACAAGCGTTTCCACCGCAGGCGGGCACATCGCTGCTGAAATTGCAAGGATAGCCAGATCCGTCTCCGGTAAATCATTAATATCCCTGTATGACTTAATACCCTGGACAATGTCCTGTTTCGGATTTACAACATAAAGTCTGCCACTGTAACCACCATCAATTATGTTCTTGAGTATTTTACCACCAGGTTTGAAGGGATCGTCGGAACCTCCCACTACAACAATGCTTTCAGGATTTATAAGTTTTTCATTAATCATGATTCTCTTTGATAAAGGAAAACGGAAACAGTAAATTCACCAGCCGGGAAAATACTCTGATTATAAACCTGCAAACCGTTTAAGAAAGCCGACAATGTGAGCTACGACAAATAAATAATCCGGTGACATATAATATCTTACACTCAAAATAGGACAATTATATATAGAGGCAATATAATAAAAATTACAAGCAAAACACAAGACAACTATCATGTAAGTTTAAGGAAATAGATTAATAAAAATTACATTTGCGTAATATGCCTGGTAAGTAATCCAGACATTAAAATTATTTTCATATGAAAAGTCCTCTTCTCAGATTAAGCTTGCTGGCTGTTATTTTACTGTCAGCACACTCTTTCACCTGTACCGGTCAGATCAATGATATTGATACTGATGGACCGGGATATGCTGAAAACTGTACAACAATAATGGTCGGCAGGCTTGCTTCCACCGATGGCTCTGTAATGACATCACACAGCTGCGACGGTAATTACAGGACCTGGCTCAACATATTCCCGCACCAGAAATATGATAAAGGCACCATGCACCAGGTGTATGCTGGTATGCTCCATACAGAAGAAGAATGGGATATGAGCAAGGTTACAATAAAAGGAGAGATACCCGAGGCAGAGGAGACATATGCCTTCCTTAATACAGCCTATCCCTGTATGAATGAAAAACAACTTGCTATTGGAGAGACAACAATATACGGGAGGAAGGAACTGGTAAACAAAGACGGAATGTTTCTTATAGAAGAGCTTGAGAAAATAGCTTTGCAGCGATGCAAAACAGCCAGGGCAGCAATCGCTCTGATAGGAAAACTTGCTGAAGAATACGGATACTGCGATCTGGCAGAATGTATAACCATTGCTGATCCTAAGGAGGTATGGCAACTTGAGATAGCCGGGTCGGGACAGGGGAAACCTTCTGCTATCTGGTGTGCAGAACGAATACCTGACGATAATGTGGGAATATGCGCCAACATACCCAGGATATCAGATGTTGATTTTAATAATCCTGATTACTTCATGTACAGCACCGATCTGAAGAATGTGGCAAGGAGGCTGGGATTCTGGGACGGGAAGGAACCTTTTAAGTTCTGGAAAGTGATCAACGGCAAAAAACCCTTCGCTATAAGGGAATTTTATGTTCTGAGCAAACTTGCCCCTTCACTTAACCTTTCGTATGATGCGGAAGAACTGCCTTTCTCGGTCAGACCTGAAAAAAAAGTATCACCGCGCGATATAATGAGTCTTTTCAGGGAAACATACGAAGGAACTCCATGGGACATGACCAAAGACCTGCTGGTTACTGTGAATGAAAAAGACAAAGATGGTAATATAGTCATGCGAAAAGAAAAATCGCCTGTCGCCAATAACTGGATGAGCAGCGATATGCGAAACCTGCTTAACGAACTTAAACCGGGTGTTGTGCAGCGTCAGCGTACAATTGCCATATCCGGCTGTTCCTATTCCCATGTGATACAATGCCGTTCATGGCTGCCCGATGAGGTCGGGGCAGTGGCATGGTTCTCCTTTGATAACCCAGGGGAAAGTCCCAGGATCCCAATATTCTCCGGTGTTCTTAAACTTCCCCCTTCATTCAGTATTTGCGGACAGCCACGGTACAGGACGGATGCTGCCCTGTGGTCCTTCCGGGAAGCTAACCGTCTGGCAACTGTTAACTGGGAACGGGGAAGAAAGCTTATCGAACCTGCCGTAAAAGAACTGGAAGACAAAGGATTTGAAGAACTTCCCATGGTAGAAAAAAAAGTAACGGACCTTGTAAAGGAAGGAAAACATGAAGAAGCTGAAAAATATGTTACATCATATACCAATACCTTTGCCGAATCAGCAATGAAAAGGTGGGAAGAACTGAAAACATCGCTGTGGAGCATGTTTGGAAGAGGATTCTGATGTTGATATACAACTTGTATTTATTGTATCTTTGCTGATCAGCTTAAAATTACATGGATTTGACTGTTAACGACATTCTGAGCAGAGGAGATTTCAGGCGTGAGAACATTGTGACTCTTCTCGAATCTGAGGGAGAAGACAGAAAGCTACTATTCAGTGAATCGGCCCGTACCAAGGAAAGATACATAGGTAACAAGGTATGGTTCAGAGGTTTAATCGAATTTTCAAATATCTGTGGTAAGAATTGCCTGTATTGCGGTATCCGTCAGGGTAATAAAAACCTGGAACGGTACAATCTCACGGATAAGGAGATACTTGCTGCTGCAGATTTCGCATACAGGAACAGGTACGGTTCAATTGCACTCCAGTCGGGAGAAATCGAAAGCAGATCCTTTACCCTGAGGATTGAGAGCCTGTTGCGCAGGATCAAGGAATTATCTCACGGTGAGCTGGGAATCACCCTTTCGGTAGGCGAGCAGGAACCATCTGTTTATAAAAGATGGTTTGATGCCGGGGCTCACAGGTATCTTCTCCGGATAGAGGCTACCAATCCTGAATTATACAGAAAGATACATCCCAAAAATATAAAGCATGATTTCCAGCGCAGGCTGGACTGTTTGAAAAGTCTCCAGGATACAGGTTATCAGACCGGTACAGGTGTCATGATCGGATTGCCCTACCAGACCATGGATGATCTTGCAGGGGATCTTCTCTTTATGAAGGAATTTGACATCGATATGTGCGGCATGGGGCCATACATAGAGCATGCTGACACACCGCTTATAAAAGTATCCGGAAGCCTGCTGCCACCATACATAAGATTTGATCTTACCCTTAAGATGATAGCAATATTGAGGATAATGATGAAAGATATCAATATGGTTGCAGCCACTGCCTTGCAGGCCATAGATCCTGTTGGAAGGGAAAAAGCCGTTAAGGCAGGCGCCAATATCATAATGCCAAATATTACCCCGGGCATGTACCGCGACAGTTACAAACTCTATAACAATAAACCTTGTACCGATGATTCAGCCGACGATTGCCTGAGTTGCCTTGAAACAAGGGTAAACCTGGCAGATTCAGAAGTGATATATGGCGAATGGGGCGATACTATCCACTACCGGAAAAGGCGGCAGGCATCAGGCGGCAGGCATCAGGCGGCAGGCGGAGGGCAGGAAGGAATTACTTGATGTTTTATAACAACTCGCTGCAGCTAACCTGAAACCAATTTTTTCCTATATTGGCTGGTCAATTATAACCAGCCTTTTCAAAATGAAAAAAACATTATCCTTATTAGCTCTAACGATCATATCAGTATGTGTCCTGCATGCAGGACCGGACCTAAGTTATTTTCTTCCGGGAAATATTAACTATAATAAAAAGATACCGACACCGGAACAGTATACCGGTTACGAGGTAGGGCAATGGCATATCACTCCCGACAGGCTGATTGATTACATGATTGAACTTGCGCAAATATCGGGCAGGGCTATATGGGAAGAATATGGCAGGAGTTACGAGGATCGTGTCCTGGGACAGCTTATCATCAGCTCTCCTGAAAACATTAAAAATATTGAAGAACTAAGGAAGCAGCACCTGATGATCTGTGATCCTTCGAAAGCAGGCAGCTACGACATTAAAAAAATGCCCCTGTTTGTAAAGCTGGGTTACGGTATCCATGGTAATGAGGCAAGCGGACCTAATTCATCGGTCCTTACTGCTTACTACCTGGTTGCCGCAGAAGGGAAAAAGATCGATGAGTTACTAAAGAACACTGTAATTCTAATTGATCCTACACTTAACCCAGATGGTATGCAACGGTTTTCGACCTGGGTCAATTCAACAAGGAGCCTTACCGGCAATCCTGATCCGGATTCCAGGGAATTCAGGGAACCATGGCCCGGCGGTCGCTCCAATCACTACTGGTTCGATCTTAACCGTGACTACATTATGCTTCAGAATCCCGAATCGACAGGAAGGATGGCTGCATACTACAGGTGGAGACCCGACATTGTCACCGATCATCACGAGATGGGAGCAAATTCAACGTTCTTCTTCCAGCCCGGAATCCAGTCGAGGGATAATCCTCTTACCCCTGTGGAAAACCAGCTGCTTACAGCTGAGATTGCAAGGTACCATGAAGCATACCTTGATTCAATAGGAAGTCTGTATTATTCAGAGGAAAGTTATGATGATTATTATGTCGGCAAAGGATCTTCCTACCCCGACATACACGGCTCTGTGGGAATATTATTTGAACAGGCAGGTGTAAAAGGTCATATCAGGAAGACGCCCGGTGGTATAATATCCTTCCCGTTTGCAATAAGAAATCAGTTCCTCGTTGCATTGTCTACACTTGAAGCAGGGCTCAATATGCGGACTGTTCTCCTGGAAAGCCTGAGAGATTTCTATAGAGAAGCACTTTCGGAAGCCGAAAAGTATCCTGTTAAGGCATATTTATTCAGCGAACCGGAAGATAACCAGCGGGTTGACGGGTTCATTAAAAACCTTCTAGGTCACCATATAAAAGTATTCAGGACCCGACAAACCATAACCAGGGATGGAGTAATATATGATGCCGGAAATAGTTACATTGTCCCGCTGAAACAACCTGAATACAGGTTTGTCAGAAGCCTGTTTGAACCGGTTCAAACCTTTACTGACAGTATATTCTATGATATTTCAACATGGGTAATGCCCATGGCTTTTAATATCAGTTATACAGCAATTAAAAGCGGCAAAGATATAGAAGGACTGGCTGGTGAAGAGGTCTTACAACCGCCTGTTGAAAAAGGGAGACTGGCAGGCAGTAATGATCCATATGCTTATCTTTTTGAATGGAACGAATACCTTTCACCAAAGGCATTGTATGAGCTCCAGGATGCCGGCATAATAACACGTGTAGCAACAAAAAAATTCGCCTGCCGCGACAGTAACCTGAACAAGGAGTTTTCATATGGAACGATTCTTATTCCGGCGTGGGGACAAGCCATGAACCGTTCACGGCTGCACCGGTTCATGCAGTCCGTTGCCGATGACTGTGGCATTACCATATACGGTGTCAGCACTGGACTCACACCCGAAGGCATTGACCTGGGCAGCAGTAGCTTTGCCATACTCGAAAAACCTTCTGTCCTGATGTTTGTGGGAGACGGAATAAGCAGCAGCGATGCCGGAGAAATATGGCATATGTTCGACACCAGGTTCAGGATGCCCATAACAATGATCAATTCTTCACAGGTTGACAGAACGGATCTCAATAAATATAACGTCCTTATAGTAGCGGGATCGCCCGATATAAGCTCTTCAGGTATTGAAAAGATCAAGAGATGGAACCACGATGGGGGAACCCTGATCGCCTATGAATCAGGTAACAGATGGCTTTCTGCAAACAAGATCACCGATATCGCATTTGTTCCCGGTCCGCCACAGAATAAGAAGACAGGTGCCTATGAGGACAGATCTGCCGATATGCAGGCAGAGCTTGTTCCCGGCAGTATTTTCAAAACAAAACTCGACCTGACACATCCGCTCTGTTATGGTTACATCAGGGATATCCTGCCTGTCTTCAAGACTACTACCAGTGTGGCAATGAATGACATAAACATATACAATAACCCTGTTACATATACCTCAGATCCGCTACTGAGCGGATACTGCAGCAAAGAAAATATCAACAGGATCAAAGGCTCATCTTTTGTAAGTGTACATGGCAGCGGGATCATCTCTATTTATGACAATACCAATTTCAGAGCTATCTGGTATGGAACGAGCACGATATTCATGAACGCTGTTTTCTTCGGCCAGTTGCTGCGCGGGAGAAGGTATTAGAGGCGCTGGGTGCGGGGTGCGGGGTGCAGGGTAAATGGCGATGAGGCTGAAAACTAAAATGACATGCTCCGGACACGAACCATCTGCAGTTCCCGTAGTCTCCTTTCAAGAAGCTGGCGCTGTTTTTCATCACCTGTCATCTCGAGGATGATAAGTCCCGCCGGTTCACCGAAAAAAACCTCATTGACACCAAGCCGGGTTCGTATATTGCAGCCGTATGATGTAAGAAGCTTCTGTACATTACCTATTACTTCCCGGTTCTTCTCAACGAGGATGCCGATTATCTCTGTTTTTCCTTCTGTATGCATGTCATCGTCGGTTTTGCTTTCCTCGGTAAAAACCATCTCCTGAATCTCAATTCCTTCCAGTGCATTAAGATCTTCAGTAAGCTTGTCTGCGAGGGACGGATCACCATTGAGATGGAGAATAATATAAGCTTCGCGGCTGCATACATCTTCAGTGACTTCATGAAAACCCAGTCTTGTTGTTATAACAGATGCATGCCCGGACAGGATATTTTGTGTCAGTCCGGCTTCTTTTATCCTGTCTGTGATTTTAATCCCGAGTACTTTTATCATAATTGTAAAGCTATGTTAAGACTTGAAATCAGCAGTTGTCCTAATTTAAAAGTACAGGTCCCTCTCTCCTTTCTTTATCCTTTCGATTTTGTCCCTTGTACTGGCTATTACTGTAGAATCCAGTTTCTGAAGATTTTTTTCAATCACTTCCCATCCTTTATTCACTGTTTCTCCTTTTGCATAATCGCAGATATATTCTGAGAGAGTAAGAATTGCATTGGGAGTGCAGAAACGTTTTATGAATCCGGGCACAGAAAACTCCATAAAATGTTCTCCTGTACGACCCATCCTGTAACAAGATGTACAGAATGAAGGAATATAATCATTGGCAAGAAGCTCATCGATGACCTCGGCGAGTGACCTGGCATCATTTATTTTAAATTGTTCGCGGTTCAGGTTCTGCTCTTCATTATGGGAGTCAGAATATGATCCCAGCTCAAGCTTTGTTCCTCCGTCAATCTGGGATACCCCGTACTGGAGTACTTCCCTCCTTACATCAGGATTTTCCCTGGCAGTAAGTATAAGCCCTGTATACGGGACAGCCAGCCTCAGGATGGCAACCAGTTTCTTGAAATCCTCATCGTCTGTCTGAAAGTTGGTTTCCATATTGAGGGTAGTTGCATCCTTTATCCTTGGGAATGAGATTGTATGTGGTCCCACATTATAGCAGGCTTCGAGGTGGTTTGTATGGCGCACCAGACCGAGTACTTCATATCTCCAGTCGTACAAACCGAATAATGCACCAATACCAACATCGTCTATACCGGCTTCCTGGGCCCTGTCAAGTGCGGTGAGCCTGTACTCAAAATCCTTCTTTTTTCCACCCAGGTGATACCACTTATATGCCTCAGGATGATAAGTTTCCTGGAACACCTGGTATGTACCGATACCGGCATTGCCAACAGTCCGGAATCCCTCTATTTCGAGAGGAGCGGCATTGATATTGACCCTCCTGATCTCCCCGTTTCCTTTCTTTATACCGTATACCAGCTTTACAGTATGTGCAATGTATTCAGGAGAATAATCGGGATGTTCACCGTATACAAGTATCAGTCTTTTCTGTCCATTGTCTTCAAGTGCCTCCACTTCCCTTGTGATCTCATCATCTGTCAGAGTCTTTCTTATTGCTTCGGCATTTGATACCCTGAAACCACAGTATTTACAATTATTTACACACTTGTTACCCACATACAGGGGAGCAAAAAGTACTATACGGTTACCATAGACTCTTCGTTTAAGATCTTTTGCCCCTTCTTTAATCTCATCAACCAGGTCCGTTCCAACTGCATTGACAAGTACTGCCGTCTCTTCCATGGTAAGTCTGTGCTTGTCGAGTGATTTAGCGATAACATCCCTTACACGCTGCTTATCAGGCTTCGTATTATTAATAAGATCCCATATTTCCTGAGGATCTATAAATTGTCTCATCCTTTTATCAGGGATACTTAATTTTTCAGGGGAAAACCTCATGAACACGTTGTATTTAAATTAACATGTAAAGGTAAGTAATAATAAAAGGATGGAATATGATTATTATCAGAAAATCAATTCGGAAATCTCATCTTTTGCGCTTCTCAACGCAAGCACCGATTCTTTCGAGCGGAAGTCAACAGCGCCTCTTATCTTTTTATGAAATAATACAGAAAGGCTTTTTTTCAGAGAAAAGGACGCCGGATCGAATATGTCAAGCAAGACTTCAGTTTCACTTTCTTTGTTTTTGTGTACTATTACCATTCCCCTCGAATAGGACGATCCTTCGCGTACTGAAACTGCATATATTCCTCCCGGAGGCAGTAATTTTAAAGGTTCTGTTACCATAATCCTCATGAGACCAGGAGTAACCGGATTTATTATATTTGCCGGTGCAGGCATGCCCATCACCATGTAATAATCGTCAAGATAAGCATTGGCTCTTTGAATATATCCCTCGCTTATTGCCTGTCGTATCATGGAAGAGTTAACCGTTTCATGATGCACCTCCTGCTCGGGTATCTCTTCGGCAATAAAATCATATTTCTCCTGCCAGCCCCACAGGTGCCTGTAATCTCCTTCCTTATTGAAACCGAAATGATGGTTAAAGCCTGCCACAACAACCTTTGCATGCAAAATATCATGAAGATATTCTTTTACGAACTGTTCGCTTGTGGTTTTTGAAAACTCCAGGGTGAACGTTACAATGATAACATTGTCAATTCCTGTTTTACTGAGAAGCTCAAGCTTTTCTTCCTGTGAACATATCAGCTTAAGGTTCTTCCCGATAGTAGCGGGATAAAGAACTTTCAGAGGATGTGGATCGAATGTGATAAGTACCGATTCCCCGCCGATCATTTCAGCCAGTTTCTGAAGTCTTCTCAGTATTGTTCTATGCCCAGCATGTACACCGTCGAATGATCCTGTCGTGACCACAGGATTACTGATCCCCCTGGCTGATTCAAAACCATTGAAGATGTTCATTTAACCTTAACCTATGCTTTATTCTTCTTAACAAAATATGCAACCTTTTCAATTGAGGTTATCATATCATATTCCTCAAGGTGCACTCCCGATGGAACATTAAGGGGTATCGTTGTAAAATTGAGGATGCCTTTTATTCCGGACCGGACCAGGTCTTCTGTTATTTCCCTGGCCACATCGGGTGGTACTGTCAGTATGGCGATGCTTATGTCAAGGTCCGCAATCATCTTTTCAACTTCGTTGTATGAATAACATTTGACACCCGATATCACCTTGTTCACTTTCTGGGGATCAACATCAAATGAAGCCATCAGGTTCAATTTTGATCTCTTTCCTTTAAAATATCCGGCTACAGCTCTACCAAAATTACCCATTCCTATAACAGCCACATTCATACTAGCTTCTGAATCAATAATCTGACCGATTGTATCAATAAGCTCCCTGACATCATATCCTTTCCTGAGAACACTTGAATAGCCGATGAGCATAAGATCGCGCCGTACCTGAACTGCAGTTATATGAAGCCTGGCCGCAAGATCATGGGAAAAGATATAGTTACGGTTTTCATTAAGACATTCCAGAAGTGTCCTTCTGTATTCACTTAATCGTTCCACTGTTTTTCCTGGTAATTTCATAATATAATAAGAATAATTTTTGGTTACATGAAGCAGGTTGCCCTTTATCACAAATTTCTAAAAAAACGTAAGATCAAACAGTTAATATGATAAATATGATTTATTGTTATATTATTAACAAGTCGAATCTTTTTTTGTTTAACGGGTAATGTTCATTTTAAGGACCTTAGGAAGCAGGAAAGCAGGAAGCCAGGTATCCTGATAAACAAGCCCACCGGGGCTCTGCCTTACCGGTGGAACATTAGACAAGCAGTAAGGTGGCAAAAAGAATAACAAAATTACCCGGGGGAAAGTGGCTCAAAAGAGCAAGTTTTGAATATACCTGATATCACTGCCCGGAAGCGATATAATCCATGATCTTCCTGAAAAGATGTGGTTGGATATCGGGATGTGTAGGCCGTTCAGGTATCATTTCAAGAAAAGTTATTTCTGCAATTTCAGATCTGTCAGGTATTGGTCCGAGTTCATAAATATTGGCAAGATAAAGCCTGCCATATCCCGTCTCCCCGTTTTTTTTGACTGAATAGGTTGAGACACAATTAAGATCAAATTCCATAGCACCTGTTTCCTCAGCCAGTTCCCGTCCGGCTGCCTCATCAGGTGTTTCCCCTTTTTCAATATGGCCTCCCGGGATTTCCCAGGTCTGCCGGTTGTGATGACGCACAAATATCCATTTTTCACCAAATTTTGCGGCAATTACAGAATAAGTTAACACTCCATCCGGATGAAATTCAGGATCATAAAATTTTACTTCAGTCATACTTAAATAAAATTGTTTCCTGCTAATGTAAGAATAATCGGAGTAAATAATAAATGGTTAAATTTGTTTAAAACTATGCTGATGATATTACTGGTTATTCTTATCCTTTCCGAGATCTTTTCTCTGGCTGTTCTTCGCCAGCGATTTTTCAGCAACTCAAAGCCGATTTATTACATCTCCCTGCTCTTACATTCAGTTCTCAGCCTTTGGATATGGATCCTCTATTTTGAGACATCTACCTATAGCGGTTATTATGATAATCCACGCAATATATGGATGCTGATGAATCTCCGGGGGATGGTGTCTGCAGTTGTTGTTCCCAGGATAATACTGATTATCCTGCATTTTTCAGGAAAACTGTCAAAGATAAAAAGCGGAGGCTACTCAAAAAGGGCAACAGATGCAGGCATTTTGATCATGGCCATATTCCTGGTAGTACTCGGTTTCAGTACATTCAGGGGCAGGTTCAATTTTAAAACAGAGCACGTAACGATAAGGATCAAAAACTTAAATAAAGATCTTAACGGGTTGACAATAGCACAGATATCCGACCTGCATCTCTCTACTTTTTACCACCATAAAAAAGTACTGCAGGATGTCATGGAAAGAATAACTTCCTACAGGCCCGACCTTATTCTCAACACCGGGGATTTCGTAACTATAGGATGGAGAGAGTATGACCGCAACGATACTATCCTTGCAAAGGCTCATAGCCGCTATGGAAATTTTGCAGTGCTTGGCAATCACGATTTCGGAACATATGATCCTTACTACACTGAAGCCGACAGGGAAAACGACGTGTTGATAATGAATAACATGGTCGAATCTTCCGGATACACTGTGCTTAATGATGATTACAGGATAATCAGTATAGGACAGGCACGGGTAGCCCTTATCGGTATTATTACAGTTGGCAGGCATCCCCATATGATACATGGCAGCCTTAAGGATGCCATAAGCGGGCTCGACACTCTAAAAACTGACTTTAAGATCTTCCTGAGTCATGATCCCAATGAATGGGAAAAAGATGTTGTTGGCAAAACAGATATCAATCTTACATTATCTGGTCATACACACGGGATGCAAATGGGCATACTCACAAAAAAATTCAGGTGGAGCCCCGCAAAATACTTCTACCCCCACTGGAACGGGCTATACAGGGAAGGAAACCAGTTCCAGTATGTAAACCGCGGGCTTGGTGTACTGTCAGTCCCGTTCCGTATCTGGATGCCTCCTGAAATTACACTTATTACCTTACGACCGGAGGAGGAACAGTAATCACTGCTGAATTCATATAAAAAAGGAACGGGTGCTAGAGATTTCTGCACCCGTTTAAGATTACCCTCCCCTATTTTAACCTAACCATCTAACCTTGAAGACTTGGTTTAATACCTAACCTAAAAATTCATCAAACCAATTTAACAGGGAGGGCGGCAATCTGAGATATATTGTGATAATAAATTCGCTTACCTGCCTTCTTCCTTTTTCCGTGTTTTCAATTGTAAGACATATATAAGCATGATTTTATTGCGCAACTCCACTACTTTAAGAAATATTTAACATTTCCGGGTCTGTTCTAAGAACCACCATCCCGAGATTGTCTCAAAAGGTACAAATTTAAACCACAAAGCCTGCAGGAATGAATTCGTTCAGACGTGCTTAGTGTAGCCTTTAAGCACTTTGTGGTTAAAACTGACTTTTAAGACGGCTTCTTTATATATTAATCCCAGGGTATGAGATATAAATATAGTTTTTAAATTAGGGGGTAGAAAAACCTGCAATATGAACAGATCAATAAACATAGCAACACTGCTTTTTCTCATCCTTTCTGTTTCCTGCAGCAAAAGCAAGGAAGAATGGATACGCATAAACCAGCTGGGTTACAGGAACAATGATATAAAGGTAGCTGTGTTCCTCAGTAAGCAGCCTGTAACACTTGAGAAATACCAGGTTATGGACGCAGAATCTGGTGACGTAGTATTCACAGGGAGTAACCCGGTAAAGGCCCCTTCGCTCGATCCTTTTGTCAGTTGTTACAGGTTGCCATTCACGAGTCTGAAAAAAAGCGGCACTTATTTCATTATCGCCGCTAATGCATCAACTCCACCATTCAGGATTGGAGGGGATGTATATAACGGAACAGCTGATTTTCTTCTTAACTATATGAGGCAGCAAAGGTGCGGTTATAATCCGTATATACGCGATTCCTGCCATACTCACGATGGATACGAGATTTATGACAGCAAAAATGATTCGGCTCATATTAATGTTACAGGAGGCTGGCACGATGCAGCCGATTATCTTCAATATGTAGCCACATCGGCCAACGCAGTGTACCAGATGCTTTTTGCCTATTCTGAAAACCCGGGAGCTTTTACTGATATGTACCAGGCTAACGGGATACCAGGCACAGATGGCATTCCGGATGTCCTGAACGAAAGCAGGTGGGGTCTTGACTGGCTAATTAAGATGAATCCGGGACCGGGTGTCATGTTTAACCAGATTGCCGACGACCGTGATCATATAGGTTTCAGGTACCCTGACCAGGATACGGCCAATTACGGGAAAGGAGCCGAGAGACCCGTTTACATGTGCACAGGAAAGCCCCAGGGTCTGTTCAGGTATAAAAACAGGACAACTGGCATTGCCTCAACAGCAGGTAAGTATGCATCAGCTTTTGCAAGGGGTGCTGAAGTATATATGAACAGGGAACCGGAGTATGCTGAGCTGATGAAAAACAAAGCCATTGCTGCTTTTGACTATGGTTTAAAAAATCCCGGAGCCTGCCAGACTGCTCCAGGAACAGCTCCTTATTTCTATGAGGAAGATAACTGGACAGATGACATGGAACTAGCTGCTATTGAGCTTTATAACCTTACTGGTAATAAGAAATATCTTAACTATGCCATCAACTTTGGCAGGAAAGAGCCTGTTACTCCCTGGATGGGAGCAGATACGGCAAGACATTACCAGTGGTATCCTTTTGTTAATATGGGCCATCCGGGAATTGCAAGACAAAAGAATACCGGTACAGATACTGAATTTGCGGGGTATATGAGAAAAGGACTCGAAAGGATCATGAATAAGGCCAGAAAGAATCCTTTCCTTGTAGGAGTCCCCTTTATATGGTGTTCGGACAACCTTGTCGCTGCACTGCTTACACAGGCACACCTCTATGCCGGTATAACAGGAGACAGCACATATGCTGAACTGGAAGCGGCTCACCGCGACTGGCTCTTCGGATGCAATCCCTGGGGGACAAGTATGATTGTAGGATTACCCGCTGATGGTGACTATCCTGAAGATTCACATTCTTCATACGTGGTAAAGGGTGGACAGGTTCCCGGCGGACTGGTGGACGGACCCGTATATGCCTCCATCTTCAAATCGCTTAAGTACATATCTCTTGCAGACACGGACGAATATGCTCCTTTCCAGACAAGCCTGGCCGTGTACCACGACGACCATGCCGACTACTCCACCAATGAATGTACTATGGATGGTACGGCGTGTCTTGTTTATTACCTTTCATCCATGTCTTCCGTAGGTGGCACGATCAATACCTTTGAAAATACCATACTGTCAAAAGGTGCCGTCATACGAATGGATACAACGAAAAGAAATATATATCTCTGCTTTACTGCCCACGATTTCCGCGATGGCTTCGATGTAATCACAGCTACCCTGAAAAAACACGGGATAAAGGCTTCATTCTTCCTGACCGGTGATTTCATTAACACACCAGGCAATAAAGATATTATCAAAAAGCTCATAGACGACGGTCATTATATCGGACCACACTCCGGGAAACATCTTCTCTATTGCTCATGGGAAAAGAGGGACTCACTTCTTGTATCAAAGAATGAGTTCATGAATGACCTGGATATTAACTACAGAGCTCTCTCCAGGTTCGGAATAAAAAAGGAGAAAGCCTCCATTTTTATGCCACCATACGAATGGTACAATGATACTATATCAGCCTGGGCAAAAGAATATGGTCTCAGGCTTGTCAATATTTCATCCGGAACTAAAACAAGCCAGGACTGGACATACCCGGAAAAAGGCAAACCATATTATTCAAGCGATTCACTTATGAAAGACCTTATTACATATGAAAATCTAAAAGGCTTTAACGGGTACATCCTGCTTATTCATCCCGGAACAGATCCGAGAAGAAAAGACAAGTTCTATCTCAGGCTTGATACTGTTCTCAACTTCCTGGAACATAAAAATTACAGGTTTGTTTCCTTTGCAGAAACAGAATTTTAAACCCATAAAATATTCTGATGAGCAGAGAAAGCAAGGTACGACATATCTCGGGCATAGACCTGACAATCATTTATTCAAGAAGAAGATCAATAGGTCTGAGCGTTCGGCAGGATGCATCAGTCATAATAAGGGTTCCCCTGAGAACACCGATAAAAACAGTTGAAAGGATAGTTAATGAAAAGGCCGGTTGGATTATAAAACACAGGGATAATTACAGGACCAATATGGCTCTCAGGCCCGGATTGCTCTATTGCTCAGGAGAAACTCACATGTTAAGGGGAAACAGGCTCACCATGAACATTAAACAATCTGACAAACCGGGTATCAGTTTTGGTGAAAACACAATAGATATCGGAACGCGTGACCCTCATGACCGGGATGCGGTAAAGAAAATATTATACAAAGGCTACGGGGAACATGCCCGGAGAATATTTCCGCTCATAATGGCAAGAGTGATATCTGAACACCCTGATCAACGTTTCAGTCCGGCATCACTCGTTACAAGAACAATGAAAAGGCGATGGGGCAGTTGTTCCTCCAAAGGAGTAATAACTCTCAATACCGAACTTATTAAGCTTCCTGATAAATACATTGAATATGTAATCACCCATGAACTTTGCCACCTCACACATCCTAACCACGGGCAGCAGTATTATGAACTTCTTTCAGAACTCTATCCCGACTGGAAGGTTGTAAGGAAAGAGATGAGGAAGTTCATCATATGAAGGATCTATGCCTCAAATTCCTGCCCCTTTGCGGGTATTTCAATATTACTGAAGCCATCATAACGCAGGTAATCAGCATATTTCTTCTGTGTCTCATATTCCCCGTGAACGATGAAGGTTTTCGTTAAGGCGTTCTTATCCTGGCAATCCAGGAAGCTTATCATCTCCTTATAGTCACCATGTCCGCTGAATGCTTCAATCTTCCTCACATCAGCCTTAACCTCGTACACATTTCCATGGATCGAAACTTCCTTGTCACCCCTTACAATCCTTGCACCAAGTGTTGATGGTGCACAATACCCGACTGCCAGTATCGTGTTTTTAGGGTTTGAAATATTATTAGCCAGGTGATGCTTTACGCGCCCTGCCTCCATCATACCTGAAGCCGATATAATTACACATGGTTTCTTATGATCATTCAGTTTCTTTGAATCCTCCACTCGTTTTATATAGAACAGACTTTCAAAACCGAACGGATCCGGATCATTCTCCATTATCCTCAGGAATTCTTCGTTATAGCACTCGGGATGTACCCTGAAAACAGATGTGGCATTAACGGCAAGGGGACTGTCCACAAAAATATCGATCTTGGGCAACCTGCCCTGATTAAAGAAATTATTAAGAGCAAAGACTATTTCCTGTGTACGCCCCACGCTGAAAGCAGGAATAATCAATTTTCCTCCCTTGTCGACACAGGTTTCGATCAAGACATGCAAAAGTTCATCCTCTGCCATTTTGTTATCATGATGAAGCCTGTCGCCGTATGTTGACTCAGTAATAAGGAAGTCGGCCTGAGGGAATGGCTGTGGAGGTGCCAGTATCTGGTCAAACGGTCTTCCTATGTCGCCGGTATATGATATTTTCTTCAACTGGCCGTTCTCTGTTATCTGCAGGTTTGCGGCCCCGCTACCGAGCATATGTCCTGTATGTGTAAAAGTTACCTTCACATTCTCATCAATCCTGAATTTCATGTTTAACGGCACCCCGATAAAAAGCTTCATACATTCCTTGGCATCATTCTGTTCATACAGCGGAGTAACCAGAGGCAGACCCTTTTTAGCCCTTCTTTTATTAAAAGTGATGGTATCATGTTCCTGTATAAAAGCCGAATCGGCCAGCATTATAGCGCAAAGATCCCTTGTTGCGCTGGTACATATCACTGATCCCCTGAAACCCAGTTTATAAACATATGGTATGAGCCCGGAATGATCGATATGAGCATGAGTCAGGATTATATGATCAATAGTTACCGGATCAAATCCGAGGTCCCTGTTCATACTGTCTGTCTCAAGTCCCTTACCCTGAAACATGCCGCAATCAAGAAGAATTCTTTTTCCATTCGAGGTTGTAATGAGATGCTTACTGCCCGTCACTTCCCTTGCGGCTCCCTGAAATTTAATTTTCATAATATGTTGTGTTTGTTTTTAATTGCATTGATTTCTGATATCAGGACTGATCCCGGGATCAATGGATGAAAAGGCTGAGCGCCATAACACCAAGCAGACCTGTTATCCCAATGGATGTTTCCATCACAACCCAGGTCTTCATAGTATCTTTTATGCTCAGGCTAAAGTATTCCTTGAATAGCCAGAACCCTCCGTCATTGACATGACCGAACATAAGGCTTCCTGATCCTACAGCAAGTACCATGAGTTCAGGATTGACGCTACCGCTTGTAACCAGTGGTAAAACGATCCCGGCGGCCGTCATGCCGGCAACAGTGGCAGAACCGACACAAAAACGTAAAACCGTTGCAATAAGCCATCCAAGGAACAGAGGTGATAGTGTTGATTCTCTTAAAAGTTCTCCAATATATTTACTTACACCGCTATCTACCAGAACCTGCTTAAGTGCTCCCGCTCCGGCAATAAGAAGCATTATCATCGTAATGCTTGTAACGGAATGTGCGAGTGACTTCATTATCTCAGGCATTTTCCTTCCTCTTGCAATACCCAGAGTATAAATGGCCACAAGCACCGATACCAGCATCGCAAAAGCCGGATTACCAATATAACCCAGGATTTTCCTCATTGAGCTTGTTACCGGCAGAACAAAACCGGCGATTGTTGCTATCGTAATTAATATAACAGGCAGAAGAGCTGAAAAAAAGCTTACCCAGAATCCGGGCATTTCTTCCTCAGTCAATGGTTTTGTATTAAGAAACTCAGCCAGGGGTTTTGCTTTAACTTTCGTCCTGCTCAGCGCCTTGGAAAGGGCAGGCCCTGAAATGACTATTGCAGGCATGGCTACTATAAGACCATAGAAAAGAGTCTTACCTATATCTGCATGGAACATATCAGCTATAGCTGTCGGAGCCGGATGTGGAGGCAGGTAACCATGTGTTACCGAGAGTGATGCCAGCATTGGCAACCCGACATAAAGAAGTGGCAGACGTGTTGTTGCCGCAATGGTAAACACCAGTGGTATCATAATGAAAAATCCCACATCATAAAACAGGGAGATACCGACAATAAACCCGGTAAGCATCAGGGCAAGCTGGATATGGCTGATACCGAACGAATCAACCAGCCTCGTAGTAATTCTCTGGGCAGCACCACTTTCCGAAACGAGCTTTCCAAGCATCGCCCCGAAACCGAGGATAAGTACCAGGAAGCCCATGGTACTGCCAATGCCGTTCTCTATCGATGTAATTGTACTGTTGAGGTTCATACCCTCAGCCAGACCAACTAACAGCGATACAATAACAAATGAAAGAAATGAGTTGAATTTTAATACGATGATCAGGACAAGCAACAGGCAAATCCCAAGAACAATAATTAAAAGCGGCATGAATAATATTATTAAATTTTAAAAAATAATTTATCGCGTGGCTCACTGAACCACCCTGTTACATCTTTGTATTCATGGATCTGTCATCTGCCATCATTTCCTCCCTCAGGCTTAAGCGGAAATTTAACCGGGATATTGTCTCTTGTTGAACGGTATATTGCCGTAAAGAGTTCCACCGTACGTCTTCCGTCTTCCCCGGTAACCAGGGGATCCCTTCCCTGTTCAATGGCATCGATATAGTCTTCTATCTGGCGTTGTATATAATATACTGTGGGATCTATGCTGTTAAAGAGCTCAGTATCAGTCTTAGCCCACTCACCTGGCATCTCTTCTTCACCCGGAACGGTCCACAGATCATTCACTGATGGTTCGGCAACACCTGTCTTTCCTGCAATGAACATTGCACCGCCATCGGTCTGTACTCCTACCGACGCCCCGTTATCTCCATGCACATGAACTTTCCCATACAGACCCGGTTTCTGGGAATTGCTAACCAGAATACTTGCCAGTCCACCATTCCTGAACTTAACAATGGCAACGGCTGTATCATCAACTTCTATGTACGGATGGTTCAGGTTCCTCCATATGCCGTACACCTCATCCACCTCTCCCATGTACCACAGGAGCAGGTCCAGATGATGTGGCGACTGATTAACAAGTACCCCTCCTCCTTCCTGCTTCCATGTTCCCCGCCATGTGTCCGAATCATAATATGCCCTGTCTCGCCAACCAAGCATTATCACCTCAGCCAGTACTGGTTTTCCTATTTTACCATTATCGATGGCTTCCTTAAGCCTACGTGCCTGTTCATACCATCTTCTCTGACTGATGACGCCAAGCTTTACATTACTCTCTCTGCAGGTTTTCAGTATCTCGTCGCAATCGCTCAGACCTGATGCCAGCGGTTTCTCAACAAGAACACATGCTCCTGCCCTGGCAGCCTCCACGGCCGGATAGATATGAAAAGGATGAGCATTGCATACAATAACAAGGTCCGAAGAACATTCCCTTACCATTGTTGATACATCCGGAAAAGACTCAGTGCCATACCTGGCAGCAAAAGCATCAGCAGTACTGCCGGTTCTGTTCCAGACACCTTTCAGTTGTGCATTTGGTATATTTTTAATTGCCTGTGCATGCAAATGTGCAACTTTGCTGCAACCAGCTATCGATATATTAAATTTCCCACCGGACATACTCTATTTCTTATGGAATGAGGATCACCTTTCCGGATCCTCCCTTTCCCTCATATAACCTGTTAAACCATTCTGCACCTTCAGATAGCGGGGCAACAGCCGATACCTGGTCATCAACGTTTATCCTGCCCGACTCCATAAGGCTAAGCACTGTTTCATATTCACCCCTTATGGCACAACTTCCCAGAATGCTCAGCTCACGTGTTACCACCTTCTGCAGAGGGAAATCGACCGTGGCTGAGACATTGCCTACCAGCACTGCCCTGCCTCCCTTTCGCAATACATCTACAGCCAGATTCACCGGTTCTGATTTACCAACAACTTCAAAAGAGATATCAGCACCCCTGTTGTTCGTAATACTGATAATCTTTGTTACCAGGCCTGCTTCGCTGGCCAGGTATGCCGATGTTGCCCCTGCCTTTAAAGCCTTGTCAAGACGTCCCGGATCAGCATCAATTGCTATTATCTGTGACGCCCCGGATATCCCCAGGAGTTTGATGACCGGGATACCAATCATACCTGCACCAACCACAACACACCTGTCACCTGTCTTCACCTCCGATATGTTTACAGAATGAAGAGCCACGGCTATTCCTTCAACCATGGCAGCCTGTTCAAATGTAACGCTATCGGGTATCCTGTAGAGTATGTGTTCGGGTACTGCAAGGTAGTCTGCAAAGGCACCATCCCGTCTGAAAGTTCCTGGAGACACGCCCAGAACTTCCCGGTTATCACTGAGGTTATACCTTCCCTCAAGAGTGAACCAGTCATTCAGGGGATAGACTGTTGAATCAAATGTTACACGGTCTCCTTCTTTCCAGCCTCTTACGCCGGGACCTGTCCCTGCAACAATACCGGATGCCTCATGCCCCATTATAAGAGGAGGAACCCTTCTTCCCGTACTCCCATCAAAACCATGTATATCCGAGCCGCATATACCACACGCTCTGACCCTTACAAGGACATCATTATCGCCTATGGCAGGTACCGGCACGTCTTTATATGCCATCTTTTTATATTCCTCCAGAACAAGGGCTTTCATTACCAGGATTTAAAAATTCAGGTAAGGTGAAAAACAAATATAATTAAAACAATCATGAAGCGAGAAAACTTTTCAAGTTGCATCTGTAATTATTTATCAACTATTACTACAATGATATCCATTACGTTTGTCATTGTCGGACCTGTGACTATATGCCCCCCGGCATCATGAAAGAAGTGCCAGGAATCGAAACTGTCAATAAACATCTGCAAATCAAGATGCATGGAACCGGCCACCTCGGAAGTCTCCGAATCGACAACAGCACCTGCAACATCTGTCGGACCATCATTTCCGTCAGTACCGGCAGCAAGTACCGTAATACCGGGTTTGCCTTTCAGAAGCGATGAACACAAAAGGGCCAGATGCTGGTTTCTTCCTCCCAGTCCTTTCCCGGTCATTTTGATCGTTGTCTCCCCTCCAAAAAGAAGGCAGGCAGGCCTGATACAGGCTTCATCCGACTGGTAAGCCAGGGAAGTGGAAACAATTCTTTCAGCCACATCTGCTACATCTCCCTGTAACTGATCATCAACAATAACAGGATTAATATTTAACTCCCGTGCTTTCATGCAGGCAGATGCAAGAGCCATCCTGTTATTGCCAATAATAATGTTTGTTACCTTATTGAAGATCATATCCCCCGGTTTTGGGGTATCAGGAATACCACCCCTGATACCTTTTACCAGGTGTGCCATTATCTCCCGGGGTAATGACTTCCCGAGATCATACTTATTGATTACTTCCATAGCCTCCTCAAATGTGGTCGGATCGGGCACTGTGGGACCTGACGCAATCACATCTGTCCGGTCACCGGGTACATCGGAAATGATAAGGCTTACAAGCTGCGCCGGGTATGCAGCACGCGCCAGCTGCCCTCCCTTAACGGATGAAAGATGTTTCCTGATAGTATTGATCTCGCTTATAGAAGCTCCTGAATTAACAAGCAAATTGTTCAGTGTCTTTAAATTATCCTCAGAGACACCTTCCGGCAGATCAGCGAGAAGTGATGATCCACCTCCTGAGATCAGGCAAAGAACCAGATCATCACTACCTGCTTTGTTTACAATATCGATTATTCTGCCAGTAGCCTTAAAACTGTTTCCATCTGGTGATGGATGCCCGGCTTCAGTTATTTTAATGCGACTGAGCTTACAGGAGAATCCGTATTTCACCGCTATATGACCTCCTGTCACACGATCACCAAGAATATCTTCTACCCCGGCTGCCATCATTGCACTGGCTTTTCCTGCCCCTACAACAAAGACATTATTTAACATCTCAGAGCTGAAAAATTTTCCTCCTGCTGTAATGCCTTTATGATCTATTTCCAGGTATTTCCTGACAAGACCTGAAGGGGAGACGCTTTTCACTCCTGCCCTAAAGATCTCTTCTGATGCCACCCTGCCATTCATATGTAGCTGAATTTATTTCTTCCTTCAGTGCAGTGCTTTATAAAAAATAAATATTACAGGATAACCAGGGAAGTTATCCAGATACATGCAAATATCGTTACACCCATTACAATGGTAGAAGAGGAATAGACTTTAAGGTTAACAGTAGAATCAACTCCGGCGAAATTGGAGACAACCCAGAAATAGGAATCATTTGCATGGGATATCAGCATAGATCCTGCACCCATGGCAAGCATGCCCAGAAGCTTGCCTGCTTCAGAATCGAGTCCTAGTATCGGTAGCATGGGTGCTACAAACGATGCTGTTGTGATCATTGCCACCGTTGATGATCCCTGCGCTGTTTTCATTACCATTGCGATCAGGAATGGCACCAGTAGTCCGAGGTTTGTACCTGCCAGCATCTTACCCATTGCTTCGCCTGTACCTGTTTCCCTGATAACCATCCCGAACATTCCTCCTGCTGCAGTTACTATTAATATTGGTCCTGCTTTCTCAATTGATTCTGTAAATATTGAATTGATTTTGTCCATCGTTTTTCCCCTGATAAGAAACAATGACAGGACAACACCCACCGACAGGGCAAATACCGGTTCTCCCGGTAAATAAAATATCCTTGAAACCAATCCCTGCCCCCCTTTATCAAACAATATCATCAGCGATCGGAGGGTAATCAGCAGGAGTGGCACTACGATGGGCAGAAATGACAGGAAAGGTGATGGGAGTCTTTCATGATTAATCATCATATCTGATTCAGGTTCGGAGGCAGGAGGGTAATTACCTTTCCTGGTCAGCCACTTACTCCACAGATATGCTGAAAGGGCCCCTGGGATGGCAAAGAGTATTCCGATAATGATCAGATAACCAAGATTTACCTCAAACATACCTGCAGCAGCAAGAGCCCCCGGATGCGGAGGAATCAGGCAATGCACTGAATAAAGTGATGAGGCCAGTACCGTGGCCATAAAAGGCATAGCCAGCTTTGATCTGGAGCTGAACGATTTTGCAAGCCCGGATAGTATTATGAATGCCGAATCGCAAAATATGGGGATACCGGTAATAAATCCCGTGATGCCCAGGGCGCGTGAACTCCTTTTTTCTCCAGTCTTTGATAATATATACCTGGCAATACTAAGTGTGCCCCCTGTCTTGTCAAGTGTTATCCCAATCATAGCTCCCAGTATTATCAGGAATCCTATTGAAGCCATAGTGTTGCCAAAGCCTTCTTTTAAAGTACTCACTATGGTTGTGACCGGCAGGGTTGTAAATGCAAGGAAAACAGATACCAGGAAGAGTGCAACAAAAGCTTTTAACTTCATTTTTGAAGTTAAAATGATAATTGCCACTATGCTGATGCCAACGAGTATTGATGTAGTCAGAACATCCATTCCTCCGGTATTTATGTGAAAAACAGGTATGAAAGAAATATCGCTGCTGTAAATCCGGCCAGGTCGGCCAATAAACTACAACCTACTGCATGTCTTGTATTTTTAATTCCGACAGAACCGAAATATACAGCAACAATGTAAAAGGTTGTATCAGTTGTACCCTGCATTGTACAGGCCAGTCTTCCTATAAAGGAATCAGGGCCATGTGTTGTCATTGCATCTATCATCAATCCACGCGCCCCGCTCCCTGAAAGTGGTTTCATAAAAGCCACTGGAAGAGCGGCTGTAAACCTGGTGTCAACACCCAGCCATGCAAAGAATTTAGCAATACCGGCTATTATGAAATCCATAGTTCCTGAAGCCCTGAAGATCCCGATAGCGACCAGGATAGCTACCAGGAAAGGAATTATTTTTATAGCGATGCTGAAACCTTCCTTTGCCCCTTCTATGAAAGCATCATACACATTGACTTTCCTGATAAGTGCCAGAAGTATAAACAGAACTATAATGAAAATCAGTGTGAAGTTGGCGGCAAACGTTGAGATATTTGATATTTGTTCCTTTGGCAGGTGACTGAAATAGTATATTATCCCCACTATAATGGCTGTAAGTCCTCCCAGATAAGCCAGGATTACTTTATCTAACAGGTTTATCTTCTGGACAATTGCCACACTGATCATACCTGTTATATTAGCAGCAAAGGTGGAAATGAGCAGAGGAATAAATATATCAGCAGGATTTGCGGCTCCAAGTTGTGTCCTGTAAACGATTATACTTACCGGGATTATTGTAATACCTGCTGCATTCAGAACCATAAACATGATCTGGGCATTTGATGCAGTGTCTTTATGCGGATTTACCTCCTGCATCTCCTTCATTGCCTTCAGTCCAACTGGCGTGGCAGCATTATCGAGTCCCAGCATGTTGGCAGATATATTAAGCATTATTGAGCCGTAAGCAGGATGTCCCCTGGGCAGTTCAGGGAATAACCTTTCAAAAAGAGGGCCAATGAGTTTTCCCAGTATCTTAACAACACCTCCCTTTTCTCCAACCTTAAGTAATCCCATCCACAACGTCAGTGCACCTGTCAGTCCGAGGGAGATCTCAAAGCCCGTCTTGGCATTTGTAAAGACTGCATTGACCAGATCGTTGAAGATCTGGATATTACCTGTAAAAATAAGCTGCCCCAGTGCTACCAGGAAACCAACCAGAAAGAATGCGATCCAGATATAATTAAGTGCCATTGTTCGAGTTTGAGATGCTAAGATAATGATTCCCGCAAATAAAGCCGAAGGTCAGAAGATGAAAGTCAGGTATAGAAAGGAGGCATTCCCTGATAAATTAATTTTATTGCTTTTATTATCGTAATGGACTGTACTGACTTTTAAAATCTTATAATTTTAAATACATTTGTTCAAACCTAAAAAGATGGCACGATTCACACGTATAGAAGTATACAATAAAATGAAAGAGACAGGTATAATACCTGTTTTCTACCACAAGGATCCTGCAATATGCAGGAGTGTTATTAAAGCTTCATCTGATGCGGGGATACGGGTTTTTGAGTTCACCAATCGCGGTGATTATGCCCATGAATTATTCTCAGAACTTAACAAATGGGCAGAACAGGAGGTCCCGGATATTATAATGGGAGCAGGATCGGTTGTTGATGCAGAGACAGCTTCTTTATACATTCAGACTGGTGCGAATTTCATCGTTTCGCCTGTATTGAATGCTGATATGGCCAGGGTATGCAACAGGAGGAAAATTATGTGGTCACCAGGCTGTGGTACCCTCTCCGAAATAAACTATGCGGAAGAGCTGGGTGCTGAAATAGTCAAAATATTCCCCGGATCCTGTGTCGGCGGGCCCGATTTTGTCAAGGCTGTAAAGGGGCCATGTCCGTGGACAAACATCATGCCTACAGGCGGAGTTGAACCAACACTTGAGAACCTGAGAGAATGGTTCAGTGCCGGTGTTACCTGTGTGGGCATAGGGTCAAACCTGATAACAAAAGAGATAATAAAAAAGAAGGACTGGGCAGGTCTGACAAAAAGAATTTCTGCTGCCATTAAAATTGCCAGGATGTTCCAGCTAGACTAAACCCAGGTTCCTGGTCCACAGGATGATCGCGGTTTGTCCTTTTAGTCCCCTGGTGCCCTGTACAGTTCAATATTTGAAATTACCGGACAGGCTTTGGCTGCTGTTATTGATACTCTTATTTTATCGGTATTCACTGCAGGAAATTTACGGATAACCTTATAGCCGATTGTTGTCCCGTCAACCAGCGATGACCATTTCCCGTCAATAAGAGCTTCGACATTAAATCCCTGTACCCTTTGTCCCAGTTTTATATATTCCTGCAGAATAATCCTGTTCACCTCTGTTTTTCTCCCAAGGCTAATGACCAGATCTCCCGTGGTTTTCGAATCTGGCGTAGCCCAGTAGGTCTCCGGATCACCGTCGTTCACGTTTGAAGCTCCATAACCCCTGCCTCTTGATGATGAAGAGCTAGCTTTCATACCTCTTGCCAGGTCTGTCTTAAACTCCTCATCCAGCAGTTTCTTAAATCCGAGAAGGGATCTGACATCAATTTCATTCAAAAGGCCACGCCTGTCAGGTGGAACATTAAGGATAAGATTACAGTTTCTTCCAATTGATGAATAGTAAATATCAAGCAGCTGTTCGGGCGATTTGACCATTGAATCCTGGGCGGGATGATAGAACCATCCGGGTCTGATAGAAACATCAACCTCTGCAGGGACCCAGTATTTCCCATCTTCCTGTCCGGGACCAAGGATAGAGGAAAAATCACCACCCGGGTACATGCCATCCCTGTTTAAAAGACACCAGTTGGTAAGGCTGCCGATACCCCTTTCGTTCCCTACCCAGCGCACATCCGGACCTGCATCACTGAACATTACAGCTGTCGGCTGCAACTCCCTCACTATAGCATGGGTGTTGGGCCAATCATAATAGGTCCTGTTATCAATCTTACGTACTTCCCTGGCTCCCCCGTAATAACCGTCGCCACCATTAGCACCATCAAACCATACTTCGAATATCTTCCCGTAACCGGTAAGTAATTCCTTCAGCTGATTCCTGTAATAAACAAGATAATCAGGGGTTCCGTAAACGGCGCTGTTCCGGTCCCATGGTGAAAGGTAAACTCCCATTTTAAGTCCGTATTTATTGCAGGCAATGCTCAGGTCTCTCAGCACATCACCCTTACCATTTTTCCACGGGGAATTCTTTACTGAATGTTCCGTATACTTCGAAGGCCAAAGGCAAAAGCCGTCGTGGTGCTTTGCAGTTATTATTATTCCTTTCATTCCAGCCTCACTTGCCACCTTTGCCCATTGATCACAATCAAGGTCAGACGGATTAAAAACCGATTCCTTTTCGTCCCCGTAACCCCATTCCTTATCAGTGAAAGTGTTGACAGTGAAATGGACGAACATATAATACTGCATATCATGCCATTTAAGCTGGCGTTCAGACGGTACAGGACCATATGGTTCCGGCGGCTTGACTTTTGCGCAGGAAACAAAAACTAAAAGTGATACCAGAAGTGAGAAAAAAAATTTCATTTTCATTAGTCATTTATTGATAATACCTCTGTGGTTCTCTGCGTTTTCTGTGATTTTCTGCGTTCCAAAAACGAACTCAGACAGAGCAACACTGAGGAGACACGGAGGTCCACAAATATATAAATACCCGGATTTATTCCTTTTGTGAGAGATCTTTTATCCTGATATTTCTGAATCTAAGTTCTGAACCGTGACCGAGAAATCCTATGTGACCTGTTTTGTTTTTCAGTCCGGGATGGTCTTTATGATCCATTGTTCCGTTATCTCTGGGTCCGGCAATATCGCCGTCGACAATAGTTGTGCCGTTGAGTATTACCCTTATATGAGTTCCATTTGCCATAATCTCTTCATAATTCCATTCACCTACAGGATTAAGGTAACCTCTTTTCGCAGGTATAACACCATAAACGGATCCGTGATACTGGTATGGTTGGAGGTTTGCATATACCGGGGCAGTATTGTCGAGTACCTGAATCTCCATCCCGACATAAGCCGCATCGCCCGTAAGAGGTGCCCTTATTCCAATGCCATTATTGGCTGCAGGAGTAAGCTGAAACTCGAATCTGAAAATAAAATCGGAGTATTCCTTATCCGTGTAAAGGTTACCGCCCGAATCATCACTGGGTTTTACAGCTATCATTCCATCTTCAACAACATATGACTTTTTATTTCCAACCCAGTTATCCAGATCCTTTCCGTTGAAGAGTGATACAAATCCTTCAGAACGTTCCTCAGGGGTAAGGTTATAATCTTTGTCACTTATTTCCCTGACATATATATCCCTGAATGCCAGATCGGTACCATGAGCCTGTAATTCAATTGGACCTGTCGGGAAAACAGGCTGAGAGCGATCCCAGTAATTTTCCATGGTAACATTATCGACCACCAGTATCCCATTCAGCCATACGGATACTTTTTCACCCACCATCCGTATCCTGAAACTGTTCCAGTCTCCCACAGGATTATCTGCCACCTTAAGTGGTCTGGACATATTCACCTGGTTGTTATATAATCCACCTGAACCAACCTGGGCACCCACATCAATACGCGATGTATCCCATATCTGTACCTGTGGCGATCCCCTTAAATATATTCCACTGTCTCCTTCCTTAGTTATCTTCCAGTCGATAAGCATTTCAAAATCTCCATACTGCTTTATCGTACACAGGTTGTCACCTTCACCGTTAAACCAGATACAACCATCTCTGACACTCCAGTTACCGGCAACCTTTTTATCGGCCTCTGCCTGTTTTTTTGCAAGTTCACGTGGGGTCATCTTTGCACGTGCTATCGGGTTTTCAACCAGTCCATGCCAGCCTGTAAGATCTTTGCCATTAAAGATCGGCTCATAGCCTTTGCCTGCAGGCATACCGTCCAGGTATTTATTCACCATCTCCCTGTCATATTCACTTTCCTGCCCCTGCAGTTTGCCAAGCACTTTTGTAAGAATATCCCTTACAAGATCACCATACATTCCAACTTTGGAACCGCGTGAAGGCAGGGCAATATTCATGGCAGCCCTGGCTGCAGCATCGGATGTAGACTTATCATCGAGAAAGTCTGCCACATAAAACAGTGCCTGATAGGTCTTAAGTTTTCCGATCGATGTAATAAGTTCATTTTTCCTCGCAGCAGACACAGCGTATGGCATGATTTTCCTGTACTGTAACAGTTTCTCCTCGTCAGGCATTTCCCCTGATGAGATAACTCTAACATATCCTTCAAAGGCAGGTCCTTCAAAAGTCTTGTTACCTGAAGCACAAATTGAGAATAAAGCTGATGAAACCGAATCGTCTTTCCATTGAGAAAGAGTATGGAAACATATGTCCCTTATATCGGGATTCCCTTCATCAAACTCTTTCATTACCAGGGCCAGGGCTTTGGCTCCACCGGTTTTGGCCAGCACAGGTATCAGTTTCTCTTTATTTATGTTCCCGTTAAGAGCTTCCAGAATAACCGCTGAACGCTCTTCAGGATCATCTATCTTACCTGCAGCATTGGCAAGAGCTTCCTGTATTTCAGTAATATACTCAGGTTTATCAGTCACTGACAGTAGCTGAATAAGCTTATTCTGATCATCCTTCCCTGCAAGGCTGGCCAGTGCCTTGATGGCAGCGGCTTTTTCCGGCTCATTCTCCGATGAAGCATATTTAAGTACATCGTTGAAATACCTGTTGTTCCTGCTCCAGGCCAGCAGGTCTATCGCTGATATCCTTGCATATGGCTGACCTTCATTCATGACAGGGATCAGGAAATGCAGGTTATCACTGTCAAGCACAGTCTTAAGAGCCGATCTTGCAGCTTCCTGATCTTCATCGCTTCCTGATACAAGCAAATAATTAACCAGTGAATTAACAGCTTTGTTGCCACTTATCTTTACTATAGCAGCTGCTGCTTCTTTCCTGACGTTCACATCTTTATCTGACAGGGCCGAATTAACAAGCGGCAGGGCAGTTTCATCAGCTCTGTCGCCAAGCATGGCAATGATCTCAGGCTTTGCGGCAGGTATGGCCCTGGGAAAATACTTTATCCATTTACTGACTACCTCAGAGCCTTTTAATGCAAGTGACATATTAATTGCGGCTGTTCTGTATTTTTTATTCTGATCGGAAGCTGCCCTCAGAATATAATTCATAGCCTTGATACCATGAAAACTGACATAGATGCCCAGGGCTTCCGTTTTACTTTGAACATTAAGGTCATCACGGCTTTTTGAAATGACAAGCCTGCATATTCTGTCCATATTTTTAATATCACCATTTGAAGCGATCATCCTGGCATATGAAAGCAGAGCTGAAGTTGCTCCCATCGGGTCCCATCTGTAATCAACAGCTTTAGCAGCGTCGAGCAGTACAGGAAGGGCTTGCGGGCTACCACTGTGTGCCAGGGCTTTATATGCAGCTGCCCGGACACCGGGATCGGAGGACCCTGTCAGTCTGATATATTCGTCAACAGCCAGACCTGAGTTCATTAGTGCAAGATCGTTCAGCACGGCTGAAGCACAGGGAAGATCTTTATCCTTAAGCGATTCTGCCAGTTCTTTTTCTGCTGCCGGACCACCAACAGCATATATAACAGCCACCGCCGGCTGGCACAGTTCCTTTGAATTGATGAAAGGCTTCATGGCTTCTAACGATGCAGATCCCCCAACCATCTGGAGCTGCTTCATAAAGAAGTCCCTAACATTAAAATCAGTTTTTGATACTATATATGAAATGCAGTTCTTTTCCCAGTTCTTTCTCCCTTTCGCATCTTTACTTTTTGAAAGGTAGCGCGAAAAGCTTTCAACAGCAAACCTGGCCTTGGTATCATCCCCTGTTCCGGCAGGGATTATCTGATCGCAAATCATCTTCCACCCCGGTTCCCCCAGTGAAAGCATGTCTCCCATCAGCTTATCTGTCAGACCATTATCTTTGGCCGGCAGCCTTGCAAGGAGATCAGCCACCTTTGTTTCAAGGGTCCTGTTGTCCTGTGAATAGGATGCTACAGAGAACATCAGGGCAGAAATACATAAAACTATTATTTTGTTTATTTTCATTATCCTATGCTATTAAAGTTGAGTATTCAGGTTGTTCAGGTTTTGTTCACGATCAGATGGTCCACGGACCTCTCATCGGCTGGTTGATAAGCGCATTTGCTCCCTCATCATCAATAAACTTTTGTCCGACAGGATCAAATTTCAGGTTTCTGCCGAGTCTTACTGCGATCTTGCCAAGGTTTACAAGAGAACATGATCTGTGGCCATTAGCTTCGTTCAGCGCAAACTTCTTCCGGGTGAGAACAGATTCGGTAAATGTGTCAATCTGCGGCGCCGGATCAGGAAGAGAATCGATCAGTTTCTGTAAATCCGGTATATCCGACCTGAAACCTCTGTAAATCTTTCCACGTGGTCCTTCAATGTAAGCAGCATCCTTGTCGCGGTTCTCACCGTCAAGAATGATTTTGCAGCCATCTTCATAGGTATATGTTATCCTGCGCCATGAACCCACAGCATCATAATGTTGCTCCGGAGCATCGACTTCTATATATACGGGTCCTGTATCATCTTTATTAAGCATATACTGAACAGGATCGAGGTAGTGCTGTCCCATATCTCCCAGTCCTCCTCCGTCATAATCCCAGTAACCCCTGAATTTAGCATGTACTCTTTCCGGGTTATATGGTTTATAGGGAGCAGGTCCCAGCCAGAAATTATAATCAAGCACCTCAGGTACCGGCATCGGTTTAAGGTTATGCAAACCACTCCAGTAGAATTTCCAGTCGTAACCGGTAATTCCGCTCACCGTAACCTTAAGAGGCCATCCCAGCACGCCACTTTCGATAAGCTTTTTAAGCGGCTTAACTGTTGTACCCAGACCATAAAACTGGTCCTTGAACCTGAACCATGTATTTAGCCTGAACATAACACCGTTACGCTGAACTGCGTCGATAACTTTCAGTCCTTCACCGATGGTCCTTGTCATTGGTTTTTCACACCAGATATCCTTTCCTGCTTCTGCTGCTGTTTTTGAGATTATGCCATGCCAGTGCGGAGGTGTGGCAATATGCACAATATCTATATCTGGTCTCGCTATCAGTTCACGAAAATCGTGATAGCCTGTTACATCCTTACCCACCATTGCCAGCACTTCATCCAGATGAGATTTATCAACATCACATATCGCCAGTAACCTGGTTCCTTCATACGGTATGTGATTACGCCCCATGCCACCTACACCAATGATACCCTTTGTTAACTGATCACTTGGTGCTGTATATCCCCTGCCACCAAGAACATATCGCGGGACAATGGTTAAAGCAAGGGCAGCTGCTCCTGTCTTCTTAAGAAAACTGCGTCTGCCTGTTTTGATTTCTTTCATAGAATATATTCTGTTGAAGAATTAATAAATTATTAAATGATTCAAATTGAAAGGTTTGATGATTCCTTGCAATTGTAATTATTATGCTTTTGCAATTTGCAAGTTTTACCTTCAAAATACAAATTGAAAAAGTTCTATTTTTTATAAACCATAATAACGGTAAATAATACTCTGACTGATTTCAAATGTTAATAAGCAACCTGCAATGACAGGGTACAATAAAAAAAGAACCCCCTTCAGAATACGTGGAAAATGTGTGGATAGATCACGCTTTGAAGGGGGATATTTTGCTCCGGAAATATTAGGGAAATGGGGAATGAGGAATCCGGAACAGACAAATCCGTCACTAAGATAGTTGGAAATTTACTATTTCATTGCTAACAACGTGTTGTTTGTATAAAGGTGGTCTAATAATGTATGAGTAACATTGACCCACTGATAAAAACGATAAAAGATAAAAACAAGCGTTAAAATACCGGACAAGGTTCTTACCTTCCTTTGATCTTTTCAAGTAGTCCGCCGAGTTTATTGCGGGAGATATTGCATTTATAATCAGTACCATTAGCCGACAATGTACACTGGAGTTGTTTAGTGCTGATCTTTTTCAGATAATCCAGATTTATTATAAAAGATCTGCTGATGCGAAAAAACATATCCGGAGATATCTGTTCCTCCACTTTCCCCAGCAGGATGGTAGCAGTCTCGATCCTGTTATTACTTAAATGAAAAACAGAGTAATTGCCCTCTGCCTCAACATAGACAATGTCTTCGGGGTCGATAACACTTATTCCTGATATATTACGGACAAGGATTTTCCTGGCGGTACCAAGCAGTAAATCAGCCTGTTGCCTGATCCCGGCTTTCCTGGTTTCAATACAGCGTACAAGGGTTTCTGTGAGCCGGGAAGGCTCAACAGGTTTTAATAAGTAATCAAATGCTGCATAATCAAATGCCTTGAGTGCATACTCATCATACGCGGTAGTAAAGACCACAAAAGGGCTATTCGTCTTAATCTTTTTCAGATCATCCAGTATCTCAAACCCGTTCTTGACAGGCATTTTGATATCGAGAAAGACAATATCCGGCTCAAGGCTGACAATAAGACCAAGAGCCTCGCCAGGGTCAGTGGTTGAACCGGTAACTTTAGCAAGTCCCGTTGTTTCAATCAGGTTACCAAGCAGATGCAGTGATTCTTCTTCATCTTCAATAATAACTGCTTTCAATGGATTAAATGCCATACTTATACCTGTTTTAATAATTTTCGGAATTGTTCACTAAACTGAAGTTATAATCATCGGGTATCCTTATAACCACCTCTGTACCGGCAGCCTGCCCGTTTTGGGACAGGTCCCATATTTTAATAGTCGCCATAGTTGCCTTTCCTGAATTCGTTGCGTCAAAAAGCCCGTTGATGATTCTAAGGCCATGTCCTGTACTCCCGGTTCGTTTTTGGGATGCGGCTGTCCTTCCTACCCCGTTATCCTTGATTATTATCTCAACAGCTCCTTCAATTTTTCTTATTATTATATCAATGCGTCCTCCCTCCTTTCTGTTCTCAAAACCATGCTTTATTGAGTTCTCCACAAAGGTCTGGATAGTCATCTTTGGGATCTCCCTGTTCATATTAACATCATTGTCGATAGATATATTAAAGCTGAACCTGTCCTTGAATCTCAGTTTCTGCAGTTCACAATATTTCCTTACAAAGCTTACTTCGTCAGCCAATGACTTTATAAGTACAGGGCTATCATTCAGAACAGTCCTCAACAGTCCCGACAGTTTCGTTATATAGGTGTATGCTGTCTCTTTTTCTTCCTTGATGATCAGAGAACCAACGGACGAAATAACATTAAATGTAAAATGTGGGTCAAACTGGCTCAGGACAGAACTCATCTGCAACTGTGACAATTCATTATGCAGCTTTTCCTTTTCTATCCTCCTCTTCTGGCTCTGCCGCATTATCAGTAAAGTCACAGATACCGTAAGCAGAAGGATCAAAAGCGTGGCTGAAATAAGAAACACCCTGGTCTGCCAGAATTCGGGAACAACCTCGAAATTCATTACTAAGGGTTCCTCATTCTCAACCCCGTCGGCATTGGCGGCAAGCAGCCGGAAGCTGTAGCTACCGGGAGGAAGTTTTTCATATACAACCGATTGTTTTGACGATGGGAGGCTCCATTTATTATCATACCCCGAAAGAAAATACCTGTAGGTCACTTTTTCCGGGTTAGTGGTTGATATACCTGTAAAGGTAATCTGTATCTTATTCTGAAACCTTTTAAGGCGGAGAAGATCAGGAATCCTGTAAAAATAACCTGCTTTATCAACCGGAGCCCAGGTAAGAGTATCTGTCTGGTAATAAAATCCAGTGATATGCAATCCTGGTGTGATCATATTTTCATGGAGCTTCCGGGGATCAAGTATAACGACCTTATCAGAGGTTAGTATCCAAAAAAGACCGTTTCTGCCTTTAATAAGACCATTATCGAGGCAGTCGCTGCCGGTGAAGCCATCAGTATTGTCGTAAATCCTGAAATATCCCTTCTCATTCCTGTAGAACCTGTCCAGGTTTATAATACATACATCCGAGACTCTTCCTACTAGCAGATGGGAATCATCCATAAGCAAAATACTATTTGCAGGCTTGTTAATAGCTTCAGGTAATCCGTGTACAAAGATCCGGGAGTTCTTAGCCTTATAGAAGAGCCCCTCTTCCGAAGTAATCCATATGCCGCCCTGGTTATCTTTCTCAAGAGTATAGGTAAATCCTCCTGGCAGCGTGTTATCCTTTATTTGAGTAATCTTACCCCTGTCATACTTCAAAAGACCGTGATGGCCTGAAAGCCAGTAAAATCCGCTGTCATCCTTTATAACACCTTCTATTACCCCCAGATTCTTATCATTAAAGTCTGGTAACACTTCAGTTTCACTTTTCTTCAATATATAAAGTCCCTTGTTGGTTCCCAGCATTTTTACGTTCTCATCAGGATCTTCATATATGTAACAAATCTGAATCTTATCCGGTAATCCGTCAAGCCTGGAAAGCTTATTCCCATCCCAAATAAGTACTCCCCTGTCTGTTGACAGCCATAAATCGCCATTCCTCATCAACCTGCTTCCCCTGTAAAAGGAAAGGTTGCCCTTAATAAAGGATTTATATCCGTTTCGCTTTCTGAAATTCTTTCCATCATATTCAACGAGATCGTTAAAAAGGGATCCAAACCATAGATGTCCGTTTTTGTCCGCTGCAATGGTCCAGATACTTTTTGTATCCAGCTCGTCCTCGCTGAATGATGTAAAAGCAGTTGTAACCAGACGATGTATGTTTGTCTCGGACGTCAGCCATAAGTTACCTTCATGATCGATAAAAGCAGCATTTGCAACAAACATGGGATCAATGTAATTAACATATTTACCGTCAAAAAAATCTATATGATTTTCCATCCCGGAAATGTTCATCAGAACTTCAGGTTCTCCCCTGTTATTTGTCAGTGGTCTTACCCTTACCCTGCCGTTTTTATATTCATAATCATTATAAGTACCATATACAATTATCCTTTTTCTGTCGTTCATTACCACCCTGAATGCTCCGTCTGAAATCTTTCGCAGAAATTTGTTATTCCATACCCATAATGTACCATAACGGTCTGTTATTAAGAATTCCCCGTTGGCCTTATTAAAACAAACAGATGATTTGTCGAGTGTATCCAGTTTTAAGTCCCTGCCGGAAAAATCTGAATAGACTCCTTTTCCGAATTTTATTATTTTAGTCCTTCCGTTTAAAGAACGTGATATAAGGTATATATTTCCATCATTATCTGTTGCCGGGGGTGTAAGGTCAAACTGAAATGTGTCCAATTCTTCCGGCTGAGGATAATACCTGAAATTTCTGCCTGAATACCTTGATATCCCATGGTTGGAAACAACATATACCATACTGTCTGATGTTTCCACAACACTGTTTGCCGAATTTGAAGGTAAGCTGTCTTTCCTGTAATAATTAATAAAATCTATGCCATCAAACCTTGATAGGCCATTCCTTGTTGTGATCCATATAAATCCCCTGCTATCCTGAAAGATTGCAGTGGTCTGGCTTTGTGGTAATCCATCAAGAGCATCGTATTTTCTGAAGGCATAATCCTGCCCTTTAAGGGTGAGTGTGGTAAACAAAAACAGGAAAGAGATCTCCAGCCACTTTTTCAAGAGACTGTATATGACGGTAATATAACAACAAGTGCAAAACAACCAGGATTATTTTTAGTGCCTAACTTTCAAGATCATAAATATATAAAACCAATCGATAAAAAGAACCCCCATCATATTGTTATTTTTTCTTTAAACGAAGATTACAACTGATGGGGGAATACAGGTTCCGGAGTTACAGGAAGCAGGGGAATGGGGAAGAACCCCGGAACTGAGAAGATATTCCATCATTGCCATTTTAAAATAAAACTCTAAATATGGTATTACCAAAATTTAAAAGAATATTGTATGAAGATATAATGTGACTGTGTATAAACAGTATGCTGATACATGAATAGAATTATGGCTGGAAATGGAAAAAGAAAAACAATAGCTGCCTCAACAAAAAAGAACTGCGGAAAGATATTAAATAATCCCGCAGTTCCTAATAAACTAAAAGTTGTGTACTGACTACTTTCTAAGGCATACCACTGAAACAATAAACAGGTATACCATGCATAAAACCAGGGTTGACATACCTATGACGACATTACTGAGGTCGCTTACCCATCCAATTATAAGGGGAATAACAGCCCCTCCTGAAATAGCCATCATCATCAATCCTGAAATCTCATTTTTTCGTTGAGGGTATTTCTCAACGGCTAATGCGAAAACAAGTGGCCAGATATTTGCCACTGCAAGACCGATCATGAATACGAGTCCCCAGGCAACAATGGAAGAAGAAATAACAAGTATAGACACAAGGCACATAATACCAAGGATTGATGTCCATAAGAAGACCTTACGAGCAGAGATCCTGATGAGCATGGCAGCCCCGATAAATGTACCTATCATACGGCCGAAGAAATAAACACTTCTTCCTGATTCGGATACTGTTGAATCAATACCGAACTTGTCAATAAGGAAATGACCAGAATTGGAATTAAATCCAACATCAACGCCGACAACGAGGAAAATTGCCAGGACCATCATTAGAACAAAACCGTTGCCAAGCAGTTTGAATGCTGTACCGAAAGTTGCCTTAAGTTCTATCTGTGCTGATTCATCGATCTTTACAGAAGCAAGCCATAATACAGATATTATAGATACTATACCGAACACCAGAAAGAGAAGCTTCCAGTCACCGAACTGGGCAGCCAGGATTGCAGCCAGAGGAGCACCAATCATAGATCCCACGGCTTTGACACCCTGTGAAAAGCTCAGGAAGCTGGGCGCCTTGCTTGAAGGAACGACATCAACAATCAAAGGATTGGCTGATACCTGTACGATAGTATTTCCTATGCCCAGTAATGCAAAACCAACAAGGACCATGGAAAATGAATACAGGAAAAAAGGCACAAGAAGTCCCAGTGCTGTTACTCCCATACCTACGTTAAGCATAAACTTTTTCCCAAGCCGCGACTGCATAACTCCGACAGGCACAGATAAGAGAAAAAACCACAGAAATGTTGCAGAAGGAATCAACTGAGAGAGTGTTGCACTCAGGCTCATATCCTTGCTTACCCGGTCAACGCCGATTCCCACCAGGTCAACAAAACTCATGACAAAAAATGCCATCAGAACCGGAAGGATTTTTTTCAGCTCTACTTTTTGTGTGTTCATAGTTAGTCTGGTTAAGTAATAAATTTCAATTCAGGGATGTCACTTATTATTCGATTAAGATCTTATGAGAACCGGTGATCAATGTATCTCATAAAAGACTTTAATATGAATTTTTAAAATGAAATTATTATATAATTGAATATCATAACAGCTACATCAATGGCAGGGCATGCTGAACCGATTTCCAGAATACCTCGTCAAGCAGGTAAGCACTCCCAATAAGTGCGGCATCCTCCTTGAGGACTGACAGTTCTACCCTGGATGTGCAGTTTTCCTTTTCGAGCCGTTCTTCAAAGATGTTTCCGAAAAGGTCATAGGCGTGAGAAATATTGCCCCCTATTACAAGCATCTCAGCTTTAAATTTCTTAAGCCATGGCGCCAGAAAGAGTCCAAGCCTGTTACCAAAGTCATCAAACAATTCCATAACGGTTCTGTCATCCGGGGCTAATTCGGCGAGTTCCTTTACCCCGGGCAACTCTTTCCCCGTAATATTCTTATATCGTCCAAGCAGTCCGCGTGTTGAGAAGTAATCATCGGCTATACCTTTCTCATAGGGGAGATGGTAGATACAACCCAGCTTAGGGACAAGCGGGCCATCAACAATAGGAATTTTGTTATCAATAAATGCGGATCCAAATCCTGTTCCAAGGGTAACGGACAATGAACGTTCTGCACTGGAGGCACTACCCACCCAGGCTTCCCCCACTGCAAATGAAGACGCATCGTTCATAAACCTGATAAGAAAATCACCAGGGACTTTCAGGCTTGCCGAAACAGCTTCTGCTACATTGACACCATAGAGATTCTCATATTTTGCCACGCCGTGGATATATGATATCCCCTTAACATAATCAAAAGGACCAGGCATTGCAAAACCAATGCCTTTAACCTTTTCCATGGATACCTTTGACAGCGACTCTGCAAGGGCAGAAGACCATACAGAGATTATCTCAGTGGCCGGGGCCTGATTGTCCACCGGTCTTTCTGCAAAAGTGTCCTTTATTACTTTCCCGGCAAACAGATCAATGGCAGCACAGCTGATATGGCTCCCCCCGATGTCGGTGCCAATAGCAATATTTTTTTCCATAAGAAATACAGATAAATATCAGGTGATGAAACAATATTAAAACTGGTGTTGAAAATATCCATTTTTGTTGTTTCTGCAAAATAAAACCATGTTTATGCAAAAACTTTTTCGTCCGGCATAACAAAATCAGCCATCCTGATGTTGTTATGAACACATGATATATTTCATAAAAAATGGATTATGAAATGTGTAATTTTGTTCATTCATTTTTAATGAATTCGATTTATGTTAAGTTACTGACTAACATACTTAATTTGAGAGACTAAACAGTATATGACTAAAATAACAAAAGAAGGTGCTCTCCTGTATCATGGCAGGCAACGTCACGGGAAAGTCGAGGTTATTCCTACAAAACCTTACAGCACACAGTATGACCTAAGTATGGCTTACACACCGGGAGTCGCGTTCCCCTGTCTCGAAATTGAAAAGAATCCGGAAGATGTATACAAGTACACTGCTAAAGGAAACCTGGTTGCTGTCATCTCGAACGGCACCGCCGTTCTGGGACTGGGTGACATAGGAGCAATGGCCGGCAAACCTGTCATGGAAGGTAAAGGATTACTTTTCAAGGTATTCGCCGATGTTGATGTTTTTGATTTAGAAGTTGACGAGAAGGATCCTGAAGAGCTAATCAGGATATGTGCAGCAATAGCCCCGACTTTCGGGGGAATTAACCTTGAGGACATAAAGGCGCCTGAATGTTTCGAAGTTGAAACCAGGCTTAAAAAGATGCTCGACATACCTGTATTCCATGACGATCAGCATGGAACCGCAATCATTTCAGGTGCAGGATTACTCAATGCCCTGGAACTGACCAACAGGAAAATTGAAGATGTTAAAATGGTAGTATGTGGTGCGGGTGCCGCTGCTATCTCCTGCTCAAGGCTATATGTTTCTCTTGGCATTAAAAAGGAAAATATTGTGATGGTTGACAGCAAGGGTGTCATCAACAGGAAAAGAAAGGATATAAATAAATATAAACAGGAGTTTGTAACACACAGGGATATTGATACACTTGCAGAAGCAATTAAGGGATCAGACCTGTTCCTTGGACTATCTACCGCCTGCCTGATGTCAAAAGATATGCTTGCCTCTATGAATGATAACCCGATAGTCTTTGCAATGGCCAATCCCAACCCGGAGATTTCCTATGAGGATGCTACATCGACAAGAGATGATCTTATATTTGCTACCGGTCGTTCGGATTACCCCAACCAGATCAATAATGTCCTGGGATTCCCTTTCATTTTTCGTGGTGCTCTGGATGTCAGAGCATCTTCCATTAATGAAGTAATGAAGCTGGCTGCATCCAAAGCCCTTGCCGAACTTGCCAAGGAGCCTGTTCCTGAATCAGTGCTGAAAGCATATAATCTTGAAGAATTAAGTTTCGGAAGTGACTATATCATACCCAAACCACTGGATCCCAGACTTATATCGTACGTGGCTCCGGCAGTAGCCCGTGCCGCCATGGAAACTGGTGTCGCTAAATATCCAATTACCGACTGGGAAGCATACAGGAAGACCCTCGACAAACGACTGAGTGAACATATACATAAGATTGCTTCCTGCAGTGATATCTGATTGCGGGAAAAGAATTCATCCCGTGTATTAAAAATGAGGATCTTTTAAATAATCCTGGCAGCTTTTCGTCTTTCAAGTATTTGTTTGCCTACCTTCTTTTCATACATATAAAGTATCATCTCAGCAATCTCAGGTATGCTGAATGTACTCCTGTTTAATGTTGCATCAAAAAGATAATCGATATTAAGCGATTTTTTTTCGAGGAATGACTGGATGAGATTAAAACGTTTCTCATCGGTATCAATAACACATTCCTCTGCTGTTTCAATATCCATCGATTTCTTTTTCATTATATTCTCAACCCTCCAGTAAAAGGGAGCTACCAGCCTTAAATGAAGGGCATCTTTAATATCCCTTGCCAGTACTGCGCCGGCCCTTCCTATCAGGATAATATTTCCTTCCTTGCACATTGAAAGAACCACATCCCGTATAGCCTTCTTGACCCTGAGATTGCTCACATAACCTCCTGAAAAAGCCATTATCATTTCTGACAGATTTGACAGCTCAAGCCCCTTGCAAAAATATTCAACACGATTTGCATCCGTGTTCAGCTCCCTGGCAATGTCATAGATAATATCTTTATCCACCCATCTCCATTTTGTAGTGTTATATCTCCTGTTTAGTTCTTCGGCGAGAATGGCAGCCACCAGGCGTGCATCACACCCGGTCAGTCTCGAAAGGGTTATCACCGGCCCGTCATCCGCCGGAGATTTTTTTAGTACTGACTCCCGGTACCGACCATCAAAATAATCAAAAAACTTTTCCATCTGCAATTCTCCTTATTTGTCCAATAAATAAAATGATGTATCAGGGAATTTGTTATTAGCTCAAAACAAGCAACTTATCCCGCCAGCATGACGGATGAGATTAAACTGTCCCGGTGCAACCAAAACCTCTGTAATTAATACCACTAAAAGTTACAAAAATGCAATGAATCCAGAAAATTTATTTGAATAAATTGCTCAGCATGACCTTCACTCAAGTATAATTCTGCTTGCAATGATCAATTGCATTCGTATCAACGCACAGGAATAATAAGGAAATCATTTCAAAATAATCAAAATGCGGAATAAATTCATTGAATTATATTTTGTTTTTATAGTATCTTTAATCAATCAAACTAAAATCTCGCCAGGAGTATAAATTTTAACACTATGATTGACTCTATCTTTTCCAGACCAGAAATTTTCTGGTTTGTTGCCGGACTGGTTCTGTTCCTGCTCGAACTTCTTATCCCCGGATTCGTAATAATCTTCTTTGGAGTAGGTGCCTGGGTTACCGCAATAGTATGCCTTATACATAATCCCGGTGTTAATATTCAGATCATAATATTTGCAGTAACCTCCATTCTTTCACTGATAGCACTCAGGAGGCTCATTCAGAACAAGTTCTTTTACAGCCGGGAAACCTCTGCTGATGTTGATGACGAGTTTACCGGCAAGGAGGCTGAGGCAAAATCAGATATTGGTCCGGGTAAAAAAGGAAAAGTCGAATTCAAAGGGACAATCTGGAAAGCCGATTCAAATTCTGATATTAAGGAAGGTCAGTCGGTAATTATTCTTGAAAAAGACAATTTCACTCTGTTTGTAGAACCTAAAAAATAATATAAAATGGAAGGATCAAGCACAACACTCATTCTCATAGGTATAATCCTTCTGGGTTTTATCCTGATTGTCTCAATGGTAAAGATAGTGCCCCAGAGAACAGCTATCATTGTTGAACGTCTCGGTAAATACAGGGCAACTTTCTCAGCCGGCTTCCAGATCATTATTCCTTTTATTGACAAGGTACGATACAGGCATACCCTCAAGGAACAGGCTATTGATGTACCATCTCAGATATGTATCACACGCGATAATATTTCCGTTGAGGTTGATGGTATATTATACCTCCAGGTTCTTGATGCCCAGAAAGCCTCCTATGGAATAGACAATTACAGGTTTGCTTCCATACAGATTGCACAGACTACTATGAGGAGTATAATAGGGAAACTGGAGCTGGATAAGACCTTCGAGGAGAGGGAAACCATTAATTTCTCAATTGTTGAAGCTGTCGATAAGGCAAGTGAACCCTGGGGGGTGAAGGTAACAAGATATGAGGTTAAAAATATTATTCCCCCCCAGAGCATAAAGGATGCCATGGAGAAGCAAATGAGGGCGGAGAGGGAGAAAAGAGCAATCATTGCCGAATCGGAAGGTACCAAGCAGGCAAAAATAAATGTTGCTGAAGGTGATAAACAGGCCATGATCAAGAATTCCGAGGGAGAGATGCAGAAACGAATCAATGAGGCAGCAGGCCGGGCATCAGAGATCGAACAGTTAGCCAATGCAACATCAAACGGCCTGAGGGCAATATCGGCAGCAATATCCGAAGAAAATGGCCTGAATGCTGTCAACCTCCGTATAGCTGAACAATACCTTACAGCCTTTGGGAATATTGCCAAAACTGATAATACTATTATAATACCTTCAAACCTTACAGATATATCAGGTGCTATAGCCACAGCCACGTCGGTCTTCAACGAGCTTAAGGACAAGGTTAAAAAACAAGAGTAATATTGCGGAAGATGAAATACATTAACCGCAGAGCTCCCACAGACATTGCGCAGAGGACGCAAAGAACCGGGTATTAACATTATATCTTTGTGAGCCCGTCCGAACGCCAGCCTGAACGCATTCCTTAGGGCTGGAATTCAGTCGGGCAGGGATCTCATCCTGGCGAGTTTTGTGCCTGCCTGACGTTCTTTGCGGTTAAAGCACTTCCATTGAGTATCTTATATTTCTTCATGTTCCGTGCGGGCTATGATCTCATTCTGAAGATCCTCGCCCAGGTCGTTGAAGTAATCACTGTAACCTGCAACTCTTACTATGAGATCCCTGTACCTTTCAGGATGCTTCTGGGCATCCTTCAGTGTCCCGGCATTGACAACATTGAACTGAAGATGATGACCGTCAAGACTGAAATAGCTTCTAATCAACGAGGTAAGATTATCATAGCTGTCCTCATACTCAAAGAAGGACGGAGAAAATTTCTGATTAAGGAGAGTCCCTCCTGTTCTTAAATGATCTATTCTGGATGCCGACTTAATAACCGATGTCGGGCCCTGGTGATCAACACCCTGGAAAGGAGAGATGCCTTCGGAAAGAGGCAGATAAGCTTTTCTGCCATCGGGTGTTGCTCCCGTGACACTGCCGAAGTAAACATGTGAAGTGGTGGGAAGCATATTTATCCTGTGAAATCCACCACGGGTGTTGGGACGTCCGTTGACAGCATCATAAAAGATCTCAAATGCGGTTACTGCCTGCTGATCAGCGTAGTCATCATCATTTCCGTACTTTGGCGTATTATATATCAATTCATACTGTACCTTCTCATATCCTTCAAAATCGGCATCAATAGCTTTGAACATCTCATCCCACGTAAATTTGTTTTTATCAAAAATATTGTAACGCAGTGATGTCAGCATGTCTGATATACTTCCAAGGCCTACTCCCTGGATATATGATGTGTTATAACGGGCACCACCTGCATTGTAATCCTTTCCATTGGCAATACAGTCTTCCACCAACAGGGACAGGAACGGCACCGGTAACCAGCCGGCAAATGCCCTTTCAATTATATTATTACCCCGTATCTTAACATCGATAAAATAATTGACCTGTTCCCTGAAAGCGCTGACGAGATCTTCAAAACTCCTGAAACCCGACACTTCACCGGTCTTCAGTCCGATCTGTTTGCCTGTTCTTTTATCAAACCCGTTGTTCAGGGTTATTTCAAGAACCTTTGGAAGGTTGAAATATCCCGTAAGCCAGTAAGCCTCTGTACCGAAAGCGCCTGTCTCAACACAACCCGAAGCACCGCCGTTCCTGGCATCTGTTATGCTTTTCCCCTGTCGCAGCAACTCCTGTATAATAGCTTCAGTGTTAAAACAAGAAGGCTGACCGAAACCGGTCTTTATTATATCAAGTGCCTTATGAATGAACCTGTCAGGACTCTTGGCTGAGATCTGGACCATTGAACTGGGTTGTAGTATCCTCATCTCCCTGATCACATCAAGAAGGATATATGACATCTCGTTTACGGCATCACTTCCGTCTGCCCTGACACCGCCAAGGTTGATCAGGCAAAAGTCGGTGTATGTGTTGCTTTCACTGGCTGTAACCCCCATCTTGGGCGGTGACGGATGATTATTGAATTTCACCCAGAAACAGCCCAGCAGATCAAACAGTTCTGCTTCCGACAGAGTACCATTTCTCTTCTCATCCATATAGACAGGGAAAAGGTGCTGGTCGAGCCGCCCGGGATTAAAGGAATCCCATGGATTTAATTCAGTAATAACCCCTATATGTATAAACCAGTAATGCTGAAGCATTTCATGAACCGTCGCCGGAGCATATGCAGGGACTCTCCTGCATACCGATGCCATCTTCTCAAGTTCCGGCTTCCTCCGCTTATCACTCTCATTGGCAGCCAGCCTTTCGAGTTCATCTGCATAACGGTTGGCATACATTATAATGGCATCACAGGCGATGTCCATAGCTTTCAGTTCCTCAAGCCTGGAGCAGGCCTCAGGATCATTATAAAAATCCAGGGAATCCATCGACTTTCTTACCTCTTCCTTCAGCTGAAGAAAACCTGTTCTGAACATTTTATAACCGAGAACAGTATGACCCGGGGCCCGTTGTTCCTGGAATTCAGTAAATATACCTGCATCATATGCATCCAGCCATTCAGGCTGCATCAGGTTCATAATCCTGTCGCGGTTGCTTTTTCCCTTCCAGAAAGGTATTATCTCTTTTTCATATATTTCCCTGACCTCCCGGTCAACCCTGAAGGAAACCTTTTCGCGTGTATCCAGTATTTCCAGATCTTTCATCGAATGAAGGCTTATCTCCGGATAGGTAGAGGTGGCTTTGGGAGCCGGCCCCCTCTCTCCTACTATAAGTTCCCCATCGTTAACGAATATCTTTTTGTTACGAAGGATATATTCAAATGCCCTGGCCCTTCTCACCACTGAAGACAGTTCCCTTGCTTCATCGCTCCTGTAAAACTGCGTAACAAGTATCGCTCTTTCAGCACTTATGGATTCGACAGCACTGAGACTCTGTTCCCTTAATTTTCTTACTCTTTCCGATACTACCATACCTTTTTTGACTTTTATCTTAATCTGATCTATTTATATAATATACTGTAGTGGCTAGCCTCCCATTGTGACCTTCACCCCTGTTGCCGCCAATAATTCTTTAATTTCATTCATCCTTTCCCTTGAAGGTGTCTTTGTATCACCCATTCTGAACTCGAGACCAAACCTTTTATATTTGGACGATCCTGTTCTGTGATAGGGTAACAGGCTGATCTTTTTCAGGGAACCGGTGCCGATCTTCAACACAGTTTCCCTGAGTAATCTCAGATGATCCTCATCATCATTGATACCGTGAATGACAGGGATCCTGAGCATAACATCCTTTCCGCTGTTGATAAGATACCTGTAATTTTCAAGGATCGTGGTATTTGAAACACCGGTAAAATGCCTGTGCATAGCATTATCGAGATGCTTGATATCAAAAAGAAAGAGATCCGTATAGGTTATAATGCCATCCAGTTTTTCCCGTGTTGTATATCCCGATGTATCCACTGCCGTATGATAACCGTTAGTTTTACACGACCTGAGAGCCTCAGTCAGGAACTCTGACTGCATCATCGGTTCACCTCCTGAAAAGGTCACTCCACCCTTCGACTGGTCGATAAATATCTTTTCCCTGTCCAGGATATCAATAATATCCTTTGTGCTGTAAAACCTGCCTACAGTCTCTCTTTTTGTAAACACATGATCTCCAACCTTATCCTTTCTTAATACCGTAACAGGAACAGGTGAGATACCTTCCGGATTATGGCACCATATGCAATTGAGCGGACAGCCTTTCATAAAAAAGGTCACCCTGATCCCAGGTCCGTCATGGATTGAATAACGTTTAACATTGAAAATCAGTCCTTCCATAATAAATATTTGCAGTGAAAATTGAAGAAGAAAATGGTGGGATAATTCCCTTTAAATAAAGAGGAAGGTTACAGGCTGTAGAAAATAAGGCAGCAATAGAGTCTTCTGCCAAGCCTCTGCATCATAAAACTATGTTCCAGTTTTGAGATCATGCTTAAAATATTACATGCAAGTTATATAATAATTTATCATGTTACTCCTGCACTATTCAAATAATTCAGTTCGTATATTTAAATGATTACAGGAAATAATATTTTTATAATGATATCCAGATATCTATTTTTTACATAAATCACTAATTATCTGACAGTTGAAATTATTTAACAAATGATTAACATAACATTAACAAAAATTCCTGCAACATTTTTCTTTTCCAGGCGTCTATTTTAATGAAAAGAATGGTCAAAAAACAAACCGGTCAGCGGACCGGGATTTAGGTGAAAATGCATAGTTGAAGGTTAGTAGTAAATAGGTAAAGAGTTCCCCCTCTTTACCGGACAGTGTAAAGAGGGGGCTTTTTAAAAAGTATTTAATGAAAAGACTGAAGGATTGGACAGAAATAATTTACGGACAGTTTTTAAATTAAGTTCACCGGCAGCCATGAAAAGAATAGGAAAAACGCATATTTAACTTCTCTCAATCGCCATTCGGCAGATTCTACGATCAGGTTTAGGTAAATCAAGGAAAGGCATCTCCCCGATGTCTTTCCTTTCTTTTTGCAGCTCTGCATCCTGATTACGCTGATTTTATTCTAGAAAAATTATGTTTACTTTTGTTTTCGACACAGGCATAAGATGAAACAAAGGTTTTTTTCCCTTGTAATTTTTTTTTCACTGACTACTATAGCTGTCCTGGCCAGGGAAGATGTACCGACAGCCGTAAAAGGTGTTTTTGATCTCCGGCACATTGACAATCCCGATAATTTCATTGTACGACTTAATGGTGAATGGGAGTTTTACTGGAATAAACTTCTTACACCTGAAGATTTTCAAAAGAAAAGTTATAAGCCCGACTATTATGGCAAGGTTCCTTCATACTGGGTTGATTATCCTGAGGATCTTATTCATACAGCAAAATTCGGATATGCCACATACAGGCTATTAGTGTTATTACCAAAAGGTTACAGGACAGCACTTGCCATTGATGTACCTGTTTTTGATTCTTCTTATGATCTTTATCTTAATGGCAGTTACCTGGGAGGCAACGGTAAGCCCGGTAACTCGGCCGAAGAAACAAAACCGGAGTACAGAAGGAATTTTTTCAGGATAATACCTTCTTCCGATACCCTTGATTTCATCATTGATGTTGCCAATTATGATCACCGCAGGGGTGGATTCTGGCTGCCTCTTAAACTGGGTACTTTCAATAAGGTGCAGAAAGAACTGGCTAATTCCTGGGCAGCAGACTGGTCTGCGATAAGCCTCCTTATCGGTTTCGCCCTGTTCTTTCTCTTTTTCTTTGCTTTATATCCAAAGGAGAAGACAATGGGTTTCTTAAGCCTGACAACCCTTGGCCTTGCTCTGAGACCACTTTTTACCTCGCATTACCTTATTCTAAACCTGTTTAAAATAAGCTGGACATGGATAGTCAGGTTTGAATATATCGGACTGTTCATAGTAATTATCGGATGGTCATGGTTTGTTGTCAATCTGTATCCGTCACTTTTTGCAAGAATACTGACATGGATCTTCACAGTGTTCTATTCTGTTGCAATAGTACTGACCATTTTTCTTCCTGTAAGTACTTTCAGCTATTCTACCCTTGCTTATTATCCAAGCATGCTTTTGTTAATAGCATATATGTTCTACAAAAGCTTTGCAGGAATCCTGCATAAAAACAAAATAGATATTGTCTATTTCCTTGCTTTCATTCTTTTGTTCGGTGCAGGCTTGCACGACATTAATCTCGCTCTTGGTAATTCCACGGCATCAACAACCTATATTTTTACCTATGTTATCGTTGTCTTTGTTTCAATCCAGGCCGCATTGCAGATATACAAATGGGTCAGGACCTTTTATGAAAAGGAAAAGCTCCAGCAGGACCTGGCATTCATGAATAAGAACCTGGAATTACTTATAAATGAACGGACCCTGGAGCTGAAGACCAGGAATGAAGAGATTGAGAAACAAAACCGGATGATAGCTTCCCAGAATAAGAAACTGTCTGACACAATACAGTTAAAGAACAGGATATTCTCAGTCATTGCTCATGACCTGAGAAGCCCTGTTGTCAATATCCTGTATATGCTTAACCTGCTCAAGGAAAAAGAATACAGGGAGCAGTATGACACATTTGCAAATTCAAGTATAGAATATGCCCAGCTTGTTATCAGTCTCCTGGAAAACATGCTGGTATGGGGGCGCGGCCAGGAAGATAAGATAAAGTATTCACCTGAAAAGCGTGACCTGGCCGATATAATACTTACCAACCTCAGCATCTTTAAGGAAACTGCTGATAAAAAAGACATATCAGTAAATTTCACCCAGATAGGAAGCACAGTTGCCTATATTGATAAAGACCTTCTTGATATTATCATAAGAAACCTGCTGTCAAATGCCGTGAAATACACACCGCGTGGTGGCAGAATAAGTATCCTTCTCAAAGATAAATCCAGAGCCGGGGAAGGATTGGTTCTTAAAATATGTGACAACGGAGTGGGGATACCGGAAGAAAAACAGAAAACCCTGTTCACATCGTCTGAAATAGTAAGTACCCCTGGTACTGAAAATGAAAAGGGAACAGGGCTCGGACTTAAACTGTGCTATGACCTGGTTAAGCTGAATAACGGGGATATAAAGGTTGAAAGCAGGATTGATGAAGGTACATGTTTTATAATAAAGCTTGCTACTTATAAGGACCAGGTCCCTGCTGATTAGAGTATCATCATTATTAACTCTCTGCTGCACAGATTTTTTTCGATATCTTGATCCGAAAAGGGGATGTTAATTGAGACATTTACAGTTTTCATCCAGAATCGGTAATATATATTTGTTCTTTTCAAGAAACAAAAATGAAAATACTAATTATTGAAGACGAAAAAGAACTTCTTAGTACCATCAAGAACTACCTGGAATCTGAAAATTATATATGTGAAACAGCTGATTCCTTTTTTGCGGCAGAAGATTCCCTGTCTTCATTTAATTATGATATTGTCCTGCTGGATCTTACCCTGCCCGGAGGAGATGGCCTTGATCTTATTAAACTGGTAAGGGATATGAATAAACAGGCCGGCCTGCTTATTCTGTCAGCAAGGGATTCACTGGATGATAAAATTACAGGGCTGGATATGGGAGCTGACGATTACATCACCAAGCCCTTTCACCTGGCAGAGTTAAACTCCAGGATAAGATCATTATTAAGAAGACGTCACTTTGATCTGAGTAATGAATTAATGTTCAACGATATAAAAATTAATACAGACTCCGGTGATGTATATATAGAAGGACAAAAAACTGAACTGACCAGGAAAGAATACGACATCCTTGTCTATATGATAGTAAATCACAACAGGGTCATTACCAGGGATGCACTTGCTGAGCATGTGTGGGGTGACAGTATATCCTATGCTGACAATTTTGACTTCATCTACAGTCATATAAAAAACCTACGTAAAAAAATTGAACATGTGAATGGAAAAAACTATATACATAATATATATGGTCTTGGCTACAAATTAACCGACGAATGAGACTTATTGAAAAAACGGGAAGGGCTTATTTCTGGATATCTCTTTCAGCATTTGTGGTGGCGGGAGCGATCATATATTTTGCCCTCACATATATTTTAAGAAAGACCTTAAATGAAAATCTTCTTTCCGACATTGAAGCTGTTAAAAGAAATATTGCTGAAAAAAACATTATCCCGTCATATTCACCCTATATAGATGTGAAAGAAGTTGCGGGAAGTAACAAGCCAGGGCTTGAAGCATCGGATACTCTTATTTTTGATCAGGGAGAACAGGAAAGCATTACTTTTCGCCAGGTGAGCAGGTTAGTTTCCATTAATGGTAAGAATTATCTTATCACGGCCAGGGAAGCTCTTCTTGAGAAAAGTGATCTGGCACTGACCATAGCAGTTGTTACAGGATCCGTACTTATAGCGCTTCTTGTAATTATATTCCTGGTCAACCGGAAATTATCTCTCAGGCTTTGGAAACCCTTTTACCGCATCCTTGACGAACTTAAGAGATTCTCCTTTAAGAGCAACGAATTCCGATTCTCATCAGCTGGTGATCTTGAGGAGTTCAATGAACTTAAATATGATCTTGAAATCCTCACAGGGAAAATTCTTAGCGACTACCAGGCCCTGAAACGTTTCTCAGAGGACGCTTCACATGAGATGCAGACCCCCCTTGCAATTATTCAGTCAAAACTTGAAACTCTGATGCAACATGCTGACCTTGATAAGGAACAGTATGAACTCATTAATACTGCGTACAGCTATACACTGAAAGTTTCCAGGCTGGCACAGACACTCCTCTTGCTTACCAAGATCTCAAATGATCAGTTTGCTGATAAACAAATGGTTAACCTGTCTGAAATCCTGAAAGAAAAAATATCCGTCCTTGAGGATATTTTTAATGACAAGCAGTTAATGGTAATGAAGGACATAGAGGAAGGAATAAAAAAGGAAACCAACACATACCTTGCAGAATCACTGGTTATGAACCTGCTTATGAATGCCTTCAGTCACAGCAGCAGTTATTCAACAGTCGGTATAGTGCTGGATGAAAATGAATTGATCATCTCCAACACCGGATTACCATTTCTATCTGATCCGGATAAGATGTTCGACAGGTTTTTCAAGGAGGATAAATCTTCATCATCTCATGGCCTGGGTTTGTCCATAGTAAAAGAAATTTGTTCGGCGAACAGGTGGAAAATAAGATATCAATATGAGAACGGAAGACATAATTTCATTGTGACTTTCTGAATACAGATTCTTTCCAGAATCATATCATATGTTTGTACAGAACTAATAATACTTTAAAATCGAACAAACATGAAAAAAATCTTTATTGTTTTGATCCTTGCATCAGGAATAAGCATATGTGCAATAGCTCAGAAAAAAGCACCGAAAGAGGTTGTTAAAACATTTACTGAAAAATTCGCAAATGCTTCCTCGATTAAATGGAACAGGGAATCAGCAGATGAATGGGAAGCAGAGTTTAAACTGAACGGGAAAGAGATGTCGGCAGCTTTTAATATTGCAGGTAAATGGCTGGAGACAGAAACAGAGATCAGTGCCGGCGAACTGCCTTCAGCGGTATCTGAAACGCTCTCAAGGGAATATGCAGGTTGTAAAATGACCGAAGTCTCGATAGTAGAGAATCCTGAATTGAAAGGATACGAGATAGTACTTAAAAAAGGCGAATCTGCTGTTGAAGTAGTGGCCGATAGGACCGGCAAGATACTGAAGAGGGAAACATTAAATACTGAAAGTGACGAAGACAAAGACTAAAAATCAGTCTGGCTTATCTTAAACTGGTAATTATATTCTATTCCCATACATTTATACCATATATACACCTGCATTCAGTCATACGGTGTTGAAACATATCATATCGATATCATATCAGCCAGCCCCTTACTGTCGATGATATTTATGTTCTTACCCCTTGCTTCAATATAACCATCATCTTCAAGTCTGCCAAGTTCCCTGGCAACGGACGGCCGGGTTACTCCGAAAAACCCGGCCAGACCCTCCTGGGTAAGGTCAAGTCTGATAGAGTTGCCCGATTTGCCCGACAACTGAAGCAGGTAATGAGCCAGCTTGGCTCTGATGGTCTTAAAGCTGAGAAACCTGATCTTCTCTGACAGAAACTGCGACCTGTTTGAAACCATATCAAGGAAACTGATCAGTATTCTTTCACTTTTCATAAAAAGCTTAATGAGCTCTTTTCGTTCAATATAAAGAAGTTCTGTATCTGATACGGCTATAACATTGACCGGATAAAAATTCCTCTTTCCAAACATGAAAGCAGGTGCCAGAGCCTCCGGGGCCTGAATATCCTCAATCTTAATTATCCGTCCCCCCTGATCGGTCATTTCTCCTTTGACCATACCACTGATCACAATGACCAGGGAGTTAACCATTTCCCCGCTCTGGAAGATCAATGCTCCTGATTTGAACGACCGGACACGGTATACAATACCGGATAAAACCTCTTCAAGCTCATTAACTTCAAGTTCTCTAAATAATTGTAAATGTAAAAGTCCTGAAATTTCCATATTTTTCCCGCGAATTTACAATTTTGTAACATATGTTACAATTTCCCTTATACATAAGTACCATATTTGTTATTAATATAATTAAACAGTAATAATGAAAAGAGATATTATAAATAGATGAAGAGTTATGTAATGGTTGCGGGCAGTGTGTACCGAACTGCCTGAAGGTGCATTACATGTAATAAACGGAAAAGTAAAGCTGGTCAGCGAACTGATCTTATGCTCTCAGCATATTGTGTTGCATATTCAACGGGACCATTTCACAGTAAATATCTACGGGGAAAGTCCCTGATAATCGCTTGCCCGAAACTCGATCATGGAACAGAATCTTATGTTCAGAAGCTTACTTCGCTCATCGACGAGGCAAAGATCAATACGATAAATGTCATGATGATGGAGGTTCCATGTTGCGGAGGACTGCTTCAGATGGTAAAAGCAGCACAGGCAATGCAACCCGGAAAGTACCGGTGAAAAATACCGTTATCAGTATAAGAGGAGATGTCCTTGATGAGGAGTGGCTTTGATAGCCTCCTGTATGCTTGATCTTTAGTACCTGATATTAATCATCTAAAGCAAAACACGTTTATTGAAGCATTATTTTTAGTATATTTGAGAGTAACAACCTGGTCCGGAAGAATAGTTTTGATTATTAAAACCCCCTTTTTATGGCAACCAGAACATCCTCCGGGATAATCTCTGAAAATGTAGTTTACATTGGCATTGATATTGGATCAGTCTCTCTTAATACAGTAATAATTGATGCTGACAACAGCATTAAGGAATACTTTTACGATTATGTTCATGGCAGGCCTTTCCATGTCTTAAGGGAAAAGCTGTCACTTATCCTGGAAAAATATCCTCCACAGGTCATTAAAGGTATTGCGTTAACAGGATCGGGAGGAAAACTCGCCTCTGAGCTGATCGGGGGCATTTTCATCAATGAAATAATTGCCCAGGCCAGCTCAACATCATCTTTATACCCGGAGGTAAGAACAGTTATTGAAATTGGAGGCGAAGATTCAAAGCTGATTCTTCTGGACAAGGATCCCGATAACGGTCAGTCAGTGCTGGCCGACTTTGAGATGAACAGCATATGTGCGGCCGGGACAGGATCATTCCTGGATCAGCAGGCAAAACGTATAGGCATTGCAATTGAAAATGAATTTGGGGAAATGGCCCTCAGATCGGTCAATCCTCCCAGGATTGCAGGGCGTTGCAGTGTGTTTGCCAAGAGTGATATGATACATCACCAGCAGATAGCCACCCCTGTACACGATATTGTAGCCGGTCTGTGCTTTGCACTTGCAAGAAATTTCAAAAGCACCGTAGCCAGGAGTAAGGAAATACATAAACCCGTATTATTTTCAGGTGGTGTTGCCGCCAATACCGGGATGATAAGGGCCTTCCGGGAGACACTTGAACTTAGGGATGGTGAACTGATGATCTCACCATATCATGCTTCCATGGGTGCAATAGGAGCTGTCTATTACTCCAGGTTAAACAACCATAAAACCAATAGTTTCAGGGGTCTTCATGAACTTGATGGTTACCTTGCCCGTTCTGTATCTTCCTTCGCCAGTCTTCCCAGGTTAAAGGAATCAGAAGCCGAATACAACAAGATGATCCTTACCAGGAAAAACGGCAAAGAAAAACTCCCTGTATATCTCGGTCTCGATATAGGATCATTAAGCACGAATGTCGTTCTGATCGACAGCAAGCACAGGGTAATAGCCCGGAGGTATCTCCCTACAGCAAGTAAACCACTGGAAGCCATAAAAAAAGGGCTGAATGAGATTTACAGCGAAACAGGAGATACAATTTTAGTTGTTGGCGCCGGGACAACAGGATCGGGACGTTACCTGACAGGTGATTTCATCGGGGCCGATATTGTGGTAAACGAAATCACTGCCCAGGCTACTGCAGCTGTTGACCATGATCCGTCAGTCGATACTATCTTTGAGATTGGTGGTCAGGACTCAAAATATATCAGTATTGAGAACGGTGTTGTTATCGATTTCGAGATGAACAAGGTGTGTGCTGCAGGTACAGGTTCATTTATCGAGGAACAGGCTGAGAAGCTGAATATCAACATAGTGGAGGAATTCGGAAACATGGCCCTTAAGGCAAGTGATCCGGTTAAGATGGGTGACCGGTGCACCGTATTCATGGAATCGGACCTCAACTCTTTCATGCAAAAGGGAGCTACAACTGAAAATCTCATTGGCGGACTGGCTTATTCCATTGTATATAATTATCTGCAGAAAGTTGTGGGTGACAGACGGGTGGGTAACAGGATCTTCTTCCAGGGAGGTGTAACAAACAACAGGGCGGTGGTAGCTGCTTTCGAACAGGTACTGGGTAAAAAAATAATAATACCTCCACATTTTGACGTTACCGGTGCCATTGGCGCAGCAATACTGGCCAAAGAAGCCATGAAAGAGGGACAGAAAACGCGTTTTAAAGGATTCGGGATCAAGGATGCAACCTATAAAGTCAGCAGGTTTACATGTAAAGGATGTACCAATCATTGTGAAATAAGCAGGGTGAAAATAACCGGAGAGAAGGGATCCCTGTTCTATGGTGGCAGATGCGAGAAGTATGAAACTGACAACAGGAAGAAGAAGCCTACTGATATTCCTGATCTGTTTGCAGTAAGGACAGAAATGCTTATGGAAGGTTATGAGGAGAAGGAATCAAGGCGATCAACAACTATCGGGATACCACGGGCACTTATGGTCTTTTACCAGCAATTCCCTTTCTGGAGAACTTTCTTTGAAACACTGGGATTCACAGTTGTTATTTCACGGGAATCGGATAAAGCCCTTGTTACCAAATCTCTGGAAACTGTTGCAGCTGAGACCTGCCTTCCAGTTGAACTGATGCATGGTCATGTTGAGGACCTTATCAGCCAGGGAGTCGATTATATCTTCCTCCCGTTTATAGTTAACGGGAAGGAGATCCCGGGGAATGCCACAAGTAATTGTAACTGTCCCTGGATCCAGACTTATCCCTTCATGATCAAATCAGCATTGCGCGAAAAAATTGACGAATCGAAATTACTTATTCCTGTCCTGCATTTCAGGTATTTTTCAAAAGCTCTGACAGTTGAGATCACAACCTATTTCCATGAAAAATTCGGGTTACGAAAAAATGATATTAAAGCTGCACTTCATAAAGCAGACGAGAAACAGGTCCTTTTTGAAAAAAGCCTTACAGATTACGGGAGAAAGATACTGAACTCGGTCCCCGCTGGCTGCAGGCCTGTCGTACTTCTAGGCAGACCTTATAACAGCACCGATCCTTACCTCAACCTCGGGCTTGCCGAGAAGCTTATCAATCATAATGTTATGCCGATACCTGTTGATATGCTTGATCTGTCGCCATATAACATCTTTCCGAATTACCGTAATATGTATTGGCCTAACGGGCAGAAAATAATTGCGGCAGCCCAGCTTGTTGCAGGGAATAAGGATCTGTTCGCCGTTTATATCAGCAATTTCAGGTGCGGCCCCGATTCGTTCATATGGCATTATGTTTCTGAAGAGCTTAAAGAAAAACCGTTCCTTCATCTTGAGATTGACGAACATTCGGCAGATGCAGGAATGGTCACTCGTATAGAGGCCTTTCTTGACAGCCTTAAGGGTTATGAAAATAACCAGGCCAGAGATTTGCATGTATTTCGTCCACGGCCGGGACAATCGGCTCCAGATACATCAAGGGTCCTTTACTTCCCTTACATGAATGATTCGGCATATATGATTGCTGCTGCTGCCCGAAGCTGCGGTATCCGTTCTGAAGTGCTGCCAAAACAGACTGATGAAGATCTTGCACTGGGGAGGAAATATACCTCATCAAAAGAGTGCTTCCCCATGATATGCACAACCGGCAGCTTCCTGAAGAAGCTTATGGAGCCCGGATCGGATCCGTCAAAAATGAGTTTCTTCATGCCGGACCACAACGGACCCTGCAGGTTTGGTCAGTATAACCAGTTTCACAGGATACTGTTCGACAGGCTGGGATTCAGCAAAGCAGAGCTCATTACCCCTTCCAATGAGACATCATATAAGGACATTGCCGGTAAAAACTCGGGTAAATTCAGGCTGAATGCCTGGCGGGGATTTGTCGCTGCCGATTACCTGCAAAGGACCAGGAGGGAGATCCGTCCATACGAGATCAACAAAGGAGAATCGGACAGGCTTTACAGCGATTGCCTGCGGCGTCTTGAGAAATGTATTGAGAACGGATCAGGCGGACTTCACGGAGTACTCCGGGGTATTGCCTCCGACTTCGGGAAAATTAAAATTGACAGAAGCCATAAGAGACCTGTTGTCCTGGTTATTGGTGAGATATTTATGCGTGATAATGCTCCCTGCAACGGCGATATATCCAACAGACTGGAAGAACTTGGTACAGAAGTCCTTGTAGCCCCATTCGCAGAGTGGGTTTCCTATTCTACATACCGCTTTAAACGTGACAGTATCTGGAAGAATGATTTTAAAGGCATTTTAAGCTCAAAGATCCAGGGCATAGGACAGGAGATCGTTTCCGGTTCACTTCTGCGAGGGTTAAAACAATTTATTGATGAAGGGAAGGATGTCTCCCTGGGGGAGATACTGGGTTCCTGTGGCAAATATGTAAGCAGTTTTTATGATGGCGATCCTGCAATAGCAATGGGAACCTCGGCTGTTCTCGCAAACAGGGGGATATCGGGCATCGCAGCAATTTTACCGTTCACATGCATGCCCGGAACATTAATAGCTTCTGTCAGCGACTCATTCAGAAAAGACCATAATAATATCCCTTTCATTAATATAGCTTATGACGGACAGGATACCGTTTCCCTGGACACACGACTACAAGCTTTTGCATTCCAGGTAAAGGAATATGACAGGGCTTATAACAGTGAAGAAAAGTCGGTTACCTTATCTTAAATGAAATATGCAGACATTCACTGCATTTATGATCAGGCTATTATGCCGAATCCCAGTCTTTCAAGTATCTCAATGACTTCCCGGGAACAGCCATGGAGCTTCAGAGAATATGATGTAAATTCCCGTCTCAACGGGTAGGTGCCTCTCTGACTTTCAAATTCTGCCACACCGGTCCGCAACCTTTTGTCATCATCCTCTATCCGGTATGTATGAAAAACTGCTTCCGCAATAATATCTTCCGGGGTTTTCCCAAAACAATCTATCTCAATTACAGGTACGGCAGGCTGCGGTACGTTGTCCGGATACCAGTCAACCAGCGGAAGATTGAAGAACCTGCTAAGTGCATTTACTGCCATAGATGTTCCGTTGGCCTTCCCATCAGCTGAATAGCCTGCAATATGAGGCGTGGCAAGAAAAACACTTCTCATCAGCTCAGTATCAATGTCAGGCTCGTTCTCCCATACGTCGAGCACGCTTCCTTTCAGCCGGCCTGAGCTTAATGCCCTTTTCAATGCCTGGTTATCCGTTACCTCACCTCTCGATGTGTTAAAGAGCCATGATCCTTCTTTAAACATTCCTAATATATCATCATCAATCAGGTGATATGTTTTATCTTCCCCTGACATATTCAGTGGAACATGAAGCGTTATAATATCAGATTCTTTCAACACCGTACTTAGTGAAACAAATTTTCCTCTGCCTTCCCTCCTCTCCCTTGGGGGATCATTAATAAGCACTTTCATTCCCAGTATTTCCGCCACATCTGCAACTTTTGATCCTACATTACCGGCTCCCACAATACCTATGGTCTTTCCCTTCAGAGTGTATTTCCTGTCACGTTCAAGTTTTAAAAGAGCTGCCGTAATATATTGTTTTACAGATGATGAATTGCAGCCCGGAGCATTAGCCCATCTTATATTGTTTACGGCACAAAAATGTGCATCTATATGGTCGAACCCTATGGTTGCGGTGGCTATGAACTTCACCGCGGACCTTTCCAGCAAATCCCTGTCACATCTTGTCCTTGTCCTGACAACCAGTGCATCAGCATCTCTTACAATATCGCCGGTGATATGTTTTCCGGGGATATATTCAACATTGGCAAAAGGTTCAAATACCCCCCTTAAAAACGGGATCCTGTCATCAGTCACAATATTCAACATAAGCTGCTTATGCTTTTATTTTTTGTGAAATACTATTAAAAATGAAGACGCCATCTCAGCCTGTTGTCACGACCTAATCCACAATCTTCATTTCATTTAAGAGATACCCGGCTCCTGCAAATTTATCTATAAGAAACAGTGCATATCTTATATCAAGACTTATATTACGGCTCTGTTCGGGATTATATGCCAGGTCGCTTGCCACACCTTCCCATGCCCTGTCGAAGTTTATTCCGATCAACTGGCCTTCAGCGTTAATGACGGGGCTGCCTGAGTTACCTCCCGTGGTATGGTTATTTGCAATAAAGCAAACAGGAACATCACCATCATGTGAATAGCGCCCGAAGTCTTTTGTCCTGTACAGCTCTTTAAGCTTTTCAGGAACCTTATAATCATAAACAGAAGGATTGTCCTTCTCCATAATACCGGTCAGGTCCGTCTGATTGGTGAAAAATACTGCATCCCTTGAAAAATAACCTTTAACATTACCATACGCCACCCTGAGGGTGGAGTTAGCATCGGGATAGAAGACCCTGTTCTTTTCAAAGTCCATCTGAGCAGTCATATAAAGCCTGTTCAGCCTCTGGATGCCCTCACTTATCCTGTGAAGTTCCGGCCTGATATTTTCAGCAAGGAAATCAGTTACATTTGATATCAGCAAATAAAAGGGATCCTTACTAAGCTTTGCAAGATCTGAATAGCGAAAATCCTTAACAAAAGCATCAAATCGCAACTGATCCGTAAATACTGAAACAGGGTAGAGCTTTTTGGCCAGGGATGCGAAATCACCATTGCATTCTTTCTTCAGTTCAATATATTCCGGGGCCTGCCATTTTTCATCTATTGCTTCTCCATACATGGTCATCACGGTCGAGAAGAGCTTTTTATCCGTCTCATAGTTATAGTTTTTAAAGAAGCCGTTACCTGTCTGTATCAGGTTTATTTTCATTGCTTCTATCTTATCATTACCGGCCTTTTCTTTTACCAGGCTGGCAAGAGCTCTCATATTACGGGCAAAAGAGACTGCTTCTGTACCATAATAGTTGAATACCTCGTTCGTATAGCTGTTGACCATGTTATATATTTCGAGCTCAGAATATAACTTCCGGTATTGCGGCAGGACATTTCCGTACTTTGCCTTCCGTGACTCATCGGCATTGATCCAATCCGTTATCCTCTTTTCATATGCCTGCTTTTTCTCTATGGTCCCCATCCTGTCAAGACCCTGGTCTTCACCTATCCATCTTTTCCATGAATTTGCTATGCCTGCTTTTTTGGTGGAATACTGTATGCGAATGAGCGGATCGGTATTCATAGCCTCTTCCATTATCTCAATCTTTTTTGTCCTTATTTCAATCAGCTTCGGGTTCATATAATTTCTTATCATTTCAATATGATACGATGGTACATATTCAGAAGTAGAACCCGGATAGCCAAATACCATTGTGAAATCTCCTTCTTTTATTCCTTTAAGTGAAATCGGGAAGAAATAAGATGGTTTGTAAGGTACATTGTCTTCTGAATAATCAGCCGGGCTGTTATCCTTCCCGGCATATATCCTGAAGAGAGAGAAATCGCCTGTATGGCGGGGCCATATCCAGTTATCGGTCTCACCGCCAAATTTACCAATCGCAGAAGGCGGGGCACCAACAAGACGAATATCCCTGTATGTTTCATTGACAAATAGAAAATACTGGTTACCCATATAGAAAGGCCGTACGAAGGCAGAATAATCTGTACCTGCAACAGCCTCTTTCACTATTGCATCAACATTACCGCTAATTATCCTGTCACGGACCTCATCATTCATACCATCATTCACGCCGGATAGTACCTTTCCGGTTACGTCCTCCATTCTCTTGAGAAAAGTAACTGTAAGACCCGGATTAGGAAGTTCCTGCTGCCTTGACATTGCCCAGAAACCATTTGTAAGATAATCGTGTTTGAGGGTTGAATGCCTCTGTATCTGTCCGTAGCCGCAATGATGATTGGTGATCACCAGTCCTTCCGAAGAAATGACCTCTCCCGTACAGCCTCCGCCAAACCTTACGACAGCATCTTTCATGCAGGCTTTGTTAACACTGTAGATGTCCTCGGCACTCAGCTTAAAGCCCTTTTCCTTCATCAGTTTTATATTATACTTCTCTATCAGCAGGGGTATCCACATTCCCTCATCGGCCTTTACAGCCTTTGGCATAATTGATATAAGCATAAGACAGCCTATAAGAAATCTGTTTCTCATGAGTATTTGATTTTATGTATTTATATAATATTAATCCTGGCTTTTCTATCCTGTAACCGGGATCCCATCCCGGAAATATATTTCCAAATATACTTATTCCATACCGTGTTTTATCAGAAAAGTCTGAAGTTCCCTGTAGAGCCTGTGAACCGGAAGCCCGACAACATTAAAATAAGAACCCTCGATCCGGCTGCATGCCGTCAGGCCTATCCACTCCTGAATGCCGTATGCTCCTGCTTTATCGTATGGATTATAGGTATTTATATAAAAACTGATCTCTTCTTCTGTCATGTGTTCAAAAGTAACCATTGTAGTTTCCGAGAACATCACCTCATCTGATTTTGTCATGATGGATACTCCTGTTATGACCTCGTGAGTGTTGCCCGATATTTCCCTGAGCATCGAAACCGCATCATCACGATCGACAGGTTTACCCAGGATCCTGCCGTTACACCATACCACCGTGTCAGCAGTAATTACTACATCACTTTCAGATATTTCCTCCCTGAAACATGATGCCTTTTCATGGGCAACATGTCTCGCTATCTCAGCACCGTCCAATCCACCGGGGAAAGTCTCATCAAATTCTTTTGTCACTACATCGAACCTAAGTCCGGTCTCCTCAAGGAGCTGTTGTCTCCTGGGAGAACCGGATGCAAGTATTATCCTGTAATTTTGATGATTACCGGTCAACATAGTCAGACAAGATTCCAGGTTAAGATCATCTTTACCACAACTGAATAAAAGATACCGGTAAACATCACCAATTTCATGATGCTGCTTGCACTGTGAACATGTTCTTTCTTACTGCCTGTTATTAACCTTATGACAGCAAGTATAAGCGGAACAACAATAGCTACAGATAAATATATCAGTGTAATCCTGTCAAAGATGAAAAAATACCACACCAGGTAAAGCAAAGCTATTGTGATCACAATCAGGCAAACAGATACGATCTTAGACGAAAGGATCCCGATAACCACAGGTACAGTATTTCTTCCGTAGGCCAGATCACCTTCAAAATCCTCTATATCCTTAATTAATTCACGGGTAAGTGTGGTAAGGAATGCAAAAAGGGCAAATCCTGCCACCCAGTAGAATAAAAACCTCAGTGATGGAACAGATATGGCATGTACCGTATAATACCTGAAAAGTGCCGGCCATTCATACAGCACAACCAGTAAGGGAACCATGGCCGTGAGAAAGGCAACAATTATATTTCCGATCAGGAACTGCCGCTTATAGCTCGCGGAGTAAAAATAGAGAAGACCCGATACCAGCAAAAAAAGAACTCCCATCATTGTATAGCCAGAGCTCCACGATATATAAAAACCAATCAGTACACCAATGATGTTGAGTATATTATGCCACATCATCGCTTTTCTTCTTGGTATCCTTGTCCCAACAATTACTTTTCCCTTATTGATAAGATCAGTCTTAATATCGAAATAATCATTAATTACATATCCACCTGCCGTAATAAGTACTGTAGCCAGCACCAGCAATACAAAATCGTACCATGGAAACCTGAGTGTCATCTGTACCTGGTCTCCGGAGCCGTCAGCAAGGATCACCTGTATCCTGCTTACCAGAGGAGCAATTATCGCATAGCGCATGAGTACCATGGTCAGAATTACAATGACCAGGTTTTTCCATCGGATAAGATTAAAAAATTCTTTCATAGTTTACCATGTAAATGCGTCCGTATCCATCCAGTTCTTATGCAACCTGAGCACCTGTTCAATAACATCCCTGACACATCCCTCTCCACCTTTTTTATCGGATATATATACTGACAGTTCTTTAATCTCACTATCTGCATCGGATGGACATACAGGGATGCCTGCTTTTTTCATCACATCAAAATCGGGAATGTCATCACCCATAAACATTACTTCTGCTTCAAACAGATCATATTTCTTTACAAAATCATTGAAACGGTCTATTTTAAGCCTGCTGTTGAGATAAACATCTGTCACCCCGAGCCGTTTAAGTCTCTTCTGATATTCTTTTGACCTGCTCCCTGAAATGATCCCTACCCTGTAACCTTTTTTTACAGCCAGCTGTATTGCATACCCATCGCGAAGATTTACAGTTCTTGATGGTACTCCGAATGCATTCAGGCTTATAGTCTGCAGCGACAGGACTCCGTCAATATCAAAAACGAAAGCCTTAACACGGGCCAGGTTTTCCTTAAAATTAGTCATTCAAAACTTGTTATTATAATAGTTGATGACCTCCATAGTCAGATCATTATAAATCTTTTGCAATTCAGGAGAGAAAGATAATAATTTCAAATGTTTTTCAATAGTATTAAAATCATTTCGCACAGCCGGTCCGGTCTGGGAATTTTCAGGTCCCTTTTCCAGTGCTTTGGCGATAGTTTCCTGTATCAGGGGTTTAAGTATGTCAATCCCGAAGCCGCCTTTTGCTGCGACTTCCTTTCCCACAGTAAGCATATGATTCGTGAAATTACATGCAAATACTGCTGCAAGGTGCAGCCATCTTCTGTGTTCACTATCAACATAATACACCTTTGAGCCCATGCTTTCCGCAAGATTCCTGAGTACTGACAGGGACTCATTATCTGACGCTTCAAGAAGGAAAGGAAGTGCCGAAAAATCCACCTTACGGCCCGATGTAAATGTCTGGAGGGGATAGAAAACACCCTGCCTGGCAATGTGGTCAGGAAAAACATCCATGCCCGTGCTTCCGGCTGTATGAGCAACCAGGATCTTATCCGACACATTCATGTTTACCAGGATCCCGGAAAGTTCATTATCGGGAACAGCAATTATGACAACCGTGGTATCTTGCGGGATTTTCAATTCCGGCGACCACTCCGCACTGCACGATTCTGCCAGGTCCCTGCCTCTTTCCGGTGTGGGTGAAATGATCATATTGATCTTATTCCCGGAGTGATCCAATTGCCTGCAAAGGGAGCCAGCAACCCGCCCGGCACCTATAAAAGATATCACATTCTGAATCATCAGGTAATTTTTCAGAAATATACAAAATTGTCGGTAAATTTAAAGAATTCACTATCGGGGGCAGGAGGTGTACATCGGGACTACCAGGACAACCACCGGCAATGAATGGGATAATTCTACCTGAAGAGAATTAAAATTATTTACCGTAAGGATTAATGCTTATGTCTGTTCCCATAACCTGGTAAACTTTGCGATATGATCCGTAAGGAGAACTGCTGGACTGCATCACGTAGGTACAATCCCAGAAAACATCACCGTATACATCAAGAATGTCTCCCGACTTATAATTTGACAGCTTGGGAAACATTTCTCCGGGGTTACAGAAGTTATATGTGGAATAAGGATCTACGGTAAGTGTGAAAAAAATACTTGATCCGTCTTCATTAAAATAGACATAAGCCTGTGAACCTTTCAGGGTGTAGAGAACATCTCCGTTACAACCACATTTTGCCTGTTTCTTACAACCTGTGTATGATAAAACAGGAGCAAGAAGCACCAGGGCAATAAAAAGCTTTCTTATTAAATGTATTCTCATCTCAGATATGTCATTACCGATTATTGTTATACGGACAAAGTAATATTATATTTCATTCATTACAAAAAAATAAGCCGTCAAATCGAAAATATTGACGGCTTATCTATGTGGAGTTAAGAGCAAAATTATGCCTGAGCAGTCGGACCGCCGAAATTAAGAGGCATAGCAGGTCCGGATCCTTTTACTTCCTTTATGGTTCCGTGCACCGATTCATACTTGGCAATGTTATCCTCGAGGGCAGCCACAAGTCTCTTGGCATGCTCCGGGGTGACAATTATCCTCGATTTTACCTGTGCTTTTGGAATACCCGGCATTATACGCACAAAATCAATTACAAATTCCGATGCGGAATGAGTTATCACGGCAAGGTTCGAATAAGTGCCCTGGGCAATTTCCTCATTCAGTTCGATACTTATCTGTGAAGGATTTTTAGGATCATTCATAATCATAATCTTTTTTTAGTTTTCAACTTCTGTCTCAGACTCAGCTTCTTTTTCAGCCCCGACAAGGCTTTCATATTCCTCAAGGGATCCTACAATAATGCTGTTATAATGACGCTGTCCCGTCCCTGCAGGGATAAGGTGCCCAACAATAACATTCTCCTTCAGACCCTCAAGTCTGTCTACCTTACCCAATATTGCAGCTTCATTAAGTACCTTGGTGGTCTCCTGGAATGAAGCAGCTGAGAAGAAGCTCTTAGTCTGCAACGAAGCTCTTGTAATACCCTGCAGAACCTGGCTTGAAGTTGCAGGAATTGCATCCCGCGATTCAACTGTCTTGAGGTCGCGGCGTTTAAGCATGGAATTTTCATCCCTTAGCTTACGTGCTGATATTATCATACCTGGTTTCAGGGACTGTGAATCACCGGAATCAAGTACTACTTTTTTGCCGTATATCCAGTCATTCTCGTCCATGAATTCTATCTTGTCAACTATCTGTTTTTCAAGGAATTTAGTATCGCCAGGGTCAACAATCTCAACTTTACGCATCATCTGTCGCACGATGATCTCAAAGTGCTTATCGTTTATTTTCACACCCTGAAGGCGGTAAACCTCCTGTATCTCGTTAACTATATATTCCTGAACCTTGGTAGGTCCCTTGATAGCAAGAATATCAGCCGGAGTTATTGCCCCGTCGGAAAGCGGGATACCTGCTTTTACATAATCATTCTCCTGAACAAGTATCTGTTTCGATAATGGGACTAGGTATTTCTTTATCTCATCGGTCTTTGACCTGATGCTTATTTCCCTGTTACCTCTTTTTATCTTACCGAATGTAACCTCCCCGTCTATTTCTGAGACTATTGCAGGATTGGACGGGTTACGGGCCTCAAACAACTCTGTAACGCGTGGGAGACCACCGGTAATATCACCTGATTTTCCAACTGCTCGTGGTATCTTTGCAAGCACCTCTCCTGCTTCCACCGCAGAATCGGTTTCCACCACAAGGTGAGAACCTACGGGCAGGTTATAAACTCTCAGCTCTTCTCCTTTCGGGGAGAGTATTTTAATAGCCGGGTTCTTGGTCTTATCACGGCTTTCTATGATAACCTTTTCCTTGAAACCTGTTTGTTCGTCTGATTCCTCACGGAAGGTGATACCTTCAATAAGATAATCATAAGCTATCTTACCTGCAAGCTCCGATATTATAACGGCGTTGAACGGGTCCCATTCGCAGATGAGCTTCCCTTTTTCAACTTCCTGACCCGATTTGATATACAGTTTTGATCCGTAGGGTATTGTGTGTGTAGTCAGGGCAATGCCTGTTTTCTTATCAATAATTCTCAGTTCGGCAAGACGGCCGATCACTATATCAATATCGCCTTTTTCAAGATCGTTCTTCGGAACTGTTCTCAATTCGTCAATCTCGGCTATACCTGCATAACGGGCAATAAGTCTCGATTCGGTTGTTATGTTCGATGCAGTCCCACCAACGTGGAAAGTACGGAGGGTCAGCTGTGTACCAGGTTCACCGATACTCTGTGCAGCAATGACACCCACTGCTTCACCTATCTGTACCATACGGCCTGTTGCCAGGTTACGTCCGTAGCATTTTGCACATACACCTTTCTTCGATTCGCAGGTAAGCACTGAACGTATCTCTACCTGTTCTATCGGAGAGTCTTCTATCTTTCTTGCAAGCTCTTCGGTAAGCTCTTCACCGGATTCAACAATAAGTTCACCGGTAAGAGGATGATATACATTATGAACAGTGGTACGTCCGAGAATCCTTTCGTACAGTGATTCAACCACTTCCTCACTTTTCTTGATAGCCGTGGCAACCAGGCCCCTCAAGGTTCCGCAGTCTTCCTCGTTTATAATTACATCCTGTGAAACATCAACAAGACGACGGGTAAGATAACCGGCATCAGCCGTCTTAAGAGCTGTATCAGCCAGACCTTTACGGGCACCGTGAGTTGAGATGAAGTATTCAAGGACTGACAGGCCTTCCTTAAAGTTAGAAAGGATCGGGTTTTCAATGATCTCGGATCCTGTAGCCCCGGATTTCTGAGGCTTGGCCATAAGACCCCTCATACCTGACAGCTGACGTATCTGTTCCTTGGAACCCCTCGCACCCGAGTCAAGCATCATATAGACCGAGTTGAAACCCTGCTTGTCATTCGACAGCTGTTTCATCAGCGACTGGGTAAGACGGGCATTGACATGTGTCCAGATATCAATTATCTGGTTATATCTCTCGTTATTGGTGATAAATCCCATGCTGTAGTTGTTCAGCACTTCCTCAACCTGTTCATATCCTTCATCAACAAAATTAGTCTTCTCTTCGGGTATGATCACATCGTCGAGGTTAAATGACAGTCCCCCTTTAAAGGCTGTCAGGAATCCAAGGCTCTTTATTGCATCAAGGAAATCGGCTGTCTTGGCAGTTCCTGCCAGCTTAAGAACACGGCCAATGATATCCCTCAGCGATTTTTTGGTAAGGATATCATTAATATAACCTACCTCTGCCGGAACGTACTGGTTGAAGATCACCCTACCCACTGTCGTTTCGATAAGGTGGTTCACAGGCTGACCCTCTTTCAGATCATCTACCTTAACCCTGATAAACGCATGAAGATCTATACGGCCCTCATTATATGCGATATTAACCTCTTCGGGGGAATAGAATACAAGACCTTCTCCCCTGACCTTTTCGGTAGCTGTACTCTTACGTCCCTTTGTTATATAATAGAGTCCGAGAACCATATCCTGTGACGGAACGGTAATAGGTGCTCCGTTTGCCGGGTTGAGAATATTATGAGAAGCCAGCATAAGCATCTGTGCCTCAAGTATAGCTGAATTACCGAGAGGAAGATGTACAGCCATCTGGTCACCGTCAAAGTCGGCGTTGAAAGCAGTACATACCAAAGGGTGAAGCTGGATGGCCTTACCCTCTATCAGCTTGGGTTGAAATGCCTGAATACCAAGCCTGTGAAGGGTTGGAGCACGGTTAAGCAATACAGGATGACCTTTAAGAACATTCTCAAGAATATCCCATACGACAGGATCTTTCCTGTCGACAATTTTCTTTGCTGATTTTACAGTCTTTACAATTCCTCTTTCAATAAGTTTCCGTATTATAAAAGGCTTATACAGCTCTGCTGCCATATCTTTAGGCAAGCCACATTCGTGCAATGATAGCTCAGGTCCAACGACAATAACGGAACGTGCAGAGTAGTCAACCCTTTTACCAAGAAGGTTCTGGCGGAAACGTCCCTGTTTTCCTTTCAGACTGTCGCTGAGTGATTTAAGAGGACGATTGGCATCCGTCTTAACGGCATTGGCTTTCCTTGAATTATCGAAGAGTGAATCCACAGCTTCCTGGAGCATCCTTTTTTCGTTCCTGAGGATAACCTCCGGAGCTTTGATTTCAATAAGCCTTTTAAGACGATTGTTCCTGATAATGACCCTCCTGTAAAGGTCATTGAGGTCGCTGGTGGCAAAACGGCCTCCATCGAGAGGTACCAGTGGTCTGAGTTCCGGTGGAATGACAGGAACAACCTTGATTATCATCCATTCCGGCTTATTGACCGATACGGAATCCCTGAATGCCTCGACAACCTGGAGCCTTTTAAGCGCTTCATTTTTACGTTGCTGTGAAGTCTCGGTACTTGCCCTGTGACGAAGGGAATATGACAATTCATCAAGGTCGATACGGCTTAGCAGCTTATGAAGAGCTTCTGCGCCCATATCTGCAACGAACTTATCAGGGTGATTATCTTCCAGGTACTGGTTTTCCTTCGGCAGCGACTCGGTAATCTCAAGATACTCTTCCTCGGTTAGAAAATCGAGGTACTTAATACCATCAGCAGCCTTGATACCTGGATTGATCACCACATATCTCTCGTAATAAATAATTGAATCGAGTTTCTTTGTCGGTAACCCCAGTAGATAGCCTATTTTATTTGGCAATGAACGGAAGTACCATATATGGGCCACAGGAACAACGAGTGATATATGCCCCATTCTTTCGCGACGTACCTTTTTCTCTGTCACTTCAACACCACAACGGTCGCAAACGATCCCTTTATAGCGGATCCTTTTGTATTTTCCGCAATGACACTCGTAATCTTTTACCGGGCCGAATATACGTTCACAGAACAAACCGTCGCGTTCGGGCTTATATGTACGGTAATTGATTGTTTCAGGCTTCAGTACCTCACCACTTGAACGATCGAGGATCTCTTCCGGTGAAGCCAGCCCTATCGATATTTTCGAGTAACTGGTCTTTGTTTTGTTATCTCTTCTGAATGACATATGCTGAATATTATTTTTACTTATAACTATAAACTCATTACCCGCTGGATACTTAGTCAAGCAAAACGCTTAGTCCAAGACCTCTCAGTTCGTGCAGAAGAACGTTCAGAGATTCAGGTATTCCCGGATGTGGCATAGGCTCTCCTTTCACTATTGCTTCATAAGCTTTTGCGCGGCCTATAACATCATCCGATTTAATTGTCAGAATCTCCTGCAGAATATGAGCAGCACCAAATGCTTCGAGTGCCCAAACCTCCATCTCACCAAAACGCTGACCTCCGAACTGGGCTTTACCACCCAGAGGCTGCTGTGTAATAAGCGAATATGGACCGATAGAACGTGCATGCATCTTATCATCGACCATATGACCCAGTTTAAGCATATAGATAACGCCAACTGTGGCCGGCTGGTCAAACCTCTCACCAGTTCCGCCGTCATACAGGTAAGTCTTTCCATATTTAGGAAGAGCTGCATCATCTGTATAGCCGGTTATCTGGTCCAGTGTCGCTCCATCGAATATAGGTGTGGAGAAAGTAAGTCCGAGCTTCTGTCCGGCCCATCCAAGAACTGTCTCATAGATCTGTCCCAGGTTCATCCTTGAAGGAACACCCAGAGGATTAAGAACTATGTCGACAGGTGTACCGTCCTCAAGGAATGGCATATCTTCCGACCTCACGATCCTGGCAACAATACCCTTGTTACCATGTCGGCCAGCCATCTTATCACCCACTTTGATCTTGCGTTTTTTAGCAATATACACTTTTGCCAGCCTTACAATACCTGCAGGCAGTTCATCGCCGATGGTAATATTATATTTCTTACGCTTATAGACTCCATCCAGCTCCTTGAACTTGATAATGTAATTATGCAGCAGCTGTTTGATACTGTCATTTTTCTTCTTATCAGTTGTCCATTTGTTCGGATTGACATTCATATAGTCAATATCCTGGAGCTGCTTCAGGGTGAATTTACTTCCTTTAGGGATTACATCCACATTCAGATAATCCTTAACGCCCTGTGATGTCTTTCCGTTCACAAGTATAAACAGCTTATCCACCAGGCGGGCTTTCAGTTCCTCAACACTCCTGTTGAAGTCTGAATCTATCTTATCCAGTATGGGCTTCTCTACAGCCTTGGCTTTCCTGTCTTTCACAGCCCTTGTGAATAGTTTCTTGTCTATAACGACACCCTCAAGAGAAGGTCCGGCTTTTAGTGATGCATCTTTTACATCACCTGCTTTGTCGCCGAAGATGGCACGAAGGAGTTTTTCTTCAGGTGAAGGATCAGATTCTCCCTTGGGAGTGATCTTTCCAATAAGAATATCACCAGGCCTGATATGAGCGCCGACCCTTATCAGTCCGTTCTCATCCAGGTTCTTTGTAGCCTCTTCACTAACATTTGGTATATCAGATGTAAGCTCTTCAAGTCCACGTTTTGTGTCACGGACCTCAAGCTGGTATTCATCAATATGCACGGAAGTAAAATAGTCTTCCTGCACCACTTTCTCGGAAATCACGATGGCATCCTCAAAGTTATATCCCTTCCAGGGCATAAAGGCAACCTTCAGGTTTCTGCCAAGCGCCAGTTCACCTTTTTTGGTGCCATAGCCCTCTGTCAGGACCTGTCCTTTCGATACCCTTTCTCCTTTCCTGACCACCGGGATAATGTTAATACATGTATTCTGGTTGGTCTTCTTATATTTAGGAAGGATATACCTTTTAATATCATCATAGAAGCTGACAAATTTCTCCTCGTCGGTACGTGTATACCTGATCACTATCTCGTTGGCATCCACGTATTCAACAATGCCGTCACCTTCGGCTGTGAACAGAATACGGCTGTCCTTTATAACCTGTGCTTCAAGACCCGTGCCGACAATCGGAGCTTCAGGATTGATAAGCGGAACAGCCTGGCGCATCATGTTCGATCCCATGAGTGCCCTGTTGGCATCATCGTGCTCGAGGAACGGGATAAGAGATGCTGCGATGGAAGCTATCTGGTTCGGTGCAACGTCCATCAGGTTAACTTTATTAACCTCTTCAAGCGGGTAATCAGCTTCATACCTGCATTTAGCCCTCTGGTTGACAAAATGGCCATCATCCATAAGGGCAGCATTGGCCTGGGCTATCACTTTTTCTTCTTCTTCCTCAGCACTGAGCCACAGGATACCGTCTTCACTAAGATCGACCCTGGCTTCATTAACCTTAAGATAGGGAGTCTCAATAAATCCCAGGTCATTGATCTTGGCATAAACACAGAGAGAAGAGATAAGACCGATATTGGGTCCTTCCGGTGTCTCTATCGGGCAAAGCCTGCCGTAGTGTGTATAGTGAACGTCCCTGACTTCGAAACCCGCTCTCTCACGCGACAGACCACCCGGACCAAGAGCAGACATACGACGCTTGTGTGTCATTTCTGCCAGCGGATTGGTCTGGTCCATGAACTGGGAAAGCTGGTTGGTACCGAAGAATGAGTTGATAACCGAAGACAGAGTCTTTGAGTTAATAAGGTCGACCGGTGTGAACACCTCGTTGTCCCTGACGTTCATCCTTTCCCTTATAGTACGTGCCATACGTGCAAGGCCAACGCCGAACTGGGCATACAGCTGCTCACCAACGGTACGTACCCTCCTGTTGCTCAGGTGATCAATATCGTCAATATCTGTCTTCGAATTGATAAGCTCGATAAGATACCCTATGATCTTGATAATATCTTCACGTGTAAGGATCTTAACATCCATTTCCGTATTAAGACCCAGTTTCTTGTTGATCCTGTAACGTCCAACTTCCCCGAGGTCATAACGTTTATCGGAGAAGAATAGTTTATCGATGACGTCCCTTGCAGTTGCCTCGTCCGGCGGTTCAGCATTTCTCAGCTGGCGGTAGATATAGATAACTGCTTCTTTTTCCGAGTTACATGGATCTTTCTGAAGAGTGTTATAAATAATTGCATAATCCGACAGAGAGGTATCATCCCTGTGGAGCAGGATGGCTTTTGCGCCTGAATCAACTATCATATCGACATGTTCTGATTCAATGACTGTCTCCCTGTCGAGAATTACCTCATTTCTTTCAATGGAAACGACCTCGCCGGTATCCTCATCAACAAAATCCTCGATCCATGTCTTTAGCACCCTGGCAGCCAGTTTGCGCCCGACAAGCTTCTTGATGTTTGTTTTGGATACTTTGTGTTCTTCAGCAAGGTTAAAGATCTCGAGAATCTCCTTATCGCTCTCGAAACCTATTGCACGGAGAAGAGTTGTTACGGGCAGTTTCTTCTTCCTGTCGATGTAAGCATACATCACGTTATTGATATCGGTAGCGAATTCAATCCATGATCCCTTAAATGGAATGATCCTGGCTGAATAAAGCTTGGTACCATTGGCGTGAATGCTCTGACCGAAGAAGACACCGGGTGACCGGTGAAGCTGTGATACAACTACTCTCTCAGCCCCGTTAATGACAAAAGTACCGCGTTCGGTCATATAAGGCACTGTTCCAAGATAGACATCCTGAATAACAGTATCAAAATCCTCATGTTCGGGATCGGTACAGTAAAGTTTTAGTTTTGCTTTGAGAGGAACGCTGAAAGTGAGTCCGCGTTCAATACATTCTTCTATGGTATATCTTGGTGGATCAATATAATAATCCAGAAATTCCAGGACAAAATTGTTCCTGGTATCAGTAATTGGAAAGTTCTCCGTAAAGACCTTAAAAAGTCCTTCCCTTTTTCGGTTTTCAGGAGTTGTTCCAAGCTGGAAAAACTCACCGAATGATTTCAATTGAATCTCCAGAAAATCAGGATAATCAATTTGATTTTTCCTGGATGCGAAACTTATTCTTCCGGTATTATTTGAGGACATTTATTAAAAGATTAAGTGAACTTATAATTAAAAGAACGAAAAGGCTTAGTCCCGAAAATACGGGACTAAACCTGTAACCCATCAATTAGGTATAACTTATTTAAGTTCAACTTCAGCTCCTGCTTCTACTAATTGACCTTTAATTGCTTCTGCTTCTTCTTTGGATACACCTTCCTTAACAGGAGCCGGAGCAGAGTCTACCACTGCTTTAGCTTCTTTAAGACCAAGACCGGTGAGATCCTTTACCAGTTTTACTATCTGGAGTTTCTGGCCACCCGGGCTTGTAAGAATAACATCAAAAGATGTTTTTTCTTCAGCAGCAGGTGCGTCGGCACCGGCTCCGGGTCCGGCAACAGCTACTGCAGCAGCAGCAGGTTCAATGCCATACTCTTCCTTCAGTATATCAGCCAGTTCGTTTACTTCCTTTACAGATAAGTTAACCAGTTCTTCTGCAAATTTCTTAAGATCTGCCATTTCTATTGATTTTTAATTGATTATATTTTACTATTCTTCTCTTTTTGAAAGTGTTTCAAGAACACCATGTAATTTATTTCCACCCGACTTAAGTGCTGAAATAACATTTTGGGCAGGTGACTGCAACAGCATGATCACATCGCCGATAAGCTCTTCTCTTGTTTTTACGGAAACGAGGGTGTCGAGCATGTTATCTCCTATGTAAATAGATTCCTGAACATATGCACCTTTAAGAACAGGTTTATCATGTTGTTTCCGGAATTCCCTTATAAGCTTTGCAGGAGTATTTCCGGATTGAGTAAACATGATGGACGAAGTACCTTTAAGAACCGGATAAAGTTCTTTAAAGTCAATATCTGACTGTTCAAGCGCTCTCTTAAGAAGGGTATTTTTAACGACAATAAGTTTTATATCGTTTTCAAAACACTTTCTTCTGAGATTACTTGTATCAGCGGCATTCAGCTGAGCAGTATCGGTAAGGTAAAAGTGGCTGTACTCCTTTATTCTCTCAGCAAGGCTGTCTATGATAGCATTTTTTTCTTCACGTCTCATAAGTTCTTCCTTTTTACATAATTAATCATCAAGACCTTTGGGATCAACCTTTACACCCGGACTCATTGTGCTTGAAAGGAATACACTACGAATGTATGTACCTTTTGCAGCTGCGGGTTTAAGTTTGTTAACCATGGAGATGAACTCCCTGGCGTTGTCAACGATCTTATTCGGTTCGAATGAGACTTTTCCAATAGAGGCATGAATGATCCCGCTTTTATCTACTTTGAAATCAATCTTGCCCTGTTTCACTTCTTTAACAGCTTTACCAATTTCCATGGTAACAGTTCCACTCTTAGGGTTAGGCATCAGCCCTCTCGGACCGAGTATTCGCCCTAACTGACCGACCTTGCCCATTACAGATGGCATGGTTATTATTACATCCACTTCTGTCCAACCTCCTTTAATCTTTTCGACATAATCGTCAAGACCTACAAAATCGGCACCGGCTTCTTTTGCTTCACTTTCCCTGTCGGGTGTACAGAGAACGAGTACACGAGTCTCTTTACCCGTACCATGAGGAAGTGAAACGACACCGCGAACCATCTGGTTGGATTTCCTGGGATCTATACCTAACCTTACATCCAAATCGATCGAAGCGTCGAACCTGGTAGTAGTTATTTCCTTAACCAGGGCAGAAGCTTCTTTCAATGTATAAAGCCTGCCTTTATCGAGTTTTTCCAGAGCAGACTTTTGATTTTTGGTAAGTTTAGTCATTGTTTCTTCTAATTAGTTATTTCCGGGGAATTCACCTTTAATGGTGATTCCCATACTTCTGGCGGTACCAGCAACCATTCTCATTGCAGACTCAATTGTAAAACAGTTCAAGTCTTCCATTTTATCCTGAGCAATTGTCTTTACCTGGTCCCAGGATATCGATGCTACTTTGTCCCTGTTAGGTTCCTGGGAACCTTTTTTTGATTTAGAGACTTCAAGAAGCTGAACGGCAACCGGGGGTGTTTTGGTAACAAAGTCGAATGACTTGTCGCCATAAACGGTGATAACAACAGGTATCACCTTCCCTGCCTTGTCCTGAGTCCTCGCATTAAATTGCTTACAAAAATCCATGATGTTCACTCCCTTGGAACCAAGTGCCGGCCCCACAGGAGGAGATGGATTTGCTGCTCCGCCACGAATCTGTAACTTGATAATTCCAGCTACTTCTTTTGCCATAATTTAAAATTTGCGTGTTTATTGCGAGAGCTTGGCAGTTATTCAGGAAGCATTATGAATATTACAACCGCCAATATCTTCTGTTAATTTTCCTTTTCTACCTGCATAAAACTTAGCTCAAGTGGTGTTTTTCGTCCGAAGATCTTAACCATCACCTTAAGCTTTTTCTTTTCATCATTCACCTCTTCAATAATTCCCGTAAAACTGTTGAATGGTCCATCAATAACTTTAACCGATTCGCCAACAAAGAATGGAACATTCAATTCCTCATCGCTTGCATTCAGTTCATCAACTTTTCCGAGAATACGGTTAATTTCAGATTTTCTGAGCGGAACCGGCTCACCATCCTGTGAGCCAAGGAATCCGATTACATTTGGCACATTCCTTAATAAATGCGGTATTTCACCAATAAGAACAGCTTCAACCAGAACATAACCAGGGAAAAATGTCCTTTCCTTGCTTATTTTCTTACCTGCCCTTATCTGATAAACCTTCTCGGTCGGGATAAGAACCTGTGAGACATATTCTTCGAGTTTCAGACGTACCACTTCACTATCGATATACTCCTTAACCTTTTTTTCCTTTCCACCGATAGCCCGAAGCACGTACCACTTCTTTATATTCTCACTCATTGGAACTGCTTAATGTTTAGTATAACAAACTGTAAATAAACTTCATTGCATGGCTAAAGATAAAATCCATGCCGGCAACTAAAACTGCAAATATCAGAGTAGCCACCATGACAAGCACTGCACTGTTCTGGAGTTCGCTGAATGTCGGCCAGGTTACTTTGTGCACCAGTTCTGTGAATGATTCCTTGAAATATCCTTTTAAATTCATAGTACTAAAAATTTTGCACGGGAGGAGAGACTCGAACTCCCGACACCTGGTTTTGGAGACCAGTGCTCTACCAACTGAGCTACACCCGTCTAATATCTTTGAAACGCAAAGCATAGTTGAAACGCAATGCATTGCGCTTCAACTAAAATCTTATTCGAGTATTTCAGTTACCTGGCCGGCACCTACTGTTCTTCCACCTTCACGGATAGCGAAACGCAGTCCGACATTGATAGCAACAGGGTAGATAAGGTCAACGGTGATTGTTACATTATCACCTGGCATTACCATTTCTGTTCCTTCAGGAAGAGTGATCTCACCAGTTACGTCGAGTGTCCTGAGATAGAACTGCGGACGATATTTGTTATGGAATGGTGTATGACGTCCACCTTCTTCTTTCTTAAGGACATAAACCTCAGCCTTGATCTTTGTATGAGGAGTGATTGATCCGGGTTTTGCAAGAACCATACCTCTCTTTATCTCTTTCTTGTCAACACCACGAAGAAGAAGACCTACGTTGTCACCAGCTTCACCCCTGTCGAGGATCTTGCGGAACATCTCAACACCAGTACATACTGATTTACGTTTGCTGGCACCAAGACCTATAAGCTCAAGCTCATCACCGGTAATGATAACACCTGTTTCGATACGACCGGTTGCAACGGTACCTCTACCTGTGATTGAGAAGACATCCTCAACAGGCATAAGGAAAGGTTTTTCATTATCACGTGGAGGAATTGGAATGTATTCATCAACAGCATCCATCAGTTCCATGACTTTATCTTCCCATTTTTCCTCACCGTTCATTGCACCAAGTGCTGAACCGCGGATCACGGGAGCGTTGTCACCGTCAAATTTATAGAAATTCAGAAGATCACGAACCTCCATTTCTACCAGTTCGAGAAGTTCTTCATCATCAACCATATCAACTTTATTCATGAAAACAAGCACTCTCGGAACGTTTACCTGGTGTGCAAGCAGTATGTGCTCGCGGGTCTGTGGCATCGGACCGTCGGTCGCAGCAACAACAAGAATAGCACCGTCCATCTGGGCAGCACCAGTTACCATGTTCTTGATATAGTCAGCGTGACCGGGGCAGTCAACGTGCGCATAGTGACGTGTGGCTGTCTGATACTCAACGTGAGCAGTATTAATTGTAATACCTCTTTCCTTTTCTTCCGGGGCATTATCAATTGAGTCAAAATCTCTGATTGCAGAGAGACCTCTCTTGGCAAGGACCATAGTGATCGCTGCCGTCAAAGTGGTCTTACCATGGTCCACGTGACCAATTGTACCAATATTCACATGCGGTTTCGACCTGTCAAATTTTTCTTTTGCCATAACTCCAAGCTTATTAA